>JAZNBX010000037.1:0-11248 GCA_045587265.1 Acutalibacteraceae bacterium | reverse complement strand
CCTTTTTTCGCGTTTTTTTAAAAAATTAATAAAAAAGTATTGCTAAACCATAGAATATCTGCTATTATTATATATGTATTATTATATTAAATATATATTATATAAATATATAAGGAGATAAATTTGTATGAAATCTTATTCTGACCTTTGGGTTGCCATTTCGGCGCAGATGAAGGAAACCGGCAGAATTACAGAACCGGGTTATAATACTTGGCTAAAAGATGCCACGATAATTGATTTAAAAGATTCTACTCTTTACATATTACTTCCTACAACTTTTCATAGGGACGTTGTGGAAAACACCTATCAAGAAAAGTTGCAGGCATCGGTTCAGGATATTTTAGGTACCTTGGTTGATATTCAGTACGTCGTTAGCGACGTTGATACAAGAACCCTCGAAACTGTTAATCAACCAATCCAAGCGGAATCTCCTACCGTGTCAATTGGTAAGGGCTACACTTTTGACAACTTTGTTTTGGGTAACTCTAACAGATATGCTCACGCGGCTGCCATGGCGGTTGCAGAGGACCCCTCAAACAATTATTACAATCCTTTGCTAATTTATGGCTCAAGCGGTGTTGGTAAAACCCACTTAATGTTCGCTATTAAAAATAAGATTAAAGAAAAATATCCTAATAAGAAAATTGAGTACATTTGTTGCGAAGACTTTGTTAATGATTTTATTGAGTCGTTGCAAGCAGGTACAATTAAACTTTTCCATACAAAGTTCAGGTCGGCAGACGTTTTGCTTATTGATGATATTCAGTTTATCGAAAATAAAGAATCGTCACAAGAGGAACTATTTAACACAATTAATTCGCTTTCTTTATACAATAGGCAGGTAGTTATAACTTCAGACCGCGCGCCAAAGGATATTAACGGGCTTGATATTCGCTTACGTTCTAGATTTGAAAAAGGCGTTATGACAGATATTTCTACACCAGACCTTGAAACCAGAATTGGTATTGCTAGGAAAAAGGCAAGCAACCTTGGTTTTACTTTAGATGAAGATATTGTTTATTACATTGCAGAACAGATTAAAGAAAACATAAGACAGATTGAGGGTATTATCAATCAGGTATATGCTTACTATAATTTACACAAAACAATTCCGTCTATTACAACCATTCAAGGATACATAAGAAATATAACGATTGAGTCAAAACCTGACCCTATTGATATTACAAGGATAGTTTCTGAAGTAAGCCGTGCGCTAACAGTTAGTGAAAGTGATATAAGGTCTAGAAAAAGGCAGGCAGACGTTGCATTTGCCAGACACGTTTGTATGTATATCATTTCTAAACTTACAAGTATTTCGGTAACACAGATTTCTAAAGAGTTTAAAATGGACCATTCATCCGTTGGCCATGCTATTAAGAAAATAGAACAACGTATGAAAGAAAATATGCAGGATAAAAAGACCATAAACGGCATTATGGACAACCTTAAAAAGTTCCAATAAACTCTAAAAAGTTTTGCCCCATTTTTTCCACTTTTCAACCTAATTCACATATTAGTTTTCCACAAGTGGTGGAAAGGGTAAAAACTTTCAACATTATCCAAAATTTATCAAAATTTTTTCCACTTTTAAAAATTTGCGGTTTTTCGCATAACAATCACGCAAATCGAGGTTTTCCACGTTTTGCAACCCCCTTATTATAGATACTAATATATACTATATATATTATAGAAAAATTTTTCTTTTTTAAAAATTTTAAAATTTCTTTTAGAAGGAGTATTTTTATGAAATTCGTGGTTGATAAACACAATATTTCAGATGCAGTTTCAAAATTATCCCGTGCAGTAGCACAAAGGTCAAGTGTGCCTGTTTTAGAGGGTATTCTTTTCTCGGCAGAGGAAGGTATTCTTACAATGGCGGCATATAACTTTGAAATTGGTATTAAAAAAGTTTTACCTATAAAGTGTTTTGAGGCGGGAGATATTGTTTTACCTGCAAAACTTCTTTTAGATATTATCAGAAAAATGCCAAGCGATGAAATTATGATTGAGGTTGATGCTCGTTTAGTTTGTCATATTTCCTGTGGCGCATCACATTTTGATATTGTAGGTATCGACGCTAGCGATTTTCCCGAAATTCCATCTGCTGCAGGCGGTAATGAACTAAAGTTACCCGGTTCTATGTTAAAGGCTATGGTAAGACAGACTGTTTTTGCAGTTGTTGAAGAAAGCACAATGCCAATGTATACAGGTATCTATTTTGAGGTTGAGCGTGATTATATTAAATTAGTTGCTCTTGACGGCCTTAGAATTGCTATCAGAAAAGAAACTGCTAAAAACCCAATTCCGCTAAGTTTTGTTATTACTGGTAAATCTATAAATGAAGTATTTCGTATGATTGAAAATGAAAACGAAATTATTGATATTTGTGTTGCTAAAAACCACATTAGTTTTGAAATAAATGGTTATCATTTAGTTTCACGTTTAATTGACGGTACTTATTTAGATTATAATTCAGTAATAAAAAAAGAACATTCAACCGAACTTCGTGTAAATACAAGTGAGGTTATTGATGCTATCGAGCGTATTTCGCTTATTATCAATAATCCAAATAATACACCTGTAAGATGTAACATTACCGAAGAAGAAATTAAATTTACTTGTGCTACTACAGTTGGTAGAGCAAGCGATAGTTGTCCTATTGAAAAGGACGGCAGTAATTTAGAGTTTGGCTTTAATGCAAGATTTATGTTAGAGGCTCTACGTGCTGCAGAAACCGATGAGGTTGTTATGACCTTAAACGGAGAAATCGCACCAATTCAAATTAAAGGCGTTTCGGGCGACGATTTTCTATACGTTGTAATGCCTATGAGGATTAGAAATGACTAATGTTAAAATAACCACCGAATATATAAGACTTGATGATTTACTTAAACTCACGGGAGAGGCTTCAACCGGTGGCCACGCTAAATTTTTAATAAAAGACGGCGAGGTTAAGGTAAACGGAGAAACCTGCTTAATGAGAGGTAAAAAATTAAGGGCCGGCGATACGGTGGAATATAATAATAAAACCTTTTTGGTGGAATAAATGTATATTAAAAAATACAAATTTATAAACTACCGCAATTTAATAGATAAAGAAATTACCCCCGCAAAAGGAATAAATATAATTTGCGGCGAGAACGCGCAGGGCAAAACTAATTTAATCGAAGGTATTTATCTGTTTTCGGGTGAGAGAAGTTTTCGTGGCTCAAAGGATAGCGAACTTATAGGTTTTGAAAAGCCGAAAGCAAAACTTAAAATTTGCTTTTATTCACACGAAAGAGAGCAAGAGGCGGAAATTGAAATAGAACAGCACCGCAAAATATCTTTAAACGGAGTTAATCTTAAAAGTACGACCGAGATAGGCGAGCAGTGCCACATAGTTGTATTTTCGCCCGACCTACTTTCTATTATTAAGGAAAGCCCCGAGGATAGACGAAGGTTTTTAAATAGCGGTATTGGTTCTATGTATCCGCTTTATAGTAAAAACCTTAAAAAATACAATCGTATTTTGGCGCAAAGAAATAATCTTTTAAAACAGATTAAAAAGACGCCAAACCTTGCAGATTTAGTTGAGGAATATGATATAGCACTCGCAAAGTTCGGCGCTTACATAGTAAATACTCGGCGCAGATATATTTTAAGGCTTATGCAGTATCTTCCCACTATTTTTGAGGAGTTTACCGACAGTCGCGAAAAAATTGACATTGAGTATATTTGCCACGGGTACGACGGCAGTGAGGACGGACTTTTAAAAAGGCTAAAGAAAAACCGAGAAAACGATATTTTATTTGGCACAACAAGTGTTGGACCCCACCGCGACGATATTGAGTTTTTAATAAACGGCATATCGGCTAAAAATTTCGGTTCGCAAGGGCAACAGCGCAGTATAATTATCGCGGTTAAATTAGCCGAGGCCGAAATGCTTAAAGAAATTTGTGGCGAGCAACCCGTAGCGCTTTTAGACGACGTTATGAGTGAACTCGACGAAAAGCGACAGGATTATATTTTAAACCACATAAAAAATTGGCAGGTTTTTATTACTTGTTGCGATTCGGCTACAATAGAGCGTCTTAAAAAAGGCAAGGTTTTCCACGTGAATGGTGGAAAAGTATTAAGAAAAGGTAAGGCTTAACCTATGTATATACATTTAGGAGGCAACACGCTTATTCGAAGTGACGATATAATCGGCATATTTGATATTGATAAGGTAACCGTTAAAAAAGACTCACGCGATTTTTTGCAAAAAGCAGAAAAAAGCGGTCGGGTCGTAAACGTCAGTTACGAATTGCCGAGGTCATTCGTGGTAAGCAGTAATAAACAAAGACACGATAAGGTTTATATAACCCAACTTTCGCCCAAAACGTTAGAAAAACGTGCAAACGATAAAACTTTTGTTTTAGGCTAAAAGTTGTATAAATAAAAACAAAAAACCATTGATAAAAATGGAGGAAAATTATAATGAGCAATAACATTAACGAGCAAGTAATGGAATCTTATGACGAAAATTCCATACAGGTCTTGGAAGGATTAGAGGCGGTTAGAAAAAGACCCGGTATGTATATCGGTTCAACCGGCGAGCGTGGTCTACACCACTTGGTTTACGAGATAGTTGATAACTCTATCGACGAAACCTTGGCAGGCTATTGCGATAAAATCACAGTAGAACTACTTGATGACGGAATAATTAGGGTTACCGATAACGGACGTGGTATTCCTGTAGGTATCCATCCACAAAAGGGCATTCCTACCGTAACCGTTGTATTTACAATTTTGCACGCGGGCGGTAAGTTCGGCGGTAGCGGTTATAAAGTTTCGGGCGGTTTGCACGGCGTTGGTGCCTCGGTTGTTAATGCTCTTTCCTCTTGGTTAGAGGTTGAAGTAAAAGACGGCACACATATTCACCGTCAACGTTACGAAAAGGGTAATGCCGTAACAGGACTAGAGGTTATCGGCGATACTAACGAGTCGGGTACCACAGTTACATTTAAACCCGACCCCGATATTTTCACAGATACAACTACTTACGATTATGATACTTTGCTTACCCGTTTGCGCGAGCAGGCATTCCTTAATGCAGGTATCAGGGTTGTTCTAAAAGACCTACGTACCGACGTTCCAAATAATAGGGAAGACGACTTACATTTTGAGGGCGGTATTAAAAGTTACGTAGAATATCTACTTGAACAAAAGAAAAAGGATAGAATTAACTCCGACGTTATTTATCTTAATACAAGTAACGAAGATTCTTCGGCAGAAATCGCTTTCCTTTGGTCTACAGGCTATCAAAGAGACGGTGTAATTTCCTTTGCAAACACCTTGCACACTGTTGACGGCGGTACTCACGAAAGCGCATTTAGAAATTCTTTGGTTCGTGCTATCAATAAGTATGGTCTAAAGTTCAAATTCTTAAAAGAGAGCGACGCTAAACTTAAAGCCGATGATATTATAGAAGGTTTAATTGCGGTTGTTTCGGTAAAACTTACCGATGCACAGTTCGAAAGTCAGACAAAAGCAAAACTCGGTAATACTGCTATCGGTACTTTGGTAAACGGAATGGTTGCCGACCAATTAGCACAGTATTTAGAGGATAACCCACAAGAAGCAAAAATTATTATGGATAAGTGTATTGCTGCGGCGGGCGCTCGTGAAGCGGCTCAGCGTGCACGTGATTTGGAACGTAAAAAGACGGGTATTTCGGGTCGTCAACGTATGCCCGAAAAACTTGCAGACTGTATTTCCAAAAATCCCGAAGAAACCGAACTCTTTATAGTTGAGGGAGATTCTGCGGGCGGTTCTGCAATCAAAGGCAGAGATACTAATACTCAAGCAATCTTGGCTCTTTGGGGTAAAATGCTCAACGTAGAAAAGGTTAGGGTTGATAAGGTTTACGGTAACGATAAACTTTCGCCCGTTATCATTTCTCTAGGCACAGGTATTGCAGAAAACTTTGATATTTCTAAACTCCGTTACGGCAAGGTTATTATTATGGCCGATGCCGACGTAGACGGTGCGCATATTTCAACACTTTTGATGACCTTCTTCTACCGCTTTATGCCGGAGATTATTACAGAAGGACACCTTTACATCGCACAACCGCCACTATTTAAGGTTAGCCGTGGTAAGCAACACTTTTATGCTTATTCCGACCCCGAAAGAGATATGTATATCGAGCAGTTAGGCGGTAAGGCAAACGTTCAGCGTTATAAAGGTCTTGGTGAAATGGATGCTGAGCAACTTTGGGAAACCACTATGGACCCCGAAAATCGCTCAATGTTAAAGGTTACTATCGAGGATGCAGAGGTAGCCGATGCCGCAATCTCAATGCTAATGGGCGACGAGGTTGAGCCAAGACGTGAGTTTATCGAGGAAAATGCACAGTACGTGCAAAACCTTGATATTTAAGGGTACGAAAAATGGAAAAAATAAACTTTTCATACACCTTGTCTGATGAGGTTTTGGATAAAGGCATAAAACTTTCAGGTTTATTTGCACCCGCAAGGAATAGGCAGATTATACTTTCCTCACTAATGGCTTTGGTTTTCGCAAACGCTGTTTATGGAACTATAAGTATAAAAGAAATTACCGCGCGTAACTTATTTTATCTAATTGCCTCGGCAGTAATAGTTGCAATTCTTTGGCTAGAACCAAAACTTCGCATAAAAAGTTATAAGAAAAACTATCTTGGTAAACCCGCACAAATTGAGGTAGAGCGTGGCAAAATTACCGCCTTTATCGGCGAAGAAAGACTTAATATTGTCGGCGAGGGTTTAAGTAACATAAGACGGGAAGACGATTATATAATTATCTATTTTGCTAGCGAGCATCTGCTTTTACCAATAGCGGATAAAACCAAAGAGGAAATAGACAAGGTTTTAGATTATTTAACTAATTTTTCCACACAGAATGAAGTAAAGGAAGAACAGTAATATGAGCGACGAAATTTTAATGACTCAAAATGAAAATATTGACGGACAGATTACTAACGTTGAAATTTCCGAGGAAATGAAAAAGAGGTTCTTGGAATATTCAATGTCGGTTATTGTTGCCCGCGCATTACCCGACGTGCGTGACGGCTTAAAGCCTGTTCATCGCCGCATACTTTATACAATGTACGAAAACGGCCTGACCCCTGATGAAGCATACAGAAAGTGTGCCGACACGGTAGGTTCGGTTCTTGGTCGTTACCATCCACACGGCGACGCCAGCGTTTACGATGCAATGGTACGTATGGCACAGGATTTCTCACTTCGTTATATGTTAGTAGACGGACACGGTAACTTCGGTTCTATCGATGGTTACGCCGCCGCGGCTTACAGATATACCGAGGCTAGAATGAGCAAACTTTCCTTACATATGTTAGACGATATTGATAAGGATACAGTTGACTTTGTTTCTAACTACGACGATAGACTTAAAGAGCCTACCGTTCTACCTGCTCGTTTCCCACAACTGCTTGTTAACGGCTCTAGCGGTATTGCGGTTGGTATGGCAACAAAAATTCCGCCACATAATCTCGGCGAAGTTATCGACGGTATGTGCTGTCTTATAGACAACCCCGATGCCACTATGGAAGATATTTGCGAGCATATTAAGGGCCCCGACTTCCCAACAGGCGGTATCATAATGGGTCATTCGGGCATTCGTGCCGCTTACGCTACAGGTCGTGGTAGGGTAGTGCTTCGCGCTAAAACTACAGTTGAGGAAATGAAGGGCGGCAGAAGCAAAATAACCGTTACCGAAATTCCTTATATGGTTAATAAACTCGAACTCGTTAAGTCAATTAACGACCTAATCGACGAAAAGCGTGTAGACGGTCTTGAGGACTGTGTTGACCTTTCGGGTAGAGATGGTATCAGAATAGAACTTATCGTTAAAAGGGACGTTAGCCCCGAACTAGTTCTAAACCACTTGTTCTCCTATACACAACTTCAAACCACATTCGGCGTAATTATGCTAGCGCTAGTTGATGGTAGACCGAAAATCTTAACCCTAAAAGAGATGCTCGAAAACTACATCGACTATCAGTGCGAAATTATTACAAGAAGAACCGCGTTCGACCTCAAAAAAGCACGCGAGCGCGCCCACATTTTAGAGGGTTACAAAATTGCGCTTGATTATATCGACGAGGTTATTAAAATTATCCGTGGTAGCAAAACAGTCGGCGAGGCAAAAGAGGCTCTTTCTGAGCGTTTCAGTCTTGATGATATCCAAACCACCGCAATCGTTCAAATGCCACTTGGTAGACTTAGCGGTATGGAGCGTCAGAAAATTGAGGACGAACTTGCCGAGAAACATGCAAAAATTGAAGAGTACGAGGGTATCCTTGCAGATAGAACCAAGGTGCTTGACATTGTTAAGACCGAGGCGCTAAACCTTCGTGATAAATTCAATGACGACCGCAGAACAGAAATCACAATGGTTTCGGGCGACGTGGATATTGAGGATCTTATCCCCGTAGAAGACTGTGTGCTTACCAAAACAGTCCGCGGTAATATCAAGCGTATTCCTTGCGCCGAGTATTCTGCGCAAAACCGCGGCGGTAAGGGTATAATCGGTATGACCACTCGTGACGACGATAACGTTGAAAGTATGTTCGTTTGCTCATCGCACGATACAATTATGCTATTCAGTAACCTTGGTCGTGTTTATAGAATGAAGGCTTACGAAATCCCCGAGGGTAGCAGAACCTCAAAGGGTCTTAACATTATAAATCTATTGCCACTTATGGAAGGCGAAAAGATTACTGTTATGCTTCCCGTACCACCGTTCGAGAGTGATAACTACGTAAATATGGTAACCAAAAAGGGTGTTATCAAGAGAACTGCTATTTCACTTTATAAACATATCCGCAAAACAGGTGTTATTGCTATCAATATTGATGATGACGATGAACTCGCATTCGTAACCGTTACCGACGGTAGCGACCAACTTGTAGTTGCCACCAAAAAAGGTATGGCTATAAGGTTCGACGAGGCGGCTATCCGTCCTCTTGGCAGAACTGCAAGAGGTGTCAGGGTAATAAGACTCCGCGAGGGCGACTTCGTTGTTGGTATGGCAAAGGTAACCGACGATACTAAACTTTTAACCATCACCGAAACAGGTTACGGTCGTTGCTCTAACTTTGACGATTATCGTGTACAGGCTAGAGGCGGTAAGGGTATCACAAACTACCGCACCGCAAAATACGGCGATGTTGCAGGTGTTCTTGCAGTTGATGATGACAAGGATATTATTATGATGGCATCCGACGGTGTTATTATCAGAATTTCTGCAAAAGATATTAGTACCTTCGCCCGTCCATCTAAGGGTGTAAGGGTTATGAAGTTCAAGGGCGAAAATGCTTATGTGCTTCAGATTGCTTGCGTTGACCACGACGAAGAGGAAGAAACCGTTCTTCCCGATGCGCCCGACGCAGACAGTGCCGACGTTGGCGAGCCTGAGGTTATCGAGGAAGATACCGAGATAATCGAAGAAGAAATCAACGAGGCTGAAGAAACCCAAGAATAATTAAAAAAGGGGCGGATAAACTCCGCCTCTTTAAACTAGGTGTTTATATGCAAAGTAATTTTTATTACGATAAAAAAGTTTTAGAGTGCAAGGGAATAAGACGGGCGGCAAACTGCATCGGCGGTGCATTTTTAATCGGCGAGGCGGTAAGTTGGATTTTGCAGTATATATTGCTTTTCATTTTAATGCTTTTAGGCAAAACCGAAATTTTGTCAGACGATGGCATCACTTGGATGTTGCAAATCGCACTTTCAAGTTTGGTTTTTACCATTCCGTTTATTATCATGGCGCGCCCGATGGGTACTAGCGCCTCAACTTGTTGCACTTTCGGGAAACCTAAAAAGGATACTTTAGTTCCACTGCTTTTGGTAGGGCTAGGCGTTTGTATGCTCGCAAACGTGCTCGGCTCAATGTTCAGTTCGGTATTTAGCGCAATCGGTATTGAGTCAACCCCCACCGATTTCGAGTCGGACATTTTAAAAGGTTGGTTTTTCCCAATAATTTCTATCTTGGGCGGTGCTATCTTGCCCGCACTTGTTGAGGAGTTTGCTCTGCGAGGTATCGTTTTGGGTAGCCTTCGTAGGTTTGGCGATACCTTTGCGATAATCGTATCGGCGGCAATTTTCGGTATTATGCACGGCAATTTAGAGCAGATACCGTTCGCTTTTATAATTGGTTTGTACCTCGGTTTCATTACCGTAAAAACAGGCTCGGTTTGGGCGGCGGTGCTACTGCATTTAATAAATAACGGATTTGCATTCTTGTTTAGCATCTTCGCAAGTATTTTGGGCGGTGCCGAAATTATCATCAACTCCACCTACTTCTTTGTAATGATTCTTTTGGGCTTTGTGGGCATCGCAAAGGCAAAAGATTTGCAACTGTTCTCACTACCTAGAGATAACGGGTCGGAACTATCCCTTTCAAAAAGAATCGGCACGGTTTTTAGCGCGCCTACAATTATAATATATATATGTAGCGTGGTTCTTAAAATCGTATTAGTAAATTTGGCGGGGTGACGTTATGAAATGTAATGTTTTTATGCGCGAGGCTTTGGCTCTTGCCGAGAAAGCAAAACAAGAGGGCGAAGTTCCTGTCGGCGCAGTAGTGGTAAAGGACGATAAAATTATAGGTCGCGGTTATAATAAGCGCGAAACTCTGCTTTCGCCTTTAGCACACGCCGAAATTGAGGCAATTCATGAGGCGGCAAAGCATTTGGGCAGTTGGCGCTTAACCGATTGCGATTTGTATGTAACCCTTGAGCCCTGTCCAATGTGCGCGGGTGCGGTTATAAATTCAAGACTCAGTAGGGTGTTCTACGGTGCTTACGATAATAAGGCGGGCTCGTTCGGCACACTCTGCGATTTAACACTTGTTAAGTACAATTCAATTCCCGAAATCCACGGCGGAATTCTAGAAGACGAGTGTAAAGAAATCTTGCAAAGTTTTTTTGAAGATTTAAGATAAATATTTGGAGGGCGCAAGCCCTCCTTTATATATGTATATATAGAAACTCATATAAAAACGCTTTGGTTATTTTGAAAAAATTTTTCGTCATTATAGACAGTATATAGTGTTTTTATTTGTGAAAAAACACAATTAATAGAAATGTCGTAAAAATTTTAAAAAAAGTTTAAAAAAATTGAAAAAAAGTGTTGACAAGAGGGATTAAAAGTGGTAATATAATCAAGCTGACCCTATGCGGGCGGCATACTTGAACCTTGAAAATTAAACAACGATT
>JAZNBX010000036.1:0-15130 GCA_045587265.1 Acutalibacteraceae bacterium | reverse complement strand
GGAATGATGGCACACAAATCGATTTAACTGAGTTTTTGAATAACGAACAGGAGAGATAAAATGCGTTACGAATATACAAATATTGAAAAGAAATGGCAAGATATTTGGGATGAAAACGGCACATTTTGCGCCGAAAATGATTATTCTAAGCCTAAATTTTTTGCATTGGTTGAGTTCCCGTATCCATCGGGCCAAGGCCTTCATGTAGGACATCCGAGGTCATATACAGCACTTGATATTGTTTCTCGCAAAAAGCGTTTACAGGGCTTTAATGTGCTTTATCCAATGGGTTGGGATGCCTTTGGCTTGCCAACTGAAAACTTTGCTATAAAGAACCATATCCATCCTGAGCTTGTAACAAAAAACAATGTTGCAAACTTCAAAAAACAGTTAAAATCATTGGGATTTTCATTTGACTGGTCACGTGAAATTAATACCACTGACCCCGATTATTATAAGTGGACACAATGGATTTTCCTTCAACTGTATAAAAAGGGTCTTGCATACAAAAAGGAAATGGCGGTTAACTGGTGTACTTCTTGTAAGTGTGTGCTTGCAAATGAAGAGGTTGTAAATGGTGTTTGTGAGCGTTGCGGTAGCGAGGTTGTACATAAGGTTAAGAGCCAGTGGATGCTTAAAATTACCGAGTATGCTGATAAGCTTCTAGACGGTCTTGATACCGTAGATTTTATTGACCGAGTTAAAACCCAACAACGCAACTGGATAGGCCGTTCCTATGGTACACAGGTTAAGTTCAACACAACAATTGGCGATGAATTTGAAATTTATACAACCCGTGCTGATACACTTTTTGGTGTAACATATATGGTTATGTCACCCGAGCATCCCTTACTAAAAAAATGGGCTGACAAGATTGAAAATTTAGAGGAAGTTCGTGCTTATCAAGAGGCTTCCGCAAGAAAATCAGATTTTGAGCGTACTGAACTTCAAAAAGAAAAAACAGGTGTTAAACTTTGCGGTGTAAAGGCAATTAACCCTGTTAATAATACTGAAATTCCGATTTTTATTTCGGATTATGTGCTTATTTCTTATGGCACAGGTGCAATTATGGCTGTGCCCGGCCACGATACTCGCGACTGGGAGTTTGCTAAAAAGTTTGACCTACCTATTATCGAGGTAGTTTCGGGTGGCGAGGACGTTAATGCCGCCGCATTTACCGATTGCGAAACAGGTATCCTTTGCAATTCCGACTTCCTAAACGGTCTTTCGGTTGAGGATGCTAAAAAGAAAATGCTAGAGTTCTTAAATGAAAAAGGCATTGGCGGCGCAAAGGTTAACTATAAACTTCGTGACTGGGTTTTCTCTCGTCAACGTTATTGGGGCGAGCCTATTCCTATCGTGCATTGTGAAAAGTGTGGCTATGTTGCATTACCTGAAGAACAGTTGCCATTAACCTTACCTGACGTTAATTCTTATGAGCCAAGTGAAACAGGTGAATCACCACTTTCAAAGATAACCGATTGGGTAAACACCACTTGCCCATGTTGTGGCGGCGCTGCTAAAAGAGAAACCGACACTATGCCTCAGTGGGCAGGTTCTTCGTGGTATTTCTTGCGCTATTGCGACCCACATAACGATAAAGAACTAGCATCTAAAGAGGCACTAGAATATTGGATGAACATTGACTGGTACAACGGCGGTATGGAGCATACCACTTTGCACTTGCTATATAGCCGTTTCTGGCATAAATTCTTATATGACATCGGTGTTGTTCCAACTGCCGAGCCTTATGCTAAGCGCACAAGTCACGGTATGATTCTTGGCGAGAACGGTGAGAAAATGTCGAAATCTCGCGGCAACGTTGTTAACCCCGATGATATAGTTAATGATTACGGCGCAGACACAATGCGTCTTTACGAAATGTTCATTGGCGACTTCGAAAAGGCAGCACCTTGGAGTCAAAAATCTATCAAGGGTTGCAAACGTTTCTTGGAGAGAATTGCAGGCCTTACCGATATTTTGGTTGACGGCGACGAATATTCTAAAGAATTAGAGTCGGCATTCCATCGCACTATAAAGAAGGTAACTTCTGATATTGATGAACTTAAAATGAACACTGCAATCGCGGCATTGATGGCACTTATTAACGATATATCCGCAAAAGGTTCTATCACTCGCGGCGAGTTTAAAACACTTATTACACTTCTTAACCCATTTGCACCTCACTTAACCGAGGAGTTGTGGGTAACTACGGGCTTCGAAGGTATGCTTAATGCTACCGAATGGCCAAAATATGACGAGGCAAAATGCGAAGATGCAACGGTAGAAATCGTTGTTCAGGTAAATGGTAAAATTAAGTGCAAACTTAACATTCCTGCCGACATTTCAGCACCCGATGCTATCGCCCTTGCTAAAGAGCAAGAAGTAGTTGTTGCAAGTTTAGACGGCAAAACCGTTGTAAAAGAACTATACGTTCCTAAAAAACTTGTTAATATTGTTGTAAAATAAGCAACTATCTCTTGACATTATTAAGTAAGGTGTGTTACAATAATTTAGTACATTAGGTAACTGTATGTTACTTTGCAAATTTACGGAGGGAGGGAATTATCGATGAGCCAGGTCAGAGTTAAAGAAAACGAATCACTTGACAATGCACTACGTCGCTTTAAAAGGCAAACTACTAAAGATGGCGTTATTCAAGAAGTTCGTAAAAGAGAACATTACGAGAAGCCTTCCGTAAAACGTAAGAAGAAGTCAGAGGCTGCTCGTAAGCGCAAGTATCGCTAAAGTAAAACGGCTGTTTCACCTTTGCCCCAACGGGCTAATGTGGGGCAGCTATTTTTTACATACGCGAAAAGCAAAGGCTCGCAAAATCTTGTTTTCTGTTGCTCTCTTTTGCTGTGTTACGCTCACTTGTAATACACAAAGTATTACTGCGTTCGTGTGCCTTGCAAAATAAAACAACAGAAAACAATCTAATCGCGTTCCCTTGCTTTTCGCGTATGTGAGAGTTTTGTATAAATTTTTTTAGGAGAGCAGTTTATGTTATTAAAACCAACCGCTATGGCAAATAGAGTAACCGATATAACACCCGAAATGTTAAAAGATATGGGTGTGTCGGCTCTGCTTTTAGATGTAGATAATACTCTATCTACCCACCACGGCACCGTGCTTGTAGATGGGCTTTTAGAGTGGATAGATAATATTAAAAATAGCGGTATAGAACTGCTTATACTTTCCAATTCTAAAAAGAGAAGGGTAGAGCCTTTCGCTGAAAGTATTGGGCTTCCTTTCGTATCTTTGGGTTTAAAGCCGTTGCCGTTTGGTTTTATTAAAGCGCTAAGGCGCTTAAAGGTTAAAAAAGGCGCCGTAGCATTAGCGGGCGACCAAATTTTTACCGACGTTTTGGGCGCAAGGCTTATGGGTATAAAGGTCGTTTTACTTGAGCCTATAAAGTTGGAAGATGGTTTTAGTTTTAAAATCCGTCGCAAAGGCGAGGCAAAGTTAAAGGCATATTACAGTAAAAAAGGGTGGTTTAGATGAGTGCTAAATTCGGACCTGCAGGAAATTCCGAGTCGTTTGCTTTAATGAAATATAAAAGTTCACTCGACGTGCCCGAGTACATTGAAAAAATGGGACTGGATGCTTACGAGTATCAGTGTGGCAGGGGAGTGAATATCGGGCTTGATAAGGCGGCAGAATTAGGCCGTCTTGCAAAAGAAAAGAATATTGCGCTATCTTTGCACGCACCCTATTATATTTCTATGTCGTCGGTTGAACCCGAAAAGCGAGATAACTCTATAAACTACATTCTACAGTCGGCTAGGGCGGTAAATGCAATGGGCGGCGAAAGAATCGTTGTTCACACCGGTTCTTGCAGTAAAATCAGTCGAGAAGAAGCATTATCACTTGCTATAGATACTATGAAAAAAGCGGTATCTGCGCTTGATAGCGAGGGACTTTCAAATATTAGGATTTGCCCCGAAACTATGGGTAAAATAAATCAATTAGGCACATTAGACGAGGTATTGGAACTGTGTTTAGTCGACGAGCGACTGATACCTTGCATAGATTTTGGACATCTTAATGCAAGAACAATGGGCGGTCTTAGCACCCTTCAGGATTTTAGCGAGGTGTTCCAGTCTATCGAGAATAAACTAGGTGTTTCACGTTTACGTGAATTTCACTCGCATTTTTCAAAAATCGAGTACACCACGGGTGGCGAAAAGAAGCACTTAACATTTGAAGATACAGTTTTTGGCCCGAATTTTGAGCCTGTTATTGAACTGATTTTAAAGAAAAATTGTAGCCCAACCATTATTTGGGAGTCGGCAGGCACACAAGCCGAGGATGCAAAAACAATGAAGGACTATTATGAGAAGATTAAAAAGTGAGGTTGATTAGTATGGAAGCAAAACGTGTACTTATTATTAACGGACCAAATCTTAATATGACGGGTCTTCGTGAGCCTGAAATTTATGGCAGCGAAACCTTGAGCGATATCAATTCATCAATCAGAACTTATGCGAATGCGATGAAAATCGAATGCGAGTTCTTCCAGTCAAACTGCGAGGGTGAGATCATTTCAAAAATTCACGAAGTTTTTAATTCTTTTGATGGGTGCATAATCAACGCGGGCGCATACACTCACTATAGTTATGCAATAAGCGATGCTATAAAGTGTGTTAATAAACCTTTTATTGAGGTGCATTTATCCAATCCTCACGCTAGAGAAGAATTCAGGCACAAGTCGGTACTAACCCCCGTTTGTAGTGGTGTAATTGCAGGTTTTGGTAAGTCTAGTTATATGCTTGCTATAAACGCAATTCGCGAGCTTATTTAAGTTATGCAAGAATTTTTAACGTTTGTAGAAACAACACCAAGCCTTATAATAACCGATGTTAATAGGTATTATCTTACGGGTTTTCGCTCAAGTCTTGGGTATCTCTTTTGCCTTAAAGGTAAACTAATTCTTTACGTTGACGGCAGGTATATTGAAGCCGCCGAGAAAGGCGTAAAAAAAGGCGTAGAGGTAAGGCTTTTCAAAAAACTTACGACTGCTTTTCTTGATATATCCGACGAATTTGGGGTGAACTCTTTTGCACTAGAAGAAGATATTTCGGTGCGAGAGTTAAATAGTATTAAGAAAATTTCAAAAGACTCTTTTGCCGACCCAAAACTTTCGGGTCTTTTAAGCAAAATAAGAGCGATAAAAACCGAAAAAGAGGTATCGCTTATATCCCAAGCGCAAGCCACTGCAGGAAAGGCTTTTTTAAAGGTTTTGGATTATATAAAACCGGGCGTAACCGAACGTCAGGTGCAACTGTTTTTGGAGTACGAAATGCAACTTTGCGGTGCCGAAGGTATGTCGTTTGAAACCATTGTGGTGTCGGGCGTAAATTCCTCTTTGCCGCATGGTGTTCCTAGCGAAAAGCCAATAGAAAACGGCGATTTTGTAACTATGGATTTTGGCGCGCTTTTCGGTGGCTATTGTTCTGATATGACCAGAACCGTGGCTGTAGGATATGCTACCGACGAAATGTGTAATGTGTACGAAACGGTCCTACAAGCGCAGGAGTCGGCAATAGCAAAAGTGAAGGCTAGGGTTGATGCCAGCAAGATAGACGACGCGGCAAGAACAGTTATAGAAAAAGCAGGTTTCGGCAAATATTTTAATCATAGCACGGGTCATGGTGTGGGAATTGAAATTCACGAAGCGCCTAATTTATCGCCTACTAGCAGACAGGTTTTGCGCGAAGGTAACGTAATTACTTGTGAGCCAGGTATTTATATACCTAAAAAATTTGGCGTTAGAATAGAAGATATGCTCTATGTCACCGAAAATGGCAGCAAAAACCTAACGAAAACGCAAAAAAATCTTATAATTATCAAATAACTATTGAAATATGCAGTAAAATGTTATAAAATTAAATAAAAGAATATAAACTATTACTTGGAGGTAATTTTTATGGTAACAGCCGGCGATTTTCGTAACGGTATAACTTTTGAAATGGATGGAAACGTTTATCAGATAATCGAGTTCCAACACGTTAAACCTGGTAAGGGCGCAGCTTTCGTTCGTACCAAGATTAGAGACGTTATTGGTGGCTCTGTTGTTGAAAAAACTTTCAACCCAACTGAAAAATTCCCTACCGCTTATATCGAGCGTAAGGAAATGCAGTATTCTTATAATGATGGCGGTCTATACTACTTTATGGACCCTGAAACTTATGATATGGTTCCCGTTAACGAATCTGACCTTGGCGACAACTTTAAGTTCGTTAAAGAGGATATGGTTTGTAAAGTTCTTTCTTACAAAGGCAATGTATTTGGTTTAGAGCCTCCTACCTTTGTTGAACTTCAAATTGTTGAAACTGAGCCAGGCTTTAAAGGCGATACAGCTACTAACGCTACAAAACCTGCAAAGCTTGAAACAGGTGCAGAAATCCGCGTTCCTCTATTTATTAACGAGGGCGACGTAATCCGTATTGACACTCGTACAGGCGAGTATATGGAGCGCGCATAATTAAATTATCAAAAGGGGTATTTAATATGACACTTGCAGAGAAAGTTGCATATATCAAAGGCCTTGCAGAAGGTTTATCACTTGGCGATAGCAAAGAAGAAAAACTTTTAAAGGCTATTATTGATGTTCTTGGCGACGTTTCAAACGAGATTGACGATTTAAGTGATGACGTTTGCGATTTAGCCGAGCAAATTGATGAGGTTGACGAAGACCTTGCTGCTTTGGAAGACGAAGTTTATTACGATGAGGACGAAGACGATGACGACTTCGATGACGATGATGACGATGAATACTACGAAGTAACATGTCCTAAATGTAATGATACCATCTGCCTTGATGAAGATATGCTTTTGGAAGGCGGTATTGACTGTCCAAACTGTGGCGAAACTTTAGAGTTCGAGTGCAGCTGCGACTGTGATGGTTGCGAAGGTTGCGACGAAGAATAATATTAGAACTAAAGGACTGTCGATTTTTTGACAGTCCTTTATGGTTTTAAAGGGAGTTTCAAATGACTAAAACCGAGTTTAAGTTGGATTTTAAAGCGGTAGATGAGGGCGGTAAAATATCTGTAATAATCGTTGCGGCAGGCTCGGCTTCAAGAATGGGCGGGGTAGATAAGCAACTTTTAAAGATAGCCGACACACCCGTTATAATTCGCAGTATTAACGTTTTTTCGCAGTTAGAGTTTATTGATAGCATAGTAGTTGTAACTAAAAAAGAAAGCGTTTTAAGTGTTCAAAATCTTATTAAAGAGTACGGAGCTCTAAAGGTAACCGATATTGTAGAGGGTGGCGATAGCCGTGCACAGTCGGTTATAAACGGACTAACTGCTTTACCCTATGATACGGGTGTTGTACTTATTCACGATGGGGCAAGACCACTTGTAACAAGCGACATTATTGAGCGCGTTAAGTCTGCTACCGAACTATATGGCGCGGCAACCTGTGTTGTGCCTCTGAAAGATACCGTTAAAATAGTTGACGAAATGGGTAAGGTTGTATCTACACCCAAAAGAAGTACTTTGGCGGCGGTTCAAACACCACAAGGCTTTAAGTTATCAAAACTAAAAAGCGCAATCGCAGATTTTGGGGGCAATCTTTCGGAGATAACCGATGATTGCAGTTTTATAGAACTTGCAGGCGGTGAGGTCTATACAGTAAACGGCAGTTATGAAAACATTAAAATAACTACGAAAGAGGATGTACCACAAGCCGAAGAAATACTTAAAAACAGGGGGCAAATGTAATGCGTATAGGTCATGGCTACGATGTTCATAAACTAGTAGAGGATAGAAAACTTATATTAGGCGGTGTTGAAATTCCGCACGATAAAGGACTTTTGGGTCATAGCGATGCCGACGTTTTGTTGCACGCGGTTTGCGATGCTCTCTTGGGCGCCGCAGGTCTTGGCGATATTGGCAAGCATTTTCCTGATACCGACGAAAAGTATAGGGGCATTGATTCAAGGCTTCTGCTTCGCGAGGTTGTAAGCCTTTTAAAAAGCCGCGGATATAGAGTAGTGAATATTGATTCAACAATTATCGCACAAAAGCCAAAACTTGCAGAATTTATAGGTAAAATGCGCCGAAATATCGCGGTAGATTGTGGCATTGACAGTGAGTATGTAAACGTAAAAGCAACCACGGAAGAGGGCCTTGGCTTTACGGGCGAAATGTTGGGCATTGCTGCAAACGCGGTCTGCTTAATAGAAAAATAAAGAACATATTTTACGCGTCTTTTTGCATATTATTAAGTATGCAAAGGAGATGTAAAAATGTTATTAGTTAATTTTCGTTTAAAAAAATCAATGATAGTAGTACTCGGTTTGTGTGTTGCTATGGTGCTTGCATTGTCGGTGCTGCTTTCTGCGAACAATGCACCTAAGGGTAGTGACACGTTGGATAGACTTGCTTATCTAATAAAACTAGGCTACAGTATTGATGACGGCTCGGAGATTGAAACAGAGATTAAAATACCCGAGGATTTTGGCGAGATTTACAAAAAGTATAACGATACACAATTGAAGGCAGGCTTTGATTTAACCGATTATAGCGGTCAAAAAGCCACTATGTACACCTATTCAGTTAGTAACTATAAAGACTTGAAAGGCGTATATGCAAACCTGATAGTTGTAAAGGATAAAATCGTTGGTGGCGATATTTCAAGCATAGAAAACGGTGGTTTTACCTTGCCACTTTTAGAAATTAGTAAACAGTAGAGGAAAAGTTAAGTGTCAACAGAAAGATTGGACAAGTTTATAGCAACACAGAAAAATCTGCCAAGGAAGGAAACCCGGCAGATTATTTCTCGTGCAAAAGTAACGGTCAACGGAGTGGTCGCACGCGCTTTCGATACAAGGGTTGACCCCGAAACCGACGTTATAGAACTTGATGGTGTACGGGTGGATTACAAAAGAAACGTGTATATTATGATGAATAAACCACGTGGTGTGCTTTCTGCTGCGACTGATAAATCGAGAGAAACTGTGGTAGATTTAGTACCGCCCGAACTTTCAAGAAAAGAACTTTTCCCTGTTGGCAGATTGGATAAGGATACAACGGGGCTTCTGCTTATAACCGATGATGGTGAGTTCGCACACAGAGTAATTTCTCCTAAAAGCGGGATAGAGAAAGTTTACGAAGTGGTGCTTGATGGAGAACTACCCGATAATGCAGAAAAAGAGTTTTTAAAGGGTATTGTTTTGCACGATGGAACACAGTGTTTACCCGCAAAACTTATGGTAGATAAAGCCGACAGAACAAGGGCTGCTGTAACCGTTATGGAGGGTAAATATCATCAGATAAAAAGGATGTTCGGTGTGCTAGAACTTGGTGTTAATGAACTGCATAGAAAATCGGTCGGCGGGGTAGAATTAGACCCCAGTTTATCCAGCGGCGAATGTAGACTGTTAACGGCAGAGGAAGTAGTACAAATTAACAAAGATAACAGTAAAATAGACAACAAATGAGAAATTTTAGTTGAAATTCACAACACCTTATAAAAACTATATGAAAAGTGCATAAAATAAAGGTGCAATATTTGTATAGTTAACGAATAGAAAAGTTACTTTTCATTTGGTATAATACTAGAGTAATTTGGTGTTATTATTTTTAAATTACATAGGAGGCATAAATTTTATGGCAGGCTTAACACTAAAAGGTATTTACAAAAAGTATGCCGGCGGCGTTGTTGCCGTTTCAGACTTCAACCTTGAAATTAAGGATAAAGAGTTTATAATTCTAGTTGGTCCTTCAGGTTGCGGTAAATCAACCACTCTACGTATGGTTGCCGGTCTTGAAGAAATCACAGAAGGCGAGCTTTACATTGGCGACCGTTTGGTTAACGATGTTGCTCCAAAAGATAGAGATATTGCAATGGTTTTCCAGAACTACGCTCTCTATCCTCACATGACCGTTTTTGACAATATGGCATTCGGTCTAAAACTTCGCAAAACTCCAAAAGATGAAATCAAACGTCGTGTTGAAGAAGCTGCACGCGTTCTTGATATCGAGCATCTTCTTGAAAGAAAGCCAAAGGCACTTTCCGGTGGTCAGCGTCAGAGTGATGCGCTAGGTCGTGCTATCGTTCGTGAGCCTAAGGTGTTCTTGCTCGACGAGCCTCTATCAAACCTTGACGCTAAACTTCGTGCACAGATGCGTACCGAGATTTCTAAACTTCACCAAAGACTTGGTACAACCTTTATTTACGTTACCCATGACCAGACAGAAGCTATGACAATGGGTACCCGCATCGTTGTTATGAAAGACGGTGTTGTTCAACAGGTTGATACTCCACAGAAATTATATGACCAACCTTGCAATATGTTCGTTGCAGGCTTCCTTGGTTCTCCTCAGATGAACTTCCTCAACGCTATCATTCGTGAAGAAGGCGGCAAATATTTTGTAGAGTTCGGTAAAGAAGCTACAAAAACCGAGGTAGAAGTTAAGTTTACCCTTCCTCTACCTGACGAAAAGAACCGTAAGGATTGCTTGAAGCCTTACATTGATAAAGAGGTTGTTATCGGTATCCGTCCTGAGCACGTACACGATGAGCAAATGTATCTAACCTCAATGCCTGATGGTATTGTTGATACTAAGGTTGAAGTTACCGAGCTTATGGGTGCAGAAATCTATCTGTATATGGATTGCGCAGGCCAGAAGATTATCGCTCGTGTTGACCCCAAATCAACCGCTCGTCCTCAAGACGAAATCAAGGTTACTTTCGATACTTCTCGTATCCACATCTTTGATAAAGAAACCGAGCTTACAATTTCTAACTAATTGCATTAAAAACGCCCGTTTTGTACGGGCGTTTTTTTGATTTTTCGCTAAATAATCTACTTATAGTAGAACAACCGCAAAATGAGAAAAAATTTTTCAAAACCCCTTTATGTTTTCTTAAAAATAATGTATAATAAATAGGTATAGAGAAAAAGCGCATTTGGAGGTACACTTTATGTGCGGATATGTTGGTTTTACAAATAATAAACTAGAAAATGCCGATAGCATTTTAGAGGCTATGATGGATAAAATTGTCCATCGTGGTCCTGACTCAAGCGGCAAGTTTGTCAGCGATGATATATGTATGGGTTTTAGACGCCTTAGCATTATAGATTTAGAGGCAGGTCATCAACCTCTTTATAATGAGGACAATACACTCGTTTTAACATTTAATGGCGAAATCTATAACTTTAAGGATATAAGGGAAAAACTAGTTGAGGCAGGTCATAGTTTCAAAACTCATAGTGATAGTGAGGTTTTAATTCACGGTTATGAAGAATATGGCGAGAAACTAGTTCCAATGCTTCGCGGTATGTTTTCCTTCGTTATTTTCGACACTAAAAATAAAACCCTTTTCGGTGCGCGCGACCCGTTCGGTATAAAGCCTTTTTACTATGGTACTTTTGGTGGAACCTTTATGTATGGCTCCGAGATTAAGGGCTTTTTGCCACATCCTGATTTTACAGCAGAACTTAACGAAACTGCCCTTTCTAACTATCTTTCATTCCAATATTCTCCAACCGAGGAGACCTTCTTTAAAAATGTATATAAACTCCCTCCTGCACACTACTTTACTTATAAAGACGGCGTTATGGAGAAAACACGTTATTGGCGTCCTGAGTTTAATGCCGATTGCGAGGTTAAGAGTATTGATGAGTATGCTGATTTGGTAGACGCTCAAATTCGCGAGTCGGTTAAGGCGCATAAAATCAGCGACGTTGAGGTTGGCTCATTCCTTTCAAGCGGTATTGATTCTAGTTATATTGCTGCCGCCGCAGACGTTGATAAAACATTTACCGTTGGTTTCGGTAAGGATGAAAAATATAACGAAATTAGTTATGCAAAAGAGTTTGCAGAGTTCATTAAAACTGAAAATATTGCAAAGGTAATTACACCTGAGGAATTTTGGGGCGAGTTTCCAAAAATTCAGTATCAGATGGACGAGCCTTTGGCGGACCCCGCAGCAGTGCCTTTGTACTTTGTATCGGGACTTGCCGCAGAGTATGTTAAGGTTGTACTTTCGGGTGAGGGCGCAGACGAACTTTTTGGCGGATATAAAATATATGCCGCCCCTCTGGCTTGCCCTAAATTCAATAAAGTGCCGTTGTTTTTAAGAAGATTTATGGGCGCAGTTGCTATGCATTTACCAAAGGTTCACGGCATTAACTTCCTTGTTCGCCGTGGCAGACCGGTTGAAGATTGGTTTATAGGTAACGCTAATATTTTCACTAAAAAAGAGCGCAAGGCACTACTTAAAAATGACCTAGCGCCTGCACCTAAAAAGGTTTGTGAAAAGTTTTATTCCGAGGTCGCCGATAAAGACGAGGTTACCCGTATGCAGTACCTTGATATAAATATGTGGATGATGGGCGATATTCTTCTTAAAGCAGATAAAATGTCTATGTCGCATTCGCTTGAACTTCGCGTACCTTTCCTAGATAAAGAGGTTATGAAGTTAGCAGAAACTTTGCCACTTTCACGTAGGGTAAACCTCTCAAACACAAAACTAGCCCTTCGTAAAGCGGCTGCAAAAACCTTGCCTTCAAAAACTTCAGAGAAACCAAAACTTGGCTTCCCCGTGCCTATTCGCGTATGGCTAAAGGAGGATAAGTATTATAACTTGGTAAAAGAAGAATTTACGTGTGATACTGCAAATAAATACTTTAATACCAAGGAACTAATTAAACTTTTAGACCAACACAAAATGGGCAAGAAAGATAATAGCCGCAAAATTTGGACTGTATACACCTTCCTGGTTTGGCATAAGCAGTATATTGAAAAATAGGTGTAATAATGAATTTTAAGAAATTTATAAATCCCGCGCTACTGCTTCTTGCGGCACTAGTTTGGGGTGTGGCGTTCGTAGCGCAAAAAAGCGGTGCTGATGCCGTAGGACCATTTATGCTTTTGGCGGCGCGCTCGTTTGTAGGCGTGGTAGCGCTATTGCCTGTGATTTTAATCTTAGGCAAAAAAGCCCCTCAACCCAAAGTAGAACCCCGCGGTAAGCATACGCTTTACGTTGGCGGATTTATCTGCGGTACGCTTTTATTCGTTGCTAGCGCATTCCAACAAATCGGTATAACCGAGGGTACTGATGCGGGCAAGGCAGGCTTTATTACGGCGCTTTATATCGTGCTTGTGCCAATAGTTAGTATGTTCTTGGGCAATAAAACCAACCTACGAATTTGGGCAAGCGTTGTTATGGCGGTTGTCGGTCTCTTTTTACTTTGTGTAAAAAATGGTTTTTCGGTACAGGTTGGCGATATTCTGACACTTGTGTGCGCGATAGTGTTCACTTTCCACATACTAGTTGTTGATAGGTTTTCGCCTAAAGTAGAAGTTTTAAAAATGTCTTGTATGCAGTTTTTGGTCTGCGGTGTGTTAGCCTCGCTTGCAGTTCTTATCACGGGCGAGCAAAACACCATTGAAGGTTTAAAGGGCGCATACATAGAAATACTATATTTAGGCGTAATGTCAAGCGGTGTTGGTTACACCTTGCAGATGGTGGGTCAACGTGGCACAAACCCAACCCTTGCTTCAATTTTAATGAGTTTAGAGTCGGTTTTTGCGGTGCTTGCAGGCGCATTTTTTGGCGAAGTATTAACCTTAAGAGAGGGTATAGGATGCGTAATTATGTTCGCTGCGATAATTTTAGCGCAACTCCCAATAAAAGACAAATGCGAATAGTCTACTTTGGATTTGACCTGTTTGCCGATTGCTTTCGTGCAGTAGTTAATACTAAGGGCGTAGAGGTTTTGGCGCTTTACACCTTCCCAACCGACAATGAGTTCGAGTTTAATCGCGAAGTAGTAGCAATAGCAAGTGAGCATAATATTCCCGTGCATTATGAAAAAATCACCCCCGAAGCGTTAGAGGAGTATTTTGATAACGGATGCGATTTCACACTTTCGGCAGGGTATATATACAAAATACCGATACTTAATAGACCCGAATTTAAGGGCGTAAACATTCATCCTGCGCTGTTGCCAATAGGTCGTGGTGCTTGGCCGTATCCTTGTACTATTTTAAAAGGTCTTAAAAAGGATGGCGTAACCTTACACAAAATTGAAGAAGGTTTTGATACGGGCGATATTCTGTTGCAAGGCTCATACGGGGTGCGACGCAAAGAAACACTCGATACACTAATTAAAAAGTCCCAAAAACTAGCCGTAATTTTGGTAAAGAAACTGTTAGCCGATTTTAGTGGATTTTGGGATAATGCTAAAGAGCAAGAAGAAGGCGAATATTGGTCGGAAACAACCGACAGTGACCGCACAATTACTTGCGATATGAGTGTTAGTGACGCTAAACTTATAGTCCGTGCTTTTGGCAGTTACGGCGTGCTTTTTGAGGGTCAGATTTTCAAAAACAAAACTAAAAAATATAAAAAAGTCCCGCTTAAAGACGGGCAAATAAAATTGTATTATTAGCGGTTTACCGTTAAAACTATATAGGAGAGTGTTTTTATGAAACGATCAGAAATCAATGCAGCAATAAAATGGGGTGAGGAACTATGCGCAAAGCATAACATCACTCTACCAAAGTTTGCATACTTGAAAGGTGATAAAGCGGAGTTTGCAAAACCCGAGCGTGAAACTATTGTTAAAACTATGCTTGGTTGGGATGTAACCGATTTCGGTACAGATGATTTCGAGCATTGTGGCGCAGTTTTGTTCACAGTTCGTAACGGTAGCATTTACGATGAAACTCTTGGTACTCCTTACGCCGAGAAGTACATATTTATGAAAGAGGGTAGCGAGCAGGAAATTCCTATGCACTACCACATTCATAAGACCGAGGATATAATCAACCGCGCAGGTGGCGTACTTTGCGTTCAGGTTTATATGGAAGGCGAAGTGGGCAAAATCGACGAGGGAAAGGACGTTGTTGTTTACTGCGATGGCGAGCGCAAGGTTGTAAAGGCTGGCACTGTAATCGAGGTTGAGAATGGTAACAGCATTACACTTACACCTTATATGTTCCATCGTTTCTGGGCAAAAACAGGTTGCGGCGATTTAATCGTTGGCGAGGTTTCAAAAATCAATGACGATAATAAGGACAACGTTTTTGCTAACCCACAAGCACGCTTCCCCGAAATCGTAGAGGACGAAGCCCAAGTCGGAGGCCAAGCGGTCTTAGGAAGA
>JAZNBX010000035.1:0-5432 GCA_045587265.1 Acutalibacteraceae bacterium | reverse complement strand
TATATCTTTTTTTTGCTATAATGACATATGTATAAATTTAATTTAATGTGAGTTACTATGCAAATAAATAATGTAGGTGGTATCTTTGGGTAAATTGTTAGTAATTGAAGGTTTGGATGGTTGCGGCAAATCAACACAACTTGAACTGTTGGTAAGTAGGTTAAATGCCGCTGGAATAAATGCTAAAACAGTACCATTCCCCAATTATGATTCTCCGGCTTGTGAGCCTGTGAAAATGTATCTTGCAGGCGCATTTGGTAAAAAGCCGGGCGATGTAAATGCGTTTGCGGCATCAACTTTATATGCAGTAGATAGATTTGCTAGTTTTAAGGGGAATTGGGAAAAAGATTATGTTGCCAACAATCCTATTATTTGTGGCAGATATGTTACCTCTAATATCGTTCATCAATGCTCAAAACTTCCAAAAGATGAATGGCTAACATTTGCCGATTGGTTGGTTGATTTTGAATATAATAAAATGGGTATACCAAGTCCCGATGCGGTTATATATCTCAATATGCCACAAGAGTTTGCAGAGAAACTTCTGATTAAACGCTATGAGGGCGACAAAGGGAAGATGGATATTCACGAAAAAGATAGGGAATATCAAACCCGTTGCAGAGAAGCGGCAGAGTTTGCGGTTAATAATTTTGGTTGGCGCGTTGTTGACTGTGTTAAGAACGGTAAAATTCGTTCGATAGAAGATATTTCCGATGAAATTTTTGATTTAGCATTGAGCATAATCAAAGGAGAATAATTATGTTTTATATGTTTTTGGCAGACGGCTTCGAGGAAACTGAAGCACTTGCCACGTTAGATGTTTTACGCAGGGCAGAAATAGACGTTAAAACTGTCGGCGTTACGGGAAATACTGTTGTTGGTTCGCATAAGATTCCCGTAATTGCGGACGTTAGTATAGAAGACGTGAATTTTGATAATATAGATGGTGTTGTATTGCCTGGCGGTATGCCGGGTACAACCAATCTGCAAAACAACAAAAAAGTGCTAGATTGTGTTATGTCTGCATATAACGGTAATAAACCTGTTTGTGCTATTTGTGCCGCGCCATCGGTGTTAGGTTCTCTCGGTATTTTAAATGGTAAAATTGCAACTTGTTTCCCTGGTTTTGAGGACAAGCTTTTGGGCGCTAACGTGTCAAATGTTGGTGTAGTGGCAGACGGAAACGTTGTAACCGCCAAAGGTGCAGGTGTTAGTTTAGAGTTTGGCTTTAAGATTGCTGAACTTTTAAAAGGCAAGGATGTTTCCGATAAATTGAGGGAAATAATGCAATGCAATTCGCTTTAGTGAGTAAATATAAAATAAGGCAAAAGGCATTACAGTATAGGGCAACTCTTGAACGCTCGGAAAAAGAATTGTTGGACAATGAAATTATAAACAATCTTACCGCCTTAAAAGAATATATTGACGCAAAAACTGTATATGTTTATGTTTCAAAAGAGAACGAAATAGATACAATTAAACTAATTGAAAAATCACTAAAAAACGGCAAAAAGGTTGCTGTGCCAAAATGTATAAGTAAAACTGAAATGAAGTTTTATTATATCGACTCGCTATCTCAGTTAAAAATTGGGAAATTTGGTGTGCTTGAGCCAATAGAATACCTTGTTGTTTCAGAGTGCACTGAAAATGCTTTTATGGTAGTGCCAAGTTTGGCAGCAGATATATTTGGTTATCGTGTAGGATATGGCAAAGGCTTTTATGATAGGTATTTGAGTAACAATCCTATGCCAACAGCAATACTTTGCTATCGCAAATATCTTTATTTTAAACTTTTGCACGATAAATATGATTTTAAATGTGATTATATTGTTACTGACAGAAAGACCTTTAAACGAAAGGGGATAAAACATGGATAATAATCCATTAAATAAAAATGGGATTGAAAATACAAACGAGCCTGTAAATGAGATTGCAGATGAGTTTGTAATAGGAAGTGGATTTGTTATTGATGATAGCAGTCTACCGCTACCTGAGGTGAAAAAGCAACCTAAGAAAAAACGCAATAAGCGCGGTGTAATCCGCACAATTCTTTGGGCGGTGTGCATTTTAGTCGTTTCTGCGGCACTTGCAGTTGGCGGTATTTTCTTTGTGATTGATTATATGGGGCTAGGCGGCTCTCAAAAGATAACTATATCTATTGAAGAAAACGAGTCGCTTGATAGTATTGCTAATGAACTAAAAGAAAAGGGTGCTATAAGGTTTCCGTTTTTGTTTAAGTTTTATGCAGATGCTAAAGGCTATTACGAGATGTTTACTCCCGGTGCTCATACCTTTAATACGGATTCGGGATATAGCGGCATAGTTCATGAGTTTACTATGGTTGAGGGATATACAGTCGAGACCGTAACAGTAACCATACCTGAAATGGCTACTGTTGATGATATTGCAAAACTTTTAGAGGAAAATAGGGTTTGCAAAAGCGCTGAGTTTATTAACGAGGTTCAAAAAGGTGATTTCAATTTTGACTTTTTGAAAGATATACCTGAAATGCAGGTTCACTACAGATTAGAAGGATATCTATTTCCTGATACCTATGATTTTTATGTTTGGGATTCTCAAGAGGGCGCCCATTTTGCTATTCAAAAAATGTTAGAAAATTATGATGCAAAATTCAATGCAAAATATCGCGAAAAAGCAACCGAGTTAGGCTACAATATGCACGAGATAACAACTATGGCTTCGATTATTGAATTGGAGTGTAGCGGTTATTACGATGAGATGCCAAAGGTTTCTTCGGTATTTTATAATAGGCTATTGCATTGGGGAGACCAACCGAAAATGTTGGGCTCATCTCCAACTGCAGATTATCCCTATGGTAGTGGAAACTTTGACACAAACAAAATAGAAGGTTTGCCACCGGGACCATTGTGTGCGCCTAGTGTTGAGGCTATAAAGGCGGCATTATATCCAAGCAAGAGTATGGAAAAAGAGTACTACTATTTTGTAACCGATACAGATTTTAAATTTTACTATACAAAGAGTTTAGACGAGCATAATTCAACTATTTACTCGTTAAGAATGCAAGGCAAGTGGGGAGAGGATTAAGTAGTGTCTATTATTGTTAATCGCCCCGAATTACTATGTCCTGCGGGCGACTTGAATAGACTGTATGCGGCGGTGGATTACGGCGCTGATGCGGTCTATCTGGCGGGTGAAGAATTTGGGATGCGCACGGCAGCCTCTAACTTCAGTTATGAGGATTTAGAAAAGGGTGTAAACTATGCGCACGCTAATTCCGTTAAGGTTTATGTAACCTGTAATACAATTCCGCACAACTCGGAGATTGCAAGGTTGCCTGAATTTTTACTTAAATGCGCCGATTTGAAGGTTGACGCGTTTATAGCGTCAGACATTGGCACAATTGAACTAATAAAGAAATATGCCCCGAACACTGGGCTTCATATTTCTGTTCAGTCGGGCATTGTTAATTATGAAACTGCGCGTGCTTTTCATAATATGGGGGCTGACAGAATTGTTGTTGCACGTGAACTCAGTCTTGATGAAATCGCTGAGATACGTGCTAAAACTCCTGCAGACCTTGAGATTGAGGCTTTTACACATGGTGCTATGTGTGTATCTTTTTCTGCAAGATGTTTGCTATCAAGTTATATGACTGGTCGCGATGCAAATCGAGGCGACTGTGCGCAACCGTGCCGTTGGAGTTATTCTTTAATGGAAGAAAAACGCCCAGGTCAGTATTTTGATATAACCGAAACCGATAAAGGCACATACATTCTTAATGCTAATGATTTGTGTATGGTGGATTATATTCCGCAAATGGTAGCAAGCGGTGTAACTAGTTTTAAAATTGAGGGTAGAGCAAAATCTCATTACTATACGGCGGTTACTGCCAATGCTTATCGAGGCGCTTTAGATGCATTTTTGAAAGACCCAACGAATTATACAACGCCTGCTTGGGTTAATGAAGAATTGAATAAAATTAGTCATAGAAATTATTCAACAGGTTTTTATCTAGGCAAACCCGAGAACTCTCAAACTTATGCTAATGCAGGTTATGTTCGTGATTATTCGGTTGCCGCAGTTGTTGAAGGCTACAAAGATGGAATGATTAGCGCTAGGGTTAAGAATAAGTTCCTTTTAGGTCAGGAGTTCGATTGTTTAGAACCGAGAGCAATACCATTTAAATTTACTGTAACTAAAATCATTGATGAAAAGGGCGAAAGTGTCGATTCCGCGCCAAGACCTATGAGTCTGGTGTCTATTCCGTGTGATAGGCCCGTAAAGGTTGGTTCGTTGTTACGCATGAAATCGTAAGATTTGTCGCGTTAGCATATTTTATTCTTAAATATGTATATTTTGCACAAAAACGGACAGGCGATTTTTACCATATCGTGATTTTCAATCAATAATATATAGCTTGTCTGTCAACTTTCTACAAAAAAACATCTATTTTTTAAAAAATATTTCAAAAAATAGGTTGATTTTTCGTGCAAATGTGATAAAATGATTAGAGGTTATTTTGGCGAAGGTTGTAACCATATAAAAATGTTGTGCAGGTTGCACAAAACAATATCCTTGTTTTGTAGCATAATCAACAATTTTAGTGCTTTCAACCTTGTGCTTGTAACACATATACTATGTTTATTATTTTTAGGAGGCAAAACAATGCACAAGAAGTTTTTCTGCTTAGCGTTAAGTTTACTGCTTTCCATCACTTGTTTAGCACCGATATCTTCGGTAGCTGCAAACAAGGATAAGAGTAGTACCCAGCTTAACAGCGAAACTACTGCTATCATTGAACAAATGGATAGCGACGAGTACACTTCGTACTACGATTACTACAACCATTATCTTAATGCTGCTACTTATACAGACTTCATTAAGGTGAAGGGTACCGATTTTACGAAGTCAGATAAGGCAAAGGTTGGCACTTATGACAAAGTTAAAGCGGTAGTTCTTGACAAAACTAACGAGTGGATTGAATACAGCATTACAGTACCTGAGGATGCTAAATACGGTATTGAGGTTGACTATTATCAACTTCCTGAGAAGGAAAAAGATATAGAAATTACCGTTATGATTGACGGTAAGGTGCCTTATACCGAAGCTCAGCAGGTTGCTTTGCCACGTTTGTGGGACGATGATATAAATCCTGAAAACGTTGTAGAAGGCCATTATTTTGAAACTACAAGTCCTGATGGTAATTCCGATGATATTCGTCCATCACAAAAAGAGTTTCAAATTTGGACTACTCGCGCTTTGATAAATGTTCGCGGTTTGTACCAAGACCCTTATCAATTCTATTTGACCAAAGGTACTCATACCGTTCGTTTTAAACTTGATAGAGAGGCTGTTGCTATTTCTGAAATTCGTTTCGGTAATAAAAAACAAGCTATTTCTTATGACGAGTATATTAGTCAATTCAGCGAGAATGATTATGTACATAACAA
>JAZNBX010000034.1:0-20961 GCA_045587265.1 Acutalibacteraceae bacterium | reverse complement strand
TTCGGGTGCTACATATTTTTTCATTATCTTACACCCTCCTTACTTATTGCAGATTACATCTGAATAGATGTACTGACCATTTACAACAACGTATGCACGTGCATAACGTGTTGGATTTGGAAGACTATCGCTATAGTGTAGGGTTGTCATAAAGTCTACTTTACCCTCTACGTTTCCAGTTTCTACCTCTACGTTGGTTACACGATTTGGTGTTAAGTCTTCAATCTTGAAGTCTTTATTTTCTTCATTGAAGTATTTGCTACTTGCAAAGATGAAACCATACTTGGTTGCACCCTCTACGTTTACGTGTGCAAACACTGAGAAGCCTTTTCCTTCCTCGTGGTTTTTACCAACAAATGCAACATCATCTGCTTCTAATGCTTCTGCTTTTGCGTAAATTTCCATAGCGCTACCACATGCATATAGTGTGCCTGTTGGTGCTGCTATTAGAACATTACCGCCTTCTTTTGCATCTGTCCAGCTTTGTGCGCCTTGTTTTGATGCTAGGTAGATTGCAGCGTCATATCTTGCCTCTTCGTTTATTAGTTCTGTTCCATCAACATCTTCTACATATACATTTGTTCTAACTGTTTCGTCTGCTACGTATTGTGGTCTTACTGAGAAGCTAGAAGTAATTTCATCGCCGTATACGTCGCTGTCCCAACCGTTGAAGGTGTAGCCGTATACTTTTTCAACAGATGCGGTAATTGCATCAATTTCTGCTTTAACTGCATCTACGTCTGCAGGAACGTCACCGTTTTCAACGATAACTGTTCCGAGAACTTTGCCTGTAATAGACTCGAATGTGATGGTGCAGTTATCTGCTTTTTCGGTGTATGCACCGTTAACTTCTAGGTCCTCGGTAACATTTGCGAAATCTACATCCCAAGCGAAGTCGTAGCCGTATTTAGCATCAACTTCAGGTGCTTTAGCAGCAGTGTTCCAATCAATGTATTGGGTATCTTTTAGTTCGCCCTCTACGTAGAAGTTTACAGTAAAGGTCTTAATTTGATAGCCGCCGGTGATGGTGGTATCTTCAACGATTGCTGCATCGTTGTAGTTCCAAACAACGTTGTAGCCTTCTTTACCTGCTACTGCAGGAACGTTAGCAGTTTTGCCGTGTTCTACTTCTTCGGTGCCAACTTCTTCGCCATCGAATACGAAGGTTACTGTGTATTTGTTAATTTCATAAACTGCATTTACTGTTAGGTTGTCAGTTACGTTAGAGAAATCTGCATCCCAACCTGTGAAGGTGTAACCTTCTTTTTCTGGGTCTGCAGGTGCAACAGCATCCTCGCCCCAGTTGATTGTTTGGGTATCAACAGTTTCGCCGTCTGCCATAAAGGTTACGGTGTACTTGTTGATTGCGTACTGTGCAGTAACGGTTAGGTTGCTAGTTACGTTATCAAATGCAACGTCCCAACCTGTGAAGGTGTAGCCTACTCTTGCAGGGTCTACAGGAGCAGTAGCTGCTGCGCCGTTCTCTACAGTTTCAGACTTAAGTTCTGTGCCATCGTAATCAACGAAGGTTACGGTGTAGTAAACGATTGCTTTTTCTTTTGTATATTTAGCAGTAAATGCTACTGCGTCTGTATCGGTTACGGTTACTTCGCCTTCTGCGGTAGCAAGAACTTCATTGCCGTTCTTGTACCAACCTGCGAATGTGTAAATGTAATCGCCGATTGTTTTGGTGCTCTCTGCTGCAAGTGCAACCTTCTTAGCACCATACTTGCCGTTGTTATCGATACCACCAATAGCGGTAGCGGTAGCAGTAGCGGAAATAGCTACGTCTGCGCCGTCAGCATCTACTGCCTTTGCAGTAATATCTTCGGTAACAGCGTTGGTGTATGTACCGTTTACATCGATACGACTGAATGTATACCAGAAGTTAGACCATACTGCTGCGCCACTCCAGTTTTGTGGTTTGCCGTTAGTGCCAGCAACGGTGGTAAAGTCATTGTAAGGCTGTAATAGACGAACTGCGAAATATTTTGCAGTAATTTCTTTGCCGTCTTTCATTGAAACTTTAGAAATATTCTTAATAGTTTCTGCGGTGTGGTCAATGGTAATTACTGTTGCGCCTTCTCCGCTAATTAAGCCTTCCTTAGTATCAGCAAAAATGTACTGATAACTTCTAGGTGCACGACCGTTTAAAGTGTCGTTAGTCATACCATTGAAAGAAAGAATAACGTCAGAAATCTTTGCCTCTGCAGGTAAGGTGTAGTTTGCCTGTACCCACTGTTTATTAACGTCAGGCTCATCAACTGAAAGAATCTTTGCATCAGTAGCAGAAGTACCAGTCATTTGGATGAAAAGCTCTCTCATCAAAACTTGGTTTGCAGTTAGCCAGAATGCAGGCTGATTTGCAGCAATTGTGTTTTCCGAAGAAGTACCTTTAGCAATATGTTCTTTTGCAATCCACTTATCAGGAATTTTGGTAGGTGTGGTTGCGATTGCTTCTTCAGAGTCGTTAGCATCGGTGTTTAACCAATAGAAATCGTCAGGAACGATATCTGAAAGTAGGTTTTTAGTAATATCAACAGGAGAATCGTTTCTATTGTTTACACCACTAACGGTATATGGTAAAGTTTCACCGTGAACGTCAAGTCTGTTCCAATTGTACCATTTATTAGCAATACCTTTACCAATTATAGAAGATGTTGCATTGCCTGTAACGTTGTATGGTTGATACATACGAAGTGCCATATATTTTGCAGCAACAGGTTTAGTTAGGGTTACGGTTGTAACGTTCTTTATGGTATCTTTGGTGTGGTCAACCGTAACAACTGTTGCGCCTTCGCCTGTAACAAGACCTGCTTGCGTGTTAGAGAAGATGTATTGATAGGTGGTAGGTGCATACAAGCTAACATTATCACTTGCTTCATATCTTGCCAAAGTAACGTCGGTAATGATAGAAGGCTCTGGTAAGGTGTAGTTAGTTTGCACCCACTGCATATCGCTAGGGGTATCCATACTTGTAATCAAGTTGTTACCATCATGCTTGAAGAACATTTTGTAAGACAAGTGTCCGCAAATTTGGAAAGCCATATTGTCAGTAGCACCTGGTGCGTTTTGTTCTCTTGTTGCAAAATCAAGATGGTCGTACCAACCTTTGTCGGTAATTAGTTTAGCGGTATCTGTATATGTTGGGTCGCCTACGTCTACTGGGTCAACGTTGTACCAATATAGATTATCAGCAGGTACGTTCTTTAATAGGTTATCGTTAGGGTCAAGGTTGAAGTTTGATTGGTTGTTGTAACCCGAAATGGTGTAGCCTAGTTCTTCTGCAGGTGTGCCGTGAACGTCTAGACGGTTCCATTGATAGAACTTTTGAGCGGTGGCTTTGCCCTTCAAAGTATTCTTCTGTCCCTCTGTTGCATAAATGTTATATGGCTGTAGCATACGGATAGCCATATATTTTGCAGTAACAGGTTTGCTTAATGTAACTGTAGTAACGTTCTTTATTGTAGCAGCAGTGTGATTAACCTCTACAACTGTTGCGCCAATGCCTGTTATAAGGCCTGCCTCTGTATCAGAGAATATGTACTGATATGCTGTTGGTGCATATAAGCCAACGTTTTCACTTGCTTCATACCTGGTTAGTGTTATATCGGTAATTTCTGAACGCTCAGGCAAAGTGTAGTTTGTTTGAGCCCACTGCATACTTTCGTTCGGTGTATCGAAAATTGGAGTGTCATCGGTTGTATCGTCGTTGCCTTTATCATCAAAATCGATAAACAACTCTAAGCCCAAACTATTAGTAATTTGGAATGCAGGTTGTGAAGCAGACGGTGTGTTAGTTTCAACCGTTGCTAAGCCAAGGTTATCAGCCCAACCTGGTTTTGTTACCAATGTTGCTTTATCGGTATAGGTTGCACCGCCATTGGCTGATGTGTCTCTCTCGTCAACGTTGAACCAATAAACATTATCTGCAACAACATTGTTAAGCAGATTTTCTTTTGGGTCAAGGTTGAAATTGCTTTTGTTGTTATAACCCGAAAGGGTATAATCAGTGCCGGCAACGAGTTTGTCTTTAGCAATTGCGCCGAAATTTGCCACTGCAAAAAGACTAGCTACGATGCTCAAAATTAGGGTCATGCTAAGTATTCGCTTTTTCATTTTCTTTTCCTCCTTAAAATATTTGCAAGAATTTTAAAGGCAATCATCCTTGTAACATTATTTTAAAGGAGGTAAACCTGCAGAGTCAACCTACTTATAATAGAGAAAAATTAACCTTTTTACGACACTTTTACGCTAACAAATCGCTTGATTCTACCTCAAAAATCCCGCAACCCCTTTATTTATGCGGTTTTTTGCGGTTTTAAACGACTCTACTTTCCGCATACTTTTTATCAAAAAGGCCAAAAATAACGTCATTTTCCGCCTATAATTAGAAGCATAAAGACACAAAAAGACAAAATTTGTATTTTTTGTTGATTTTAAATCTTATTATCTTTGTTTAAAGTGTCAAACTACACCTTGCTTTTTTGTGCAAATATGCCAACTCTTGTCATATCCACCTAATTGTGTTAAAATAAAAACGCTCGAGGATTGCCCCCCCGAGCGTCTAATTTTGATTTATTTCTTGTTTTTGTTCTGTTGATTGTTGTTGTTATTATTGTTATTGTTCTGCTGGTTATTATTGTTATTATTGTTCTGATTTTGCTGGTTGTTGTTATTATTGTTTTGATTTTGCTGTCTGTTGTTCTGCATTAGTATCACCACGCTTTCAGAATTAGTATTCGCAAAACCTTTTGTGTTATTCTTTTAAAGGAGTTTTTTACTTGAATTTACCAAACGAATTTTTTGAATCTTTGAAAAATATTGCAGAAAATTATCCCGATAGCGAAAAGTTTTTAGCCTCGCTCGGAAATCCGCATTTCCGCGGTATCAGGGTTAACACCTTAAAATGCAGTCGCGAAAAGTTGGTTTCGCTTTTGAATTTAGATAATCCCACTCCGTTTAGCGATTTTGGGTTTTACGTAGAGGACGATTTTTCGGTTGGTAATCACCCTTTGCACCACGCGGGCGCTTACTATTCGCAAGAGCCGTCGGCAACCTCGGCGGTTACGGTGCTTGACCCTAAAGAAGACGATTACGTTTTAGACCTCTGTGCCGCACCTGGTGGCAAGTCTACCCAAATTGCCGCCGCCCTTTCTGGCACGGGACTTATTTGGAGTAACGAGCCCGTTTCAAAACGCGCCGCGATTCTTATTTCCAACTTTGAGCGTATGGGTATACATAACTGTGTTATTTCTGCCACCATGCCCGACCTGTTATGTAGTTCGCTTGAGGGCTGTTTTGACAAGGTTTTGGTAGACGCTCCCTGCTCGGGCGAGGGTATGGTTCGCAAAGAGCCAAAGGTTTTAGAAAATTGGAGCCGCGAAAACGTTAAAAGTTGCGCCACTCGTCAACTGAAAATTTTAGATTCTGCTTCGCTCGCTCTACGCCGCGGCGGTAGTCTTGTTTACTCTACCTGCACCTATTCTTTTGAGGAGAACGAGGGGGTCGTTAAAGAGTTTTTAGCCGAACACCCCGATTTTCATCTCGAGCAGATAACCCACGATTTTGGCAGAGAGGGTATAGGTATGCCCGAAGTGCGAAGAATCTTTACGCTAGACGGCGGCGAGGGACATTTTGTTGCGCTATTTAAAAAACTTGGCGACGAGCCCAGAAGACCGATAGATTTTGCTCCCAAAAAGGCGCAAAAGGGAACTGCTAACTGCGATGATGCACTCGCGTTTTTAAAGCAAAACGGCATAACCTTGCCCGACGGCAAAATCATAGCAAAAGGGGACAGGGTCTATCTTTCGCCAGACGTTACCCCGCCCGAAAATATCGGCGTTTTGCGCGTTGGCTTACTGCTTAACGAGCCGAATCCCAAGCGTTTTATTCCGTCGCACGCTATGTATATGTGCCCCGCGGTTTTATGCCAAAACGAACTTGACCTACCGCTTTCCGACCCACGCGTTAAGGCCTTTTTACACGGCGAGGAAATTGATGCTAACGGCATTAACTCCTACGCGCGCGTACTCATAGAAGGTATACCTTGCGGTTTCGGCAAGGCTAGTGGCGGCAGACTTAAAAACTACTACCCAAAAGGCCTTAGAACACTCTAATTAAGAGGGAAATAATATGAAACATTTAGATAGAGTTGAAATTTTGGTTGAAAAAAAGAATACGCTGATGAGGGTGTTCACAAAGGCATGCGCGGATGGATATGCGACGATGAAAAAATAGATGGTTATTGGCTTATAAATATCCCTCAATGCTATGACAAACCGGATATAGCAACAATTCCAATAAAAGAGGTCGATTTAAAACTCGTTCCCGTCATGGACGCAAGGTTAACGAGCGTATCAAGGCAGAACACGGCGATTAGTATTATTTTTCGCAATTTTTGTTAAATTTTTAAAAAATTTTTAATTTGTTGCATACGTTGCTGCAACGTTGCATTTTACCACCCCTTTTATATAGGAGGACTTTTGTCCTCGATTTATAAGGAGGTGCATTATGCACGAGTTTGTTTCAGCAAAGGCAGAACCACTGCAAAAGTGGTGGACCGTTAAACTAATTAACAAAATTAACTCGCCTAGTTGGGTTAAATGGGTACACATCAGCAAAGGAGCAAGCCATTGTGAAACCTGCCTTAAACTAGATGGTTGTTGGTTTTCTGAAGACAATACACCCGAAATACCACAACACCCACATTGCCACTGCAAACTAGAGCCTATTGATTTTGAGTTAGTTGAAGAAAAGGCGGTTTCCCTCTGCGATTACAGTAAATTTGACCCATACCTTTTCGACCCTGAGGATTTCTACCAGCACGGTAAACAGAAAATGTTTGAAAGTTGGGGTTACACCATTGAGGACTCTTTGTGGTTAAAAAACGAATTTGAAACGCAGGCTTTAGAAAAATATAAAAATGGTGATTATAAATTAGGTAAGTTAAATAAAGAAGGTCAGCGAATTAGTATACGCATTACTATTCCTAGAAAAAATAGTGATGATTATATCTCGTTTATAACAGGTTGGATGGTTTGGCCAAATGGAGAAATAAAACTTACTACACCTTACGGAGGAGTATAAAAATGAAAATGATGGACTGTGTTGAAGTTATTGTTGAAAAAGAAAAGTACGCAAAAGATGGCGTACATAAAGGCATGCAAGGTTGGATTTGTATTGACGATTACACCGGCAACACTCGACTAGTAAATTTCCCGCAATATGGAATGAAGGATGATATCGCAGAAATTAGCATACACGTCGATGACCTTAAACTTTTACCAGAGGGTATGGACGCCAAGGTTAACGAGCGTATCAAGGCAGAACACGGCGATTAGTATTATTTTTCGCAATTTTTGTTAAATTTTTAAAAAATTTTTAATTTGTTGCATTAGTTGCTGCAACGTTGCATTTTACCTCCCCTTTTATTTAGAGGGACTTTGTCCTTACTAAAACGAAAGAGGTTAAAAAATGCTAGTATCTACACTTGTACAGGTCGTAAATGACCGCGAAGATTATTTAAAAAAAGGAGTGCACAAAGGCGATATGGGTTGGCTTTGCGAAGATATTCGCAGAGGCAGTAAGTGGCTTGTGAGATTTCCTATTCTTGGCGATGAGGAAACCTATAACGAGGTTTTTATCGAAGACGATGATTTGGGTTGTATATTTTTTTAATAAAAATTTTTATTTTCGGCTTGTAATGGGCGGAAAATGGGTGTATAATAACAAAAAACCTCTAGCCAAATAATTTTAGAAAAATTAGCCTCGCTAGAGGTTGCAAAATTTTGATACATAGGATTTTTCGTTGCGCACGACCAAAAACGCAGTAAATCCTTTATTGGATTTACGAGTATTTTAACAAAGCGGAACGAAAAATAATTGTATCAAAACTAATTTTAACTAAAATGAATTGGCTAAAAAAAGAAAGGTGATGAGCTTTAATGGATTCCGGTAGCAGTAGTAGTACAAAACCCCGAGTGAGCAAATGCTATTTTGTCGGTCTGTTAGGCTCTACAACCGACTAAGTATAATTTTTTTGGGCAGTATTCTGCCTTTTGCTTGTTTTGTGCTATCTACTTTAGGCAGTTTTCTGCCGCCTGAGTCCTACATAAAATTTTATGTAGGATTTTTTGCGCCCTTTTATGTTGCGCAAATTTTTAGAAAAGGAGATAGATTATGCTTGAAAGAATTTTGAGTTTGCTTGAAACAAAAAGTTTTTCGCCCTTGCGCGAAGTGCTTCTTGAAATAAATCCCGTTGATATCGCTTTGATGTTTGAAGAACTAACACCCGAACAGCGCATTGTTCTTTTTAGGCTTTTGCCAAAAGAGGAAGCCGCCGAAACCTTCGCTTACCTCGAAAGCGATATGCAAGAAGCCCTTATCAAAAGTTTCAGTGATAAGGAACTTAAAGCCGTTTTGGACGAACTTTATATCGACGACGCGGTTGACATTATCGAAGAAATGCCCGCAGGTGTTGTAAAACGTATGCTTCGCGGTGTTGATTCCGACACAAGAAAGGTGATTAACGAACTTCTAAAATACCCCAAAGACAGTGCGGGCAGCATTATGACGCCTGAGTTTATCGACCTGAAACGTAATATGACGGTTGAGCAGGCTTTCCGCCACATTAAGAAAACCGGTATTGACAAAGAAACGGTTTACACCTGTTATGTTACCGACAGTAACCGCAAATTAAAAGGTATCGTAACGGTTAAGGATTTACTTTTTGCAGAAAGCACGGCAACCATAAAAGAACTTATGGAAACCAACGTTATCTATGCCGGCACCCTTGACGATAAAGAAGACGTTGCTATACTTTTTGATAAATACGACCTTTCCGCCCTGCCGGTTGTTGATAACGAGCACCGCCTTGTTGGTATCGTTACGGTTGACGATGCTATCGACGTTATCCAAGAGGAAAACACCGAGGATATTGAGAAGATGGCGGCTATTATCTCGACCGACAAGCCTTATCTTAAAACAGGCATTTTTGAAACCGTTAAAAATCGTATCCCGTGGCTACTTATCCTTATGCTTTCGGCAACCTTTACGGGCGCGATTATCTCGGGTTTTGAGGCGAAACTTCAGGCACTCGTTGTGCTTACCGCTTTCATCCCTATGCTTATGGGTACGGGCGGTAACTCGGGTTCGCAGTCGTCGGTTACTATTATCCGCGGTCTATCTTTGGGCGAAATCGAAATTGCCGATATTTTGCAGGTTGTTTGGAAAGAACTCCGCGTAGGTTTCCTTTGCGGTTTCGGACTTGGTATCATAAATTACATTAAGATTTTGCTTGTCGATTACCTTCTTATCGGCACTTTTGAGGGCTACTCTTTCCCCGAAACCTGCCTTATCGCGTTTGTGGTTTCACTTACTATTGCGGTTACGGTCATTGTGGCAAAATTAGTTGGTTGCGTGCTACCGATTTTGGCAGAAAGAATGCACCTCGACCCCGCCGTTATGGCAAGCCCGTTTATCACAACCATTGTTGACGCCATTTCCCTTCTAATCTACTTCAGCGTAACAACCATATTTCTTACCCCGCTGATGTAAAATATATATAAAATGAAACTGCTTCGTTTTATGAAGCAGTTTTTTGTTGCAAAAATTTTCTTTGTTAACAAAATTACAGGAATCTGATAGACTATATATAGTAAGGAGTGGTTTTATGGGCATTACAGAATTAGTTAAAAAGCGTTTTGGCGAATTGTGTTATCAAAAGGGAATCAACTTTTGTAGGCTTGCAACGATTTCGGGCGTACCTTACACTACCGTAAAATCTATTTTATACGGTCAAAGTCAAAATCCCGGCGTCGCAACTATCAAAAAATTGTGTGATGGTTTAGAAATCTCTATATCGGATTTTTTCGATACCGACGAGTTCAGAAAATTAGAGCAAGAAATCAAATAAATATTGGAATGCAAAAACAAGCACTCGAGAGTTACTCTGGTGCTTGTTTATAATTCTTTTAAAAGTTTTTCTTTCATATTGTTTAAGGTTTCCTCTTCAATATTAACATAAATACAATCTAAACAGTTTCCTTGTATATCGAGTTTTACCCTATGTAAAATACAATTACCATGTTTTTGATATATGCAAAATTCATTTTCGCAAGACAGTTGTGTCATATAATCACCTCTGAAGTGATTTTAACACAATATCTAATAAATATCAAGTACACGAAGTATTTAAGTCTTGCCATTACATATACTAGTTTACAGACTTATCGAGTAAACGAAGTATGGGGGTGGTATTATGAAATTAAACGAAGCTGTTGCTTGCAGAATAAAGGAACTTTGCAAAGAACGTGGAATAACGCAATATCAATTATATTTAAAAACGGGCGTTCCGCAGTCAACATTAAGTACAATTATGAAATGCTCGTATCCAAGTATGAAACTCAGAATAATATACGAAATTTGCGATGGTTTAGAAATAGGTCTTGAGGACTTTTTCGCTTCAAAACTATTCAACCGCCAAAACATAGATGAATGTTAAGTAAAAACAAGCACTCGAGAGTTACTCGGGTGCTTGTTTGTTTATACGAAAACTTTGCGATATATTTAATCAACGCGTTCTGTGCCGAAGAAGAATAGGGCTACTGTGCCGGGGCCTGTGTGGCTACCGATTGTTGTGCCTATATCGTAAATCTGTGGCTCGCCGTCTATATACTTGAACTTTTCTTTAACAAGGTCTGCAACTGCGATAGCATCCTCTTTACATGCCGAGTGGCAAAGGTAAACTTTACCGTTATAGTTGAGTCCGCCCTCTGCATTTTCAACCATTTTCTCAACAATCTCGGTAATTACCTTGTTCTTACCGCGTATTTTAAAACGTGGAACTAGTTTTCCGTCGAAACTCATATTAAGTAATGGACAGATTTTTAAAACTGTGCCAAACCAACCCGAAACTTTTGACACTCTGCCGCCCTTAATGAAGAATGTAAGGTCGGTTGAGAAGAACCAAAGATGAACTTTTAAGCGGTTGGCGATTGCCCAATCATAAAGTTGTTCTATTGTATAGCCTTGGTCGCGCAAATCTGCGAGTTTATCCATAAATAAACCATAACCTGATGACGCGCCGAGTGAGTCGACAACCATAATTTTTCTCTCAGGATACTTTTCGCGCAATTCTTCAGCCGCAATGCAAGCCGAGTTGTAACTGCCCGAAAGACCTGACGACAGACACACACAGAAAATATCCTTTTCCTGCTTTAAGATGCCCTCAAAGTATTCCATATACTCGTCAACGTTGATTTGCGAGGTCTTGGTTTCGGCGCCGTTGGTCATAGCCTCATAAAATTTCTCGAAAGAAATGGTTTGACCCAGGTCGTCGGGGTAGGAAACACCGTCCAAGGTGTAATGAAAGCAAATATAATCAATATTTCTTCTCTTAAAATGTTCGGGTGTGAGGTCGGCGGTAGAACCGCAACTTAAAACGTACTCTGCCATTGTTTTTACTCCTTTTTATGTGCTCAAAATACGGGTTTAATCGCCCGTTTTGAAGGCTTTTATGTTATTAGATTGGGGAAACGCAAATTGCTCGTTTCTCTCTACGAAAGCATTTTACCAAATTATAGGCATAATTTCTACCCACTATGCCAAAATTTAATTATACTCTTAAAACACAGAAAGTAGAGTTGGCAAAAACCAACTCTACTCACAGTAGAAATCCAGTGTTTATGCGGGCTTGCGAGCCCTAATTTTAGAGTTTTGAAAGTTTTTCAGCGATAGCGGTTAAGTCCTCTTTAGAGTAAAATTCAATAGTAATTGTGCCTTTTTCTTTACCCTTGCCCTCTATTTTTACCTTTCTGCCGATTTCGTTTTTGAGCGCTAACTCAGTTTCTTTGTAAAAATTATCCTGCTTTTTGGGAGTTTTTTGGCCGGTTGGCTTTTTCTTTTGAGCAAGCCTCTCAAGGTCGCGTACAGATGCGCCGTTTTGAGCCATTATAACCGCCTTCTCACGAAGTTCTTCGTCGGTAATGCTCAAAATTGCTCTGCCGTGACCTGCGGTTAATTCACCAATCTTAATTAACTCTAAAATATCCTGTGGTAGTGCCAAAAGTCTTATCGCATTTGAAACTGCGGGACGTGATTTACCGCAAGTTTCTGCAACCTGCTCTTGAGTAAGACCAAAGGTGTCCATTAAATATTTATAGCCTGCCGCTTCTTCAATAGGATTGAGGTCCTCGCGCTGTAGGTTCTCAATCATTGCAAGTTCCATAGCCTCGCCATCATCTATCTGACGGATAACAACGGGAACTTCTGTAAGACCTGCCATACGGGATGCGCGCCAACGTCTTTCGCCTGCAACTAGTTGATAACTGCCGTCAGGCATGGTGCGAACAACGAGTGGTTGCAAAAGTCCGTGCTTTTCAATACTGTCTGCAAGTTCTCTTAAAGCCGCCTCGTCAAACTCTTTTCTGGGTTGGTCGCGGTTTGGTTCAATTTCTGAAAGTCTTAATGTATCGGTCGAGGCGCTATCAAACGCATTTTCTTCCCAAAGTGCGCTAAAGCCTCTGTCTAGTCCGCCTTTTTTAGCCATTTTTCGCATCTCCTATCTATTTCTTTTCAAAAATTCCTTGGCTAGCGCGTTGTAAGCCGCACTGCCCTTGCCTTTGGGGTCGTAATACTGCACCGGCATACCGTAACTCGGCGCCTCGCTAATTCTTACAGAACGGGGGATAGCGGTAGAATATAACTGCTTTGCAAAATACTTTTTAACCTCTGCAACAACCTGCTGTGTAAGATTAAGTCTGCCGTCATACATAGTAAGCACAATGCCCTCAAGGTCGAGATTGGGATTATAAAGTCTTTTAACCTCGCGTACCGACACCATAAGTTGCGAAAGGCCTTCCATAGAAAGATACTCGCACTGCATTGGTACTATAAAGGAATCCGACGCGCAAAGACCATTGATTGAAACAAGACCGATTGACGGAGGACAGTCGATAAATATGTAATCATACTCCGAATCAAGCAGTGCTAACGCCTTTTTAAGCAAGGATTCGCGATGTTCTCTGCCGATGAGTTCAACCTCTGCGCCCGCCATATCTCTGTTAGATGGGATAATATCAATGTTTTTGAACTTTGTTTTAATAATGGTTGATTTCGGCTCGGCGCTACCGGTTAGAAGATTATATGAAGAAAACCTCAAATCGCGCTTATTTATGCCGTAACCGCTTGTGGTGTTGCCCTGTTGGTCTATATCCACAACAAGCACCTTTTTGCCAAGGCTACCCACCGCGGCAGAAAGGTTGACCGCAGTAGTTGTTTTACCAACGCCACCCTTTTGATTAAAAATTGAAACTATTTTAGCCAAGATGCTACCTCCATACTGACGCGTTATGCGACATTTATGTTAATTATCTTGATTTTTTGACCTTAATAGCAGAAATCTGCTAGCAAAACAAAATATAGTCGAGTTTTGTATTTTTCACCTCAACTATATGTTTATTATAATCGATATTGTATAAAACGGTTATAACCGTTTTTGGCAGAATACATTCTGCCTCTGACAAGCAAAATGCTTGTCAGCTACATTCGATTGCAATGGGTATGGACAAATTTTCTTTGAAAATTTGCCGCAAAATCAAAGATTTTGTGTCGAAACAAGTTTGTTTCGACTAACCATAACCATTATAACAAATTAAATAGTGTATGTAAAGCAAAAAGTGCGAAAATCGAGTATTTTATTTTCGCACTTATTTTATTTTTGTTGGTTTTTGTTTATGGTTTTTATGGAGTGTTTTGGGACAATGTTTCACGTGGAACATTTTGTCAAAAAGCGCCTAGAAGCCGCTTAATTACTAGGTTTTTGGACGTATTTGGCAACTTCTGTTCCGCTATAGTAGTGGGTTAGAATTTCACTAAAAGCACTGCCCTGTTTAGCAAAATAGTTTGCGCCGTTTTGACTCATACCCACCTGATGCCCGTATCCTCTGACCGTAAAGGTAAGATGGGTATCGGTCAGAGTAAGGTCGAAATTATTCGAGCGCAAGGAAAACATTTTGGCAATGCTCGCTCCCGTAATGCTTTTTTCTCCAATAGTCGCCTTTAAAACGTTGCCACTATCGGTTCTATCCAACTTTGCTTTCGCCAATTCTGTGGCGGTAATCCCCTCCGCTTTTAATATTCCGTTTGCCTCTGCCAAGGTTAGTTTCTGTTCCGACAAATAGCCGTCGACAAGTTTATCGCCCTCGCTTAAAACCGGCACCAAATAGGGAAGTGCGCTATTCCAAACGTTTTTGCAGTCTTCGGTCTTTCCCGCCGATATAGCGTGATAGACCGCCAAAATTGGCTCATCTTTATATAGAATGCAGTAATCATACACCTCATTTAAAAGCGATTCTAGTTTTTGATTATATTCCTCCGCCGCACTTCCCCAATTTTCATAAGCCTTTTCGCGCGATATATACTTTTGGCTGGTTTCGGGCTCTGTTGTAACATCGTATTCCTCACCCGCGTTTGCCTTCATTCTGTAAAGAGTATAGGTTTTAGCGGCAACTATCTGTGCTTTTATGGCTTCTTCGTGGTATAACATTGGGCATTCTCCCGCAACCACGCCATAAATATAATCCCGAAGTTCTACCTTTTCAATCTTGTCGCTCTCTATATCATATAGCCTTACGTAAGTGTTATAAACAAACTCTTTTTCGGCACTGTTTGTGCTTTCGGGCATCGATACAAAACCCGCCGCAGTAGGTTTTACGCCGTCCTCTTTTTGCATAGTAATAAGTGGCACTAGCATTATTGTCAGGGTTAGTACTATTACCGAGAATAAATTTAATCCTTTCATACTTCGTTCTCCTTAAAACATGTTGACTTTTATAGGCGGTTATTATATACTTGTTTATATAAATTATATGTGGGTTGTCCACAATAAATTACTGAGAGGTTAATATACTATGCCACATAAAATTATTTTGCGCATTTTTGTTGTCTGCGCCGCACTTGCGACGGTTTTACGCTTTGCTCAACTTTACTTTACTATTGATGGTGCTACAGGCTTTTCGGTGCTTGGCGCTTACGAAAAGATAAATATTATAATTTACGCTTTACTGCTTCTTATAATTGTAATACCTGCCTTTTTCAGCGCTGTTTCAAGCAATAGACAGCCAACGAGAGCACCTATCCCAAAAAGCTTTCCGTTGCTCACAGTAGCAAACTTTGTAGTAGCCGCTTGTATGATAGCAACTGCAGGATTTAAATTTATAGCACTAGAAGCCTATTCTTTGCTTGCTTTACTAGAACTTTTTTTGCTTCTTCTGTCAGGTGTTTGGTTTATTATTTACGCTACTGCAGGTTTTGTAAAAATCAAATTACCAACCGCGCTTTCAATCGCACCGATTTTCTTGTATCTATTTAAGTTAATTTCGATATTCATAAGCCACAACGGGCTTGCTAATATATCGGAAAACATTATAGAAACCCTTAGTTTATGCGCCATTTTGTATTTCTTCTTGCTACAAAGCAAACTTCTTTGCAAGGTTTCTATTCGTAAAACAAGCCGCCACATTTTCCCTGTAGCACTTGTTACCTTTATGCTAATGTTACTCGGCAATATTCCAACCCTTGCAATTATTCTTCTTGGCAGGGCAGAGCAATTACACACCTCTTGCACATTTAATATAGAATACGTTATTGCCGGCGCGTATGCATTGATGTTCACACTTCAACTTTATTCTAAAAACAAGTGGCCTGTTTCGCATTATCAACATTCCACCGAACACATGGAAACCGATACACCAAATCAGAACAACGCCTTTATTTTAGAGCATAAAGACAGAGAAGAAATTTAATAATAGCGTAAGGGCTGTGTAGCATATAATTGCCACACAGCCCTTACTTTATGGGGATGAATATGGGTGGGTTGTTTTACATGGCAGTATTAACACTACCAAGGGGAACAAAGGACAAGCCCAAAAGCGAAATATATCGCTAGGAAATATAAACATTATTGAAGCACTCGCCATTTATATTTTGGCTTGATTATGGCATAGACATTGGCTTGTCCTTTGTCTTAATTTTAACTGAAATTAAAGGTTTTGCCAAGAAAAACCGATTTACATAATACAAAGAAAAAACCGCTGTAATTACAAATTACAACGGTTTTTTTGATATTTTAGCGCTTATTCTGGGGAATTGTGGCGGTGTGTGCGAAATCTTTTTAACTTTTACGAATACGCGACTACTTTCATCGGGTAGGGTTTCGTTTATTTGCACCGCTTTTTCTCCGCCTAGTTTTTTAAGGGCAGATATAGCACCGTCTAGTTCCTCGGGTGCGGTGGGTCCTTTCATCGCAACAAAACTGCCCGAAACCTTTACGAAGGGTAGACAATACTCACTTAACACATTTAGCCTTGCAACTGCGCGTGCGGTTGCTATATCGTATTTTTCGCGATAATTTGGCTTTTTTCCCGCATCTTCGGCACGGGAATGTAAAGTTTCGACCTCTAGTCCTAAATCGTTTGCAACCTCGTTTAAAAAGGTCAGACGCTTATTTAGGCTATCTAAAAGGGTAATCTTTATATCGGGTCTTGCGATTTTTAGTACAAGTCCCGGAAAACCCGCGCCCGTACCAACGTCAATTACGCTAGCATTTTGGGGGATTTCATTATGCTTTAAAAACAAAAGACAATCGTAAAAATGCTTGATAATAATTTCATCAGGGTCGGTTATAGCGGTCAGATTCATTTTGCCGTTCCATTGTATAAGCAACTCTGCATAGCGTTCAAGGCGATTTGCGGTTTCTTCTGTTAATTCGTAGAAATCCTTGCAAAGCGACGCCAAATAGGTATATCTTTCGTTCATTATTTTTTACCTTTCAACTTTTGTAAGTAAATAAGGATAACCGAGATATCGGCAGGGGAAACGCCCGAAATACGCGATGCCTGACCGACCGATACAGGTTGCACCTTTTTAAGTTTCTCGATAGCCTCAAGACGAAGGCCAGAGATATCCTCAAAGTTAATATCTTTTGGGAACATTTTATTTTCAAGATGCTTTAGGTCTTCAACCTGTAGCATTTGGCGCTTAATATAGCCCTCGTACTTAATTTCAACCTCGACCTTATCAATAATATCACGGGGTAGTTTTGGGCGGTCTTTATCAAATGGGGCTAAATCCATATAGGTAATCTGTGGGCGGCAGAGAAGTTCCGAAAGTTTCACGCCCGTGGTAAGCGGCGATGTTTCACGTGAAACAAGCAAATCGTTTACGCCACTTTTTGGCGAGATTACTGTGTTTCTTAAACGTTCAATCTCTTGTTCTTTCAGGGCAATTCTTTTAAGATATGCTTGCCATTTGTCTTCACCGATAAGTCCGTTTTCATAGCCCTTTGCCATTAAACGCTCATCTGCATTGTTTTGGCGAAGCAGTAGGCGATATTCACTTCTGCTTGTCATCATACGATATGGGTCGGTACAACCTTTTGTGCAAAGGTCATCTATAAGCGTGCCAATGTAGGATTCACTTCTTGGCATAAGCATAGGTTCTTTGCCTTGTAATGCTCTTGCGGCATTTATACCCGCAATAAGTCCTTGCGCCGCCGCTTCTTCATAACCCGACGAGCCGTTGAACTGACCTGCGCCGTAAAGACCCTCAAAACCTTTAATTTGCAGGGTTACTTCGAGTGCCTGTGGGTCGATGCAATCATACTCAATAGCATAAGCGTTGCGCATAATCTTGCAGTTTTCAAGACCCTCTATAGAGTGGTAAATTTCAATTTGCACTTCTTCAGGCAACGACGAGGACATACCTTGCAAGTACATTTCCTCGGTGTTATCGCCACAAGGTTCTATAAATAACTGATGCCTCCTCTTATCAGCAAACCTAACGATTTTATCCTCAATACTTGGGCAGTAGCGAGGACCAACACCCTTAATATCACCCGAAAATAGTGGAGATCGGTGTAGGTTATCCAGTATTACCTGCTTGGTTTTATCGTTAGTGTAGGCTATATAGCAAACTGCATCGTTTCTAGGTGTGTAGTCGGTTGAGTAACTAAATGGGACAATTTCTTCGTCGCCATATTGGATTTCCATTTTAGAGAAGTCTATACTGCTTTTAAGCACCCTTGCCGGTGTACCTGTTTTAAAACGTCGCAAGGGGAGACCTAGTTCCAATAATTTCTCTGACAAGCGGTTAGCAGGGAATGTGCCGTCAGGACCTCCCTCAAAATTAACCTCGCCAACGAATATTTTACTTTTAAGATAAACGCCCGATGCGATTATAACCTTTTTAAAAACATACTCGGCATTAAGGTTGGTAAATAGGTGCCAACCGTCGTTTTCCCTTTTAATATCAACTATTTCGGCTTGTTTTAATAGTAGGTTTGGCTCACACTCCAGAACGTGTTTCATATATTCGGCATAAGCGCGTCTGTCAATCTGGGCGCGCAAAGAGTGAACCGCAGGACCTTTTCCGCGGTTTAGCATACGACTTTGTAATGTGGTTTTATCCGCTGCTTTGCCCATTTCGCCACCGAGAGCGTCTATCTCGCGCACAAGGTGTCCTTTTGCCGTTCCGCCAATAGAAGGGTTACAGGGCATATTGCCAACCATATCCAAGTTAATTGTAAATATAACGGTAGAAAAACCCATACGAGCGGGGGCGAGCGCCGCCTCTATACCCGCGTGGCCGGCTCCAATAACCGCTACATCAAATTCGCCTGCAAAATAACTCAAACAAAACACTTCCAAAATAAAGATACTGTAAGGATTAGCCCGTGCTTTAAAAACCACAAACTTTCCCTTTTAACCTATTTTATCAAATAATGTACTAGTTTGCAAGATTTTGTTTTGAAGTATAAAAACACCTCCCAAATTACAGGGAGGTGTTAGTTTTAATTATTCTTCAACCTTTGCATCGGCGATGATTTTTTCTGCTACCTGTGGTGGCGCTTCTTCGTATCTTGCAAACTCAATCTCGAAGGTTGCAACACCTTGGGTTATTGAGCGTAGGGAAGTAGCAAAATCACCCATTTCAGCCATCGGTACTTCTGCCACAATTTGCTTATGTTTAGCATCAATCGGGTCCATTCCAAGCACTCTGCCACGGCGCTTTGTAATATCGCCTATAACGTCGCCCATATAGTCGTCAGTAATTTTAACTGTTAGTGTGCCAACCGGCTCTAAAATAGTTGGGTTAGCCTCTGGAATACCTGCTCTATATGCAAGGCCTGCGGCGGTTTTAAACGCCATTTCTGACGAGTCTACGGGGTGGTACGAACCATCAACGAGTGTGGCTTTTACACCAACCATTGGATAGCCTGCCAAAACGCCTTTTACTATGCTATCGCGAAGACCTTTTTCAACGGCAGGGAAGAAGTTTTTAGGAACAGAACCACCGAAGATTTTTTTCCTCGAAAACAAATTCTTCTTCGCAAGGCGAGAACTCAATCCAAACGTCGCCGAACTGACCGTGTCCGCCCGATTGTTTCTTGTGTCTACCCTGCACCTTAACCGGTTTTCTAATAGTTTCACGATAAGCAACCTTTGCGGGTACAAGTTCTACGTCAACACCAAATTTTGTTTTAAGTTTAGTCTTTATAATATCAAGGTGTTGCTCACCAAGACCTGACAAAACCTGCTCTTTTGTTTCGCGGTTGTTTTGAAGACTAATGGTTGGATCTTCCTCAATAAGCCTTAAAATGCCTTGATTTATCTTTTCCTCGTCGCCACGTTTTACCGCCTTAACCGCAACCGATAGGCAAGGTTTTGCGAACGGCGCCGTAGGAATAGCCTCTTTAATACTTGGGCTACAAAGTGTATCGCCCGTTAGCACGTTGCCAAGTTTTGCGGTACAACCAATATCGCCTGCAATTATCTTTGTAGCGTCTATCTGCTTACCGCCTTTTAAGTACATAACCTTATTAAGTTTTTCTTCATTATCGGTGCGAAGATTTTTAAGTTTAGTGTCCGACGAAATTGCGCCAGAAGCCACCTTAAAGTAAGAAAGTTTGCCAACAAACGGGTCTGCAACCGTTTTGAAAACAATAGCCGAATCGCCACCGTCTTTAATAAATCCAACCTCATCTGGAGAGGGGTAGATTTCACACAACGCGTCCAAAAGCATTGGAACGCCATCGCCTGTTTGGTTAATGCCCGCAAAAACAGGATGAATATCGCCTGCAATAAAGCCTTCTTTAATAGCCGACTTTATTTCATCAACTGTTAGTTCTTCGCCCTCAAAATATTTCTCCATTAGTTCTTCATTAACCGAAGCCGCCGCCTCTATTAAAACTGTGCGGAGATTTTCTATATCCTCTGATTTGGGCACTGCGACCTCGCTTGCCTTTATTCCATCATATTTATAGGCTTTATTCTCAATTAAATTTACAAAACACTGCACCACGTCGTTTTCCACGTAAGGCACTGTGATAGGACATATTGCAGAGCCATATTTACCTGTAAGTTGGCTCATAACCATATAAAAGTGTGCACGTGGGGAATTAAGTTTACCAACAAAGAATGCTATTGGTTTACCTAACTCTTTTGCACTGTCATAATTAAGTTCGCTACCAACATTTAAGCCTGACTTACCCGAAAGGGCAATTACTGCGGCATCTGCGGCGGTCAAGGATTCACTAACACCTGCGGTAAAATCAAAGAAACCGGGCGCATCCAATATATTTATTTTGTAACCATTATATTCTGCAGCGTAAACTGCGGTGCTGATAGAGCAACCACGCTTTTTTTCCTCTGCATCAAAATCAAGTAAGGTTGACCCTTCTGCTATATTACCAATTTTATCACTCTCGCCGCAAGCATAAATCAATGCTTCGCAAAGTGTGGTTTTACCCGCACTACCGTGGCCTAAAACGGCAATATTTCTAATTTTTTCGCTTGAATAGTCCTTCATATAGGGTCTGTCCTTTCCAAATTTGAATTTCATTGTTAAAATTGCATAAATTTTTCATATTTTTTTAGCAAATTTAATTGATTATTCACATTA
>JAZNBX010000033.1:0-15075 GCA_045587265.1 Acutalibacteraceae bacterium | reverse complement strand
ATATTTTTCAAGCAACTTTTGAGCAAGTGCCGTTTTGCCTGTATGCGATGCTCCTGTAATTAAAATAATCATTTCAATCATCCTTGTAAATCGGAATATATCAAACTAATTATACCATATAATAATTTAAAATTCCACTATAACGATTTAAATCACCACATAACAGCGCCGCCGCGCTGGAGACCGGCATGTCTGGGGTTGAACATCAGGTTGTGAGAGGGGCGAACAGAAAGAATTTGAAAACTTATGTAATATGATTAACCTCCCTTTATGTAGATTTATGTGTAGAAAAAGACCATACCCTCGTTTGTTGGGTATGGTCTTATTTTAACATCATCAGGTGCCATGGCGGCACCCATATTATTGGCGTCTTTTACGCCGAGGTCGACTATCTCGCCTGCAGTGAAATGCTTTATTTCTATACTGCATTTTTCGTTGGTTAATATAACCGCACCTGATGCGGTGGTGGTCCACTGTGCTGTTGGTGTTCGCTGGCTACCGTATTCTAATGGGAAACGAAACTGCCTTTCACTCGAGCAGAAATGCGACGAAGTTACCGCTGCTGCTTTGTTTGCCGCGCCACTATCAACAAAAACCGATGCAAGACCTATTGAAAGCGCCATTGTTGAGCAAGCGCCGTACAGTCCCAAAAACGGCAGACCCATATCCCTTATACCAAAAGACGAGCCGATACACTGATTAAGCAGGTCACCAGCAAAAACATAATCTATATCTTCATTTTTTAAATTCGCCTTTTTAATAGCCAATTCAAGCGCTTCTTTTTGTAGCATACTTTCTGCCTTTTCGAAAGAAGTAGTGCCCATATACTCGTCGTAACTAATTTTATCAAACCAATCGCCGAGAGGTCCTTCGCCCTCTTTTTTGCCGCCAATAGCAGCCGACGACATTAAATACACGCTATCGAACTCAATCGTTCTTTTTCCAACTCTTTTTGCCATTGCTATACCGCCTTTTTAATAGATAGTTTTAATTTATCCTAATAAAACAAAAATATGCTAATCTGTGTTTGCCAGAATTTGCACAGGACAAATTCGAGCGAAATATAATATCTATAAAGGCGTATTCGGAGGTGCATATATGAAGGTTGAACTTTGTAATCTAGGGCGTGTTAAGGTAACGCTCGGAGGTAACGATTTGCAAAAATTAGGGCTCGAAATAAGCGATTTGCAAAACCCTTCTTTCAAAAACAAACTAATACTGCTTGCCCTTTTTAAAGCGGCAATGGTCAAACTGGAATTACCCGAGCCGCACAGTAAAATTTTAATAGAAGCGTACCCTCACTTAAACGGTGGCGGTGTTTTTTATTTTACCCCCCTAAAGCCCGAGAGAAAGGTATTTGAGGTCAAATCTTGCCCTCATTTTGCCTTTGATTTTAGCGACGGCACCAATCTTCTTACTGCAATAGAAAGGCTATTTAACAACCCCAACACACGTAGAGTTTATAGCAAAATTTACGACGTTGACGGCACGTTCAGACTTGTTTTAGCCGCAAATCCTAATTTTGTTTATGAATTTTGCGACCATTTTTACCGCTATAATGAGGTAAAAAAATACACCTGCGAGCACGGGCGCGCACTCACAGGTGATAATGCAATCTATGAAATTGGAGAAAACTTACAGCGCCTTTAGACCCGCTACCGCCGCTTTAATATCAGGCGCATTAAAGAGGAAACTGCCTGCAACCAAAACCGTTGCACCTGCATCGGCGCAAAGAACTGCGGTTTGCTCGTTAATTCCGCCGTCAACCTCTATTTCAACATTTAGGTTTTGGCGTTTAATTTCGGCACTTAATGCACGGATTTTATCGGGAGTAGTATCAATAAACTTTTGTGCGCCAAAGCCCGGTTGCACCGACATAACAAGCACCATATCAACTAGCGGTAAATATGGATAAACCTCCGATATTTCGGTTGTAGGATTAAGCGAAACGCAAGGTTTTACACCAAGAGAACGGATATATTTTAATTTTTCTTCAAGGTCAAAACCTGCCTCAACGTGCAGGGTTATATACTCGGCAAACTCGGCAAAAGCCTCTAACGATGCGGTTGTGTTACCCGCAATCATCAAATGTATATCAAGTGGCAACTTGGTATGTTCTTTTATAGACTTAATTACAGGAACGCCAAATGAAATGTTTGGAACAAACTGTCCGTCCATAACGTCTATGTGCAATAAATCCGTACCCGCTGCTTCTAATTTTTCTAGGCTTTCGGTAAGATTTAGGTAATCAGAATTTAAAATTGATGGTGAAACTTTCATAATTTTCATACTCCTTTGAGTTCATTTTAACACAGTTTTTCACTTATCGCAAGAAATAACTAAAAAACTTTATTTTTCGGTTGAAAGTTTAATCCCTATTTGTTATACTTATTTTAGAGATAAAAAAGCAAGGAGGATTCCGTATGGTTTGTAAACGTTGCGGTTGTGAAATTTCCGATAACGCCAACTTTTGCGAAAGTTGTGGCGCATCTACCATTGAAACCGGTATGCAAAGCCAAGGCGGCAAGGTTGGTCGCCGCGGTAAGACCCTGATTATAGGTATCGTAGCCGCTATTATTGTAGTTATTATTGCGGCGTTATCTATATTTACTATGCTTAGCAGTTCACCTGAAAACGCCATTAAAGGTCTTTGGGAACGCGACAACGTAGCACTTGAAACTACCGATAATATGACCTACACATTTACCACAAAGGGCGGTACTAACACCTACAGCACCGATAACAAAGGTTTTAATTCAAGCACTGCAGATTTTACTTGGCACATTACCGATGATAACGAGCTTATTCTTTTGTGGAGTGATACAAGTTGCACTCGTTACGTGTGGAATCCTGATTTTGAAAGTTACTCCCTCTCCCCTAACGAATATAATTGGTATTTAAAAGGCGACACCTTATATCTCAGTACGGGAACAGAACTTGGATATTTCACGTTTATTAGGCAGGGCATTAAATGAGAAGGTTTAGAGAACAAAAAAAGCCACGCCCACTAATTAAACTGACGCTAATAGTTATACCAACTATTGCGGTGGTGCTGATAACCCTAATTATGCTTAATGCAAACGGCTTTTTTATGTCGGCAGAGGATAAACTTGTGGGTAGTTTTGTAAGAACTCGCAAGGGAGAATATTCTAAATCCAAATACACGGAAACCTATGTGTTTAATGACGATGGAACGGGTACTAAAACCTATTTAGCGCCCGAGGGTCAGGAGTCAAGCACCGATTTTAGTTGGTATGTTACCCCTAAAGATATCCTCGTTATTAACGGACACGTAAAGTACGAACTTAAAGCCAATTATAAGGATTATTATACAGGCTCTTCTAAAAGCCAAAAGTATTGGTATGTTACTAAAGATAGGCTTTATATGGGCGAAAACACCTCTCTTACTTATGAGGTATACAAAAGGAAATAAAACGTTTGAAACCCCAAAGGAAAATTGAGTTCCTTTGGGGTTTCTTTTTAAGGGGTCGTTGTATTTATTTATAATAGTGGTATCCTAATTCTTCTACAGGCTCTGTTAATTCTTCTAACGCTTTTATATCGCTATCACTTAAAGAGAATCTTGCTTGATAAACCTCGTCTTCTTTAGGGTCGTAGACATAATCTTTTTCGTTATGTCTCCAATAAGTAAGAAGTATGGTTTTATCCTTTGAAGTGATATCTTTTGTTTTGGCGCCCTTTAAAATTTTGGCTAACTTTTCAAGGTTCTCATCGCTATATACAAAGTTTTTGTCTTCATCAAAAGCATTGTCAAAATGAATTTCAACATTTATAGCATTCACGCTATTAAGTACCTCTACAAGTTTTTTGCCTTCTTTTTCGTTTTGCATATCCACAAAGGATAGATACAGGTCAACCGTTTTCTTATAATCCCTTGTAACATGTAGATTTATTGTGTAACTGTCGGAGCCATAGAATGCATCGCAATACATACCGAACACTGCGCCGTTCACACCTCCGGTAATGTTGTTGTAATAGGTTTCAAACGGCACTTCACCGCTCTTTACTTCATTACTAAAGGTTTCGTAAAGCATATCGCGCTGTTCTTCGGTTAATTTAAGTTCGGAATCCACATAAACCGATCCCTTATTCTTTTTAAGGTCGGGCAGATGGGTAAATGCCTTTTTATAATCATCGTTTTTAGATAATTGCTCTACAATAATAGCAGAATCAGATTGACTTATCTGCAGAACTCTGTAATGTTTGCCGCTTCGGCTTTCAATATACAAACGCAACTCGTCGTGTTCGCTATATTTTTCGAAAAATTCAGCGCCACCATTTTTGAGCGATTTAACAGTTTCCACATTTTCTTTTAAAGCAGTGGAAACTATCTTGTTTATTACGGGGTCGTTGATTTTAAGGTCAGAGGTTACTTCGCCAAAATACGCACTGTCATAATCGTCATGTACTAGGTAAACTCCATTTATATCCTCGGGGGCAGGCGTATAACTTTCTACTGTGTATAGAACACCGTACATACCTAAAACTGCGACGATATCTATTGCCAAGGCTATTAAGAAAGCAGGCATAGCCTTTACCATTTTTCGAAGGCTTTTTGTCATAATCAGGTCGTAGCAACAGTATACCGCAAAGGCAACCGTTAGCACCGCTATTATTGCAAACCAAGTTGAAAAATCGTCTAGCGCTACGTTATTATTCCATCTTGAACCCCATGTACTAAAGAATATCGACGACGCGGCAATACCCACAGATGCGCCTAGTATAACCCTGAAAATCGCGCGAAGTTTATCGGTTGCGGCCGCTTTGCCGGAAGCACCGCTATCACGCCTATCAAAAAGCACCATACCTATAATCAGATATATAATACCAACTACCGCTGTGTATATAATAGGCGCGGCACCCTCTAACAATTCAAAACTTCCCATAAAAAACGCATTTATCACAAAACCAACAGGCAAATTTATGTGATACGAAAGCAATGGTAATGTTTCGATAGCGTCAGCGTAATAAAGCCCGTTCATACCGCTATTTACTATTACCAATATAAATAATCTTGGTACAAATATAAGCAATAACGCTACAACTATATTTGAAAATACAGTACCTGTTACGCTAATAGCAATAAGGCACGCGGCTATAACATAAATACACGAAACTAGCAACTGTAATACAAAAACCAAACTGCTACCCACGTTAAATACCAAAAATTTATTTAAAATTAAAGACAAAACCATTGGCACGCCAACAGAAAATGCAAGTATTATGCCAATCCAAGTTATTATGGATAAAAAGAAACTGAAATACAAGGATTTTCTTGTTTTTGGCACAGAGAAATAAAAATCGCTTGCCGCCCTACTGGTAGTAAAATTGAAAAGAATAATCGTCATTAAAGGGGCTACCGCGCAAAATAGTAATACTAGCACAGGATTAAGCGACCACGCGCTTACGTATTCTCTTGCAATTTCGTTCGTTCCTATACTGTCAAAGACCTCTGAAACCAACATGAAAAGTGGAAAAACGGTTAAGAGAATGGTTGTAATTATACCGAAACCTTTTAAATAGCGAATACCCTCTAAATATAGTTTTCTATCGAATATTCTACACATAGTTATCCCTCCTCCAGTTCACTAAAATCGTAGCCAAGCGCACCCATTTCGTAAGTGAATACCTCTTCTAATGAAAGAGGCAACACATCTAAAATAATGGGCATATGGGTTTTAAGCGCGGCAACTGTTTTTTCGCGGTCGCCACGAACTATCATATTTGCTACCGAGCCTTTTTTGGTAAAGTGAATTATATCAATCTCTTTAAAATCTTCCTCCGAGTACTCTTGTGAGAGTGCAATTTGCACCTTAAAGAGTGAAGTTTTAAGGTCGGTTATATCGCGCTCGAAAACAAGTCCGCCTTTGTGAAGCATAGCAAGTTGGTCGCAGGTATCCTCTAACTCTCTTAACGAGTGGGAGGTTATTATTGCGGTTGCCTTACGCTCTACAACGTCGTTATAAATAAAACCTTTAATTACATTTCTTACAACGGGATCGAGCCCGTCAAAAGTTTCGTCAAAGAAAATGTATTTCGGGTTTGTGGCAAGGGCTAAAATTATTGCCGCTTGTCGCTTCATTCCCTTTGAAAAGGTGTTTATGCTTTTTCTTATATTAAGGCCTAGTTTATAGGCATAATCGCGAAGTCGGGCATAGTCAAAACCACCATACATTGAATCGTAAAGTTTCGCCATACGCTCGATACTAGCGCCATTTATAAAATAAAGTTCGTCGGGTACATACATAAACAATCGTTTTGCGTCGGGGTTTTCCCACACGTCCATACCGTCTATTTTTATTTCTCCGCCGTCCTCTTTATACACGCCTGTTAAAAGACGCAAAAAGGTCGATTTACCCGCGCCGTTTGAGCCGACCATACCGTAAATACTTCCTTCGGGTATGCTACAACTTATATCATTAAGGGCGGTGAAATCACCAAATTTTTTGGTTAGGTTTTTTACAGTAATCATTTATTTACCTCACCTTCGTATATTTTATTTATAGATTTCAAAATTTCGTCTTTGTCTATTCCCGAAAGTTTTAATAAAGACACTAATCCTTCTAACTCGGTTACCTTTTTTTGCGCCTCGCTCAAAAGCACCTCTAAAGCGTTTTCGCTAACAAACAAACCCTTACCTGGAACTGCAACTAAAATGCCACGTAGGGTTAGTTCTGAATATGCTTTTTGTATAGTGTTTGGGTTTACCGAAAGGGTTACCGAAAGACCTCGAACCGATGGTAATGCATCGCCCGAATGTAAAGCGCCTATTAGTATAAAACGCTTTACCTGCTCTATTAACTGTTCGTAAACAGGGGTTTGCGACAGGTTATCTATGCGCCACATATCCTGCCTCCTTCTTAAAAATTGTGCACAATATAAATTAACTGTACTATGCTTACTAGTACAGTTGTAATATATCACACCTTTTTATAATTGTCAACCCCTAGCGTCAAATAAATTATATTGCTTTTTTTATAATTTTGTTTTATTATATATATAAATATATATAATAATTTATTGATAAATGGGTACACCATTTAAAAGAAACCACTTATAAAGGATATTTTATGAACAAATATAAAACTCTGTTATCACTTTTTTTAACATTTTTCAAAATTGGCGCTTTTACCTTTGGCGGTGGCTATGCTATGATTCCACTTATTGAAGCAGAGGTACATGAAAAGCACAACTGGATTACTAAAGATGATATTTTAGAAATTTTTGCTATTGCAGAATCCACCCCCGGTCCTGTTGCAATTAACTCTGCTACCTTTATTGGCTATAAAGTTTGCGGTGTTCTTGGTTCTGCGCTTGCTACTTTGGGTGTTGTACTGCCCTCTTTTATAATAATTACTATAATTGCTTACATGCTACAAGAATTTCAGTCATTAAAGGTTGTGCAGTATGCTTTTTTCGGCATTCGTGCAGGCGTGTTGGCGCTAATAGTAAAAGCGTTTATTACTGTATATAAAAAGTTAAAGAAAAGCGTATTTGCATATATTATTGCCGCAGCCTCATTTTTGATTGCGGTATTCGTTGATATTAACCTGATATACGTAATCATTGGTTGCGCGGTTTCGGGTCTTATCTACACCTATGCCACCTTAAAAAACGGTAAGGAGGCTAAAAAATGATTTATCTTAAACTTTTTTTTACCTTCTTTAAAATTGGTCTTTTTACCTTTGGCGGTGGCTACGCTATGCTACCTCTTATTCAGTCTGAGGTGCTGAAAAACGAGTGGATGACCGCTGAGGAGATTATAAACTTTATTGCGGTTAGCGAATCTACACCCGGCCCGTTTGCCATTAACTGCTCTACCTACGTTGGCACCGAATTGGGCGGAATTTTGGGAGCAGTCTCAGCCACTTTGGGCGTTGTTCTCCCCTCTTTTATAGTAATTTTAATTGTTGCTAAAATTTTTGAAAAATTTAAAGAAAGCCGCTTAGTATCAGGTTGTATGAGCGGTTTAAAACCTGCCGTTATTGGTCTTATCGGCTCAGCGGTAATTAACATTGCAGGCTCGGTGTTTGCACCCGATGGCATTAAAACCTTTAGTTTTGGCCTAACCTTTGTTCTTTCTTTGGTGATTTATCTGATTATGCAGGTATTAACTCTCAAAAAGGTTCATCCAATTATTATAATTTGTCTTTCTGCGGTGCTTGGCATTGTGGTAGGCTATGTATTTAATTTGTAATAGTATATTTTAGAGTCGGTTGAGTTGATATGTGATAAGCATCGCAACCGACATATTTTTTATATAAATTTCTACTTATCGTAGAATAACCTTATTTGAATTGACTGACAGGGTTGGTTTGTGCTACAATTCAAGTATATCTATGGGGAGGCTTTTACTATGGAAAAAAGCATTTTGAATTTTACCGTTGGCTATTCTGATACCTATGACGATATACCACAAAAAATGTACGACGCCACCGTTCCGGGTGCTGTGCAGTTGGACTACATAAAAGGCGAAAATATTGAAAATATTTATTTTGCCGACAACCTTACAAAACTGCATTTTTTAGAGGACAAGTGGTGGCACTATAAAGCCTCTTTGCCAAAGTTTAATGGTAAAACCTACCTATGTTGCAACGGTATTGACTACTGCTACAAGGTTCGCATTGACGATACTGTTATTTACGAATATGAGGGCCTTTATAAGCCTTTTAGACTTGACGTTACAGATTATAGCGAAAAAACTTTATACATAGATATTGCCCCCGTTCCAAAACTAGAGGGCACCGAGGGTCGCTCACAGGCGGCGGCTTGTTGTAAACCTCCTGTAAGTTATGGTTGGGACTGGCATCCCAGGCTTATCCCCGTCGGTATTTGGGAGGATATTTGGTTAGAAAGTACAAGCCACGGATATATTGAGGACCTTAACGCCGGCTATACGCTAAACGAAACCCGCGATACTGCCGACATTACCATAGACCTAACTCTATCCGAAAATGAAGAATTCACCCTAAGTATTTCAGACCCTTGCGATGAAATTATTAAGGAATACAACGGTTGCGGAAATACTACTATTACCGACACTTTAGAAAACATTCAACTTTGGTGGCCTAACGGTTATGGCGAACAACCTCTTTACACCATTACCGCTACCCTAAAGTCCGATGCCACCATTACTAAAACCCAACGTATTGGCTTTAAAACAGTAGAACTGGTTCTGCCCGAAACCTCTTGGAAATACCCACAAATTATGCCAAAGTCTCGCTCTGATGCGCCTACTTTAATGGTAATAAACGGCAAGGGTATTTTCCTAAAAGGAAGTAACTTTGTGTCCCCCGAAATTTTCTACGGCACTTTGACCAAAGAAAAATACATACCACTTGTAAACTACGCTAAAGATGCAAACTTCAACGTGCTTCGCGTTTGGGGTGGCGGTGTAGTACACAAGTCCGAGTTTTACGACCTTTGCGATGAAAACGGCATCTTAATCTGGCAGGAATTCCCGCTTGCTTGCAACGAATATAAAAATGACCCTCACTATCTATCGGTACTAGAAAGTGAGGCTTTAGAGATTACCAAAAGGCTTCGCCATCACGTTTCACTTGCCCTTTGGTGTGGCGGTAACGAATTATTTAACAGTTGGTCAAGAATGACCGAGCAATACCACGCTTTAAGACTTCTTAATGCGGTTTGCTTTAAAGAAACGCCCGAAATTCCGTTTATAATGACCTCGCCTCTTTGCAATATGGCGCACGGCGGTTATACCTTTGTTAATACAGTTGGCGGTTTAGAGTCTGAGGTTTACGAAACGATTAGGAAATCTACAAACTCTGCCTACCCCGAATTTGGATGCCCTGCTTTTTCTCCTATAGAAAACATAAAAGCCGCTATTCCGGAAGATGAGATTTTTCCAATAAAACCAACTGATTCTTGGGTGCTCCATCACGGCTTTGATGCTTGGCAAGAAAACTCTTGGACCGAAATACCAACCCTTGAAAGATACTTTGGTAAGGCAGAAAGCATAGAAGAACTTATTGCTAACAGTAACGTTCAGCAAAGTGAAGGCTTAAAGGCCATGTTTGAGGGCGCTCGCCGTCAATGGCCACGTTGCACAATGGCACTCAACTGGTACTTTGACGAGTGTTGGCCAACTGTCGCAGGCGAATACCTTATTACTTGTTTTGGCAAGGCTCGCCCTGCATACTATGCGGTTAAAGACTCTTTAAGACCTGTTCTTGCAAGTGCGGAGATAGAAAGTTTCTCTTATAGCGAAGGCGACGTTCTTTCTGCTAAACTTTGGCTTTTGAACGATAGTTTTAAGACACTAGAAAGCACAACCGTTTCGGCTTACTTGGAACTTGATGGAAAACGCCTTGGTGAAATTTCCTGGCAGACAGGAAACGCCGAGCCTCAACAAAACCTTGAAGGTCCTACTCTATGCGTGCTTTTGCCCCAAGCAAAGCCAGGTTTTATGAAGTTAGTTGTTAAAAGCGATATAGAAAACACCGAGTCGGTTTATACCCTACTCTATAGCGAAAAAGAAAAGAAAGTAATTACCAAAGGAAGATTAAATCAGTAGGTGATTTTGTGAAAACCGAGCTGACTTTGCAGAATATTAGAAAATGTGACTACGAATAAAATAAAAGCACTCAATTTACTTGAGTGCTTTTATTTTAATTTTTAATCAACTGTTAATACAACCTTACCAACGTTTTCGCCGCGATATAGAATATCGTGTGCTTCTTCTGCTTCGGTAATTGGTAGTACCTTATAAATTGTAGGCTTAACCTCGCCAGACGATACCTTTGGCCAAATCTCCTCAACAAGTTTTGAAAGAATTTGTGCCTTAACCTCAGGCTTTCTTGAACGGAGTGTACTACCTATGATGCGAACGTTTCTTACGTAGATGTTACGCATATCAACCTGTGTAAAGTCGCCTGCTAGAGTAGCAATCATAATCCATCTGCCGCCGTGCTCCATAAAGTGCAAGCATTTGCCCATAATATCGCCACCCAAACAGTCGATAGCAACTGTAACAGGGTGTCCTTCCTCGAGTTGTTGCTTTAGCACTTCGCTAATATCTTCTTTTGTGGTGTTTACAACAACATCGGCGTTAAGATGTTTTATTGATGCAGCAAGTTCGTCCGAAAGAACAGTTGTAATTACTCGCACGCCGAATGCCTTAGCCATTGGGATAATAACGCTTGCTAGACCGCTAGCACCCGCATTCATAAGTAATGTATCGCCCGATTTTATGTTGCCTTCCCAGAAAAGATTTAGATATGCAGTAGCAAAAGCCTCTGGAAGAGCCGCTGCTTCAACCATAGTACAACCCTCGGGAACAGGCATAAGCATATCGTATTTTACGTTAAGGTACTCGGCATATCCGCCGCCACCTAGTAGGGCGCAAACCTTATCGCCGATTTTCCAATTAGATTTCTCTTTAGCGCCGTCTGCTATCTCTACGATAGTGCCTGCAATTTCAAGACCCATCCAATCGGGGCATCCGGGAGGAGGTGGATAATTACCTTCTCTTTGCAATAGGTCAGCACGGTTAAGGGCCGCCGCTTCTATTTTAACCAAAACATCCTCTGCTCCTAGCACAGGGTTTGGAACTTCACTCCAGCTTAACGATTTGTCGGTTGGGTTTATTAGAACTGCTTTCATTGTAGTTCATCCTTCCTTATATAATTTTACTATATTATATAACTTTTCTTTAGCGGTTACAAGCCTTTTATTCATTTTTTCGTTTTTTAGTTTGTTTTTATCGGAAAACCTCCGCTAATTTTAAACCTTTTGGTATTTGTTAGTTATGGTTTTGTATTTTCTTAACATTTGTTTGCTATTTTTTTGTGTTTTTTAGTTTGCAGTTTGCACGCATTTTTTGTTGTGATAAATAAGAATAAACAGTTAACTCTACTTAGGGGGTGCAATAATGGAAATTTTAGACGATTTAAAGTTGCTACTCATTCATCACAGAATTGAGTGTGATGCTTACGCTTTTACAAAACCAAACTGCAGTTACCACGATTTAACCATCCTTCGAAAACCTGACATTCATCACGACGAAAAACTGATGAACCTGATTAACCTGATTCTATTGCGCCTTTTCGAGCAACAGGAAAGCGCACACCCACTACCTTATGTAGATAAAATCAAGGCATATATCGCCGAAAACTATCAAAACGATATCACGCTTGAAACGGTTTCAAGCCACGTTAATCTACACCCAAGTTACTGCAGTACCATTTTCAAGCGCAACGAGGGTCGCAGTGTTACAGAATATATTAACAACCTGCGTATTCAAAATGCGAAAGAACTTTTGGAAAGCACTCAGTACCGTGTTGGCGAAATCGGCAGTATGGTTGGCATATCGGACCCGTACTATTTCTCTCGTGTGTTCTCAAAAATCTGCGGTATATATGCGTCGGTCTATCGAAAAATAACCAACACCTACGGCGGTAAATATTACAGTTATCAAAAATAACATCGCTAAAGCAAAACGGATTCCTTTCGGAATCCGTTTGTTTTTATTTAATCGATATATTTATCATTAAACTCAAAAAACTTGTCATTATATACCATAACAATTTTTCCCGTATGCGCTTTTGTTAGCACTATGTAAAATTCATCTTTGCTATTAGACGAATTATATACACTTTCTTTAGTCATACAAAGTTTTTTGCTATGCTTATAGTGAGTGCCAACAATCTTATATCTACCAAAGCAAGCGAAATACAACCTAAATTCAATACCTCGTATATAATCACGTCTACCCCTTACAATATCCATACCAACCAAAGTATCTTTGACAATGCAAAGTTTATTTGAACAAACTATATATAATTTTACAATGTTAATAATTTCAGCAATCATAAAAGCCAATACTATTGCTGGCGGAGCAAATATGACAATTAAAAACTCCGTATAAATTTCGAGCAAGCTAACCCCAAAAAATGAAATACCTAGAACAAAAGAAAACAAGAATAACAAAAGAATCAGAAACGCGCATTTATGAATTATCTTGTATTTGAGGTCAGTTTTAATATCTTGTATGGTTAATTGTTCTTTCTGCATGAATCCACCACCCTTAAATTGTATTTTTTATTATATCACACATTAAAAAAGAGAGCAACTAGGCTGTTAATCAGGGTAACACCGACCAAATTCGTGAATAATAGTAAAAGAAAACGGACTCCCCGTACGGGAATCCGTTTTTCTTTGGCTGCTCTTCTCGGACTTGAACCGAGGACCCCCGAAAAGTTTGTACAGACTACCAAGTTACATATTAACTAACCTTGGTACAGGCGACGTTTGGGGTGCCCGAAAAATTTTTCGTCTTGGAGCGACGAAATTTTTCGACCGCTGCACCTTTCTTTTGCTCCCTCTATCCGCCACTGGCGGCGGTCGCAACGAAACTAACCAACTTGAGCCACGCTCAGCTGGAGAGCAACTAGGCTGTTAATCAGGGTACACAGACCAAATTCGTGAATAATAGTAAAAGAAAACGGACTCCCGTATGGGAATCCGTTTTTCTTTGGGTGTTTTGAACTTAATGACACGAATAAAAAAGTGCCTGAAAACTTGATTATCTTTGATTTATTGATAACTTCTCTCTGTTCCGTCATAATCGGTCCAAAGATACCACCAATGTTCGTTAATTTTTTCTGCTCTGACAATATTGTTTCCGTTATTTTCCTCATATAAATACGATTCAGGTTCACCATATAAAGTTCCGTCTTCTGTATAAACTAATTCCCAATACTGTCCACCAAGAAAACCTTGTGCATCAATATCAAATGAAACAAGTCCTTCTTCAATATAACAACTAAAATAATGTTCTTTAAATTCTCCCGAAACATTCTTACCTAATTTTAAAGAATCAACAGCAATTTCCTCCATCTGAACCTGATACTTATCAAGAACTTTTTCACATTCTTTTTTAGCACTGCTGTATGTCTTGGGCAAGATAGAATTTATTAAAAAATATAGCCCAACTGCAATAACTGCAAAAACTATAATGCAGCTCACACTTATAACTACAATTTTCTTTCCTGTGCTCATTCAATCACCGCCTCGTGTGTAGTATAGCATAAAAGCGGCGGAGGGGCAAGGGGTTAGTGAAATATTCGGCTTGCGCCGAATGTGAAATAAAGACCTAAAGGTCATTGTGAAATTTTCTGCTGCGCAGAAAGTGAAATGAAATAAATCCCTCACGCGCCGCAGCGCTTTTCACATTGCGAAGCAATATTTCACACGCATAGCGTATTTCACAAATCCCGTAAGGGATTTATTTCGTTGAAAAAAGAGAGCAAGTCTTTCGACTTGCTCTCTTTTTTCTGTCATTCGTGTCCGAAAAAGAACCGGATGAAAACCCAGATTTTTCTTTTATTTAACTTAATGTATTATATAAATACGAGAATGCAAAGAAAAAAGTTGGCAAAAAAATGACGCTTGTTAATATATCGATACAAAATCCTTTAATTGACCAATTAATTTTACGCGCTCTAAAATATAAAGCAATTAAAACAACAAAGGCAAAAAAGCAAACAATACCAAGTAAAATACTAACAGGATATTCAATAGGATGTTTAGACATTTCGCCAAACGAACCTATTAAAAACCATAAAAAAGCGCAAACAAGTCCTGCCGTACCAACAGCCGATAATCCTAACGAAAGCGCGGTGGTTTTAATGTTGCAGTTATTTTTGACAGTTTTGGAGAATATCAGGCAAAACAAGGCGGAAACAATCAATGTAATTCCAAATAAGATTGCAACAAACGGCCAACCGTTCATTATACGAAAAACAACAAATTCATACGTTGGCGTATCCGCACCCCCAATTATTCCTATTGCACCATTTTGAGAAGTATAGTTTTGTAATGTAATAAATGGAACTATTACTCCTATAATTGAAAACAGTGCTCCGGTCAAAAGTGTTAATAAAGAGATTTGTTTTAACATCATTAAATCACCACCTTGGGTGTATTATAGCATAAAAGCGTAAATAAATCAATGCGAAGCATTGTATATAATTCGTGGCAAAGCCACACCGAACTTTTTCACTATTCACTATTACTTATTACTTTCCAAAA
>JAZNBX010000032.1:0-17693 GCA_045587265.1 Acutalibacteraceae bacterium | reverse complement strand
ATTAGTATTGTCTTCCTAAGACCGCTTGGCCTCCGACTTGTTGTGCTACTTCAACAAGGTAGGCGTCAGGGTATCAACGGTGCTATTTCAGGCGGTGCTGATACATTCCTTTCTAAAAACAAAGCTCGCACAGCAGATGCTATTTTAGAGCGCACTACTAAATACTTTGCACTTGGCTTCTTTGTTTTAGCCCTTGCTGCAGACGTAATTGCTATTATTTTTAAATAAGCAAACTAAAAATTTCGCGGTAGATTTTCTACCGCGTTTTTTTATGCCCACGATTAGTCGTGGGCATATTTTTTTGTAATAATCCAAACTGTCTTTTCATATAGTTTTATAAAGAACAGGACAAGGAGAAAAGGCAGTGGAAAAGCAAGAAAAAATTATTGAAAAATTACCATACGAGGTTGCGCTTTGTTTAAAAGAACTTGATAAAAATGCAGTTGAGGGAATAACGGAAATTCGGTTGCGCGTAGCAAGACCGGTTGCTTTTAAAATACATAACAGAACTGTTTATGCCGAAACTTCGGGATATAGCATAATTCCAAATTGCAGAAGCATAATTTTAACTAATTCGCAAATAGAAGAATGTTTTTATAGGCTTTGTAATAATTCGGTGCATAGCCACGAGCGAGAACTGGCCGAAGGTTATATATCCTTGCCCTTTGGTTGTAGGGTCGGGGTGTGTGGCACGGTAGTAAAAAGGGTTGATGGCAGCGTCGGAGTTAGAGATATAAGTTCACTAAACATCCGCATTAGCCATGAGGTTAAGGGATGTGCTAGTGTATTATCAGAACTTAATAGCGGAGTGCTAATCTGCGGTGCTACACATAGCGGAAAAACTACAATTCTTCGCGACTATGTAAGAATGTGTTCCGACGGTGGCGAAACGGTTGCGCTGATTGATTGTAGAGGCGAGATTAGTGGCAGTCATTTGAGCGTACCTAGTCTTGATATTGGCATAAATACCGACGTAATAATAGGCGGAAGTAAGCAAAGCGGTATAGAAAACGCTTTAAGGTCTATGTCGCCTGATATGTTGGCTTTTGATGAAATTGGCAATTTAAAGGAATTAGAAACCATAAAAGAATGCTTTAATGCAGGCGTAAGGGTTGTTACAACCTTTCATGCCGACGGGGTGGAAGAACTATTGTTACGAAACCGAAATTTGCCTATTTTAGATACGGAAGCCTTTAAGAATATAGTAATGCTTGATAAAAACTATAATCCTACAATATATAAAAAGGAGAATTTAATTGGTAAGAGTGCTAGGGGCAATATTGATAGCCATACCGTTTGCTTCGGCGGGAATACTAAAATCTTTTAAGTTGTCTACAAACGTTAGACAAGCCAAACTAATATATAGTTTTTTTAGCGAGATAAAGGATAATATAAGATTTTTAGGTGCCGAAACCAATGAGATAGTAAACAGTCTTTTAAAAAAAGGCGAATATAAGGAGTTAGGCAACAACTTTAATATGGTTTTTAACGAGGGTAAAGATATTTGCCACACCGCTTTCGAAAGGATTGGAAAAACCGATACTGTTGGGCAAATTGAACATTTAAACGCTATTTTAAAAAAGATAGACACACTTATTATTAAATCCCAAAAAGAGTTGGAAGAAAAGTCGAAACTTTATTTAACGCTAGGCCTTTGTACAGGCGTTATGGCAACAATAATTATTATATAGGATGTGATAGAGTATGGATGTAGATTTTATTTTTAAGGTGGCAGCAATAGGCATTATAGTTGCGGTACTGCATCAACTGTTGCAACGCTCAGGCAGAGAGGAACAGGCGATGCTTACAACACTTGCGGGTTTGATAGTGGTTATGCTTATGATAGTAAGCAAAATTGGTACGCTATTTGAAACCATTAAATCCACTTTCGGACTATGAGTATATACGAATTGTTGGCTATGGGTTTGCTTTCTGCAATAACTGTAGCATTAGTAAAGCAGTATAAACCTGAACTCGCTTTGCCTTTGGCGGTAGCGGCAGGTGCTATTATAATGGTGGCGTCCTTAAGGTCGTTTTTGCCAATGTTTAATTCGCTTAAAGAACTAGCAGAAACAAGCGGACTAAAAGGCGAATATTTTAAAATTATGTTAAAAGCGTTAGGTATTTGCTATATAACCCAATTTGCAAGCGAGGTGTGTGTGGATTTTGGACAAACCTCTCTTGGCTCTAAGGTTGAACTTTGTGGTAAATTAGCGCTTGCGGCAATAAGTTTGCCGTTAGTTATATCTCTTATAAAAACAGTAACTGAAATCGTGGGATAAAAATGAAAAGGACTATTATATTTATTATCGCGTTGCTTTTGTTTACCTTTCCTGTATTTGCAGATGAAACCGAGGATGTATACGACCAACTATATAAAGGTAGTGAAATGTCACAACTGGAAGATAGCATTAGCGATGAAACTAAAGAGATATTGGGTCAGTTAGGTGTAGACCTTTCTGATTATACTAGCTTTTTTAGTGTAGATGCCAATAGTTATATAAACGTTGTTTGGTCTTTCTTGAAAAGTGGAATGAAAAAGCCCTTTTCTGCTATGGCGCTAGGCTTTGGTGTTATACTTATTTGCTCGGCTTTTGGAGGAATGTTGGGCAGTAGATTGCAGATTTCCGATACATATAATTATATCTGTACTTTAAGTTTGCTTGCGGTGGTGCTAACGCCTTTGATGAATACGGTTGCCGCAGGAATTTCTGCTATAAAATCAGTAGGCGTTTTTATGCTTGCGTTTATACCTATATATAGCGGCTTGATTATTGCAGGCGGCGGTATTGCAACGGGTACAATATATCAGTCAGTAATGCTTATTTTTTGTGAACTTGTTACCGAAGGACTTTCATTTGTGGTGTCGCCTTTAATAAGTGCTTACGTTTGCATAGGTGTTGCATCGTCGGTGTCGGGTATAGAGGGCGCATATATGATAGCATTAAGAATAAAGTCGATTGCAAATTGGATTATCGGGTTTATTATGACCTTGTTTTCGGGCTTTTTAAGTATTCAAAGTGTGGTAAGCCGTGCGGCAGATAGCATAACTATGAAAACGGCACGCTTTTTTGTGGGTAGTTTCATTCCTGTTGTGGGAACATCCCTTGGAGAAGCATTAACGACGGTTACCGCAGGAGTGGGGCTTTTAAAGGCTAGCGCAATGTCGTGGTGCATTGTGGTTTTGGCTATTCTTCTCTTACCGCTGGTTATCGAACTTTTATTATGGCGCGTAGCGTTGTTTATACTTTCTTCGCTTGCTATAACTCTTAACATACCTGATAGCGCAAGGCTTTTTGATACGGTTTCGGCAGGGGTAGGATTTTTGGTTGCGATAACGCTTTCGGTTGCCGTAATGTTCATTCTATCTTTGGTAATTGTAAAGGTAGGTGCGGCTTGAGTGTCAGGGATTAAATTAAGCGTTCTAGCAATTTCGGCTTCCTTAATAATAGTTGGATTTATAATAAAACTAGCGCCGTTTGGTAAAGGACAGAAGATGATAAAAGGGCTTTTAAGCCTAATTATTGTTCTTATTATAACGGCGCCATTAACCGAAGCTGTCAATATAGAACCAAACGTAAATATTAACAGTAATAAATCTGAGGTAAACGAGTATGATGGTTTAATAGAAACCACTACGATAAACCTTTTAAGAAGCAGAATAGAATCGGTTTTAAATAGCAATAATCTTTTTTACACTTACGTTGATATAACGGTAGTTAACAATATTGATAAAGTTGAAATTAGCGCAATAACCGTTTACGTAGATAGTGAACGGGATATTTCTAAAATAAAAACCGCAGTTCGAAAAGAATTGCAGTTGGATGTCGCGGTTGCGGTTGAAAGGAGAGATTAAATCTTATGAATTTTGCAAAATTTTTAGAAAATAAAAATTTTGTTAAAATCGCGGTTGCGATTGGAATAATCGGAGTGCTTTTAATTTTTTTGTCCGATTTTATAAATGTTGAAAACAAACCAAAAACGGAGGAGAGCGTTATGACTAGCGATGATTATGCAAAAGAATTGAGTGGGGATATAGAAACATTTGTTAAGAATATAACGGGTGACCAAAATGTTTCGGTGCTAGTAACACTGGAAAGCGGTACGGAATACATATATGCTACTAAAAAGAACGTTGATACCGACGTGGTAGAAAACCGCAACAGTAATGAAAATTATAACAACCAAACAAGTGATAAAACCGAGGAGTCATACATAATAATTAAAACAGATACAGGCGAACAACCTTTGCTTTTAGGGACCATTGCTCCAAGTGTTAGAGGTGTTGCAATAGCCTGCGAAAGTGGTGCTAACGAGGCGGCTGCAGAAAAGATAAGAAACGCAATATGCGTTCTTCTTGATATAACTGAAAGCAAGGTTAGCATAACGGGTATATATTAAACTTGAAAGGATATTTATTATGAAGAAAAATGCAATTATAGGCAAAAAACAAATATTAACTCTTGCTATGGTGTTAGCACTGGGTGCGGCGGTATGGCTAAACGTAAGTTATTCAACGAGCGGCACTAATCTTGGCGGAACCAGAAGTAAAACCGATGCAGAACTAGGCAACGCGCAGTATGTTGCAAATACAAGTGTGGTAAGCGATGAGGAAGATTATTTCAAAAGGGCGCAAAAAGACAGAGAGGAAACTAGGGACGAAGCAATAAGCATCATTAAAAAGACCTTAAATTCCTCAAAATCTACTGCCGAGCAAAAGACTGCCGCTGCTGATAAGGTTAGCGAAATAACCGCGCGTATGGAGATGGAAAACTCCGCAGAAACACTTATTAAAGCCAAAGGCTTTTCAGACGTTATCGTTGTGTTAAGCGGCGATAGTTGTAACGTCGTGGTAAGGAAAGACGGAGAACTTGAACAAAATGAAACGGTGCAAATTCTTGATATAATTAGCGGAACAGCAAAAATAAATGTTGAAAATATTAAAATTGTTGCAGTAAAGTAGTTGTTAATTTCAAAGTTTGTGTTATAATATAGTAAAGGATGGCTTAAAAGATACATATTTTTTTAGGCTAAATAAACCTTTGCCACATACATTTTGGGCAGAATGGAGTTTAAAATGGATAAAGAAAATTCATACGGCTTAGAAATTAATGATGATGTTGTTATTAAAATGGCAAGCGTAGCAACCTTGGAAGTAGAGGGTGTTGCAGGTCTTGTTTCTAAAACTACCGATATTAAAGAGGTTTTTGCTAAAAACGATTATTCCAGAGCAATCAAGGTAAATAGAGTAAATGATACAACTTCTTTGGATATTTATATTTCCGTTGTAAACGGCTCTGATGTACGCAAGGTTGCAGAGGAAGTTCAAGATAACGTAAAAACCAAGTTGCAAAGTATGACAGGTAATGCACTTTCTAAGGTAAATGTTTTTATTGCTGACGTTGCCTTTCAAGACGCCGAATAATATTTGATTTTACCCGTTCACCGCAGATGACCTCTGCGGTGCTTGGCATTTTATTAAAAAAAGGACGAATAAAATGAAAAAGCTAATAAGCCTTGCCGTATCGCTTTTAATGATAATTACTATTTTTTCAGGTTGTAACACGAATAGCGATGCTGCAAAAATTGAAAAGCTTATAGATGAAGCCACAAGTTTGAACGAAAAACTCAACGACCTTAATCTTACGTCTAAAACTTTAATATACTATGATTATGGTGATGCAAGTTATCAAGCGGAAAACACTTCGGAACTTTTAGTACATAATTTAAGCAATACAAAAAAGTATGAAATGTCCGAAATGGTTACCCAAAAAAGCAGTTCTTCTGCTAATGTAAATAGTTATGAGGTTTACTATAAAGGTGGTTATTATTATACCAACAGGTATGGTGGTGCATTCAAAGCAAAACTTAATGCAAAAGAGGCGGGCGTTGAGAATGTTGGTTCTTTAATAAATATTAAGTTTTCAGATATGCGCGCGGTTGGCTTTAAAACCGAAAGCGAAGAAACTGATGAAGAAAATTGGGGCAAAGGCTATACTGCAATAACATTTACTTGCAAAAACAGTGCGCTTTCTAATTTCGTTAACCAAACCGCTGAGGATGACGCGGATAGTTTCCAAGAGGTTAAAATTAAAAAAGGCGAAGGCGAGTATGTTATAAATAAAGATGGTTATCTCGTGTATGAAAAACTAGAGGTTACCGCTGTTATAACCGTTGAAGGCGATGAAATCACAAGCAAAACCTTAAGTGAGGTTACTTATAACGAAATCGGCAAAGAGGTTGACCCATACAACCCTGAAGATAAGAACTATGTTGAGGTTGAGTCAATAGAGGAAGTTATAGCAATTGACTCGGCTATGAGCAACACCCTTTCTTCAAACGATTATGTTATGACAATGGAATCTAGTGCTGATATTGCACAAGATAAATCAAAGATTGGATATACCCGTACCTTTAAGCGTCAGCAGGATATGACAGGCGAGGAGTATTTACAACAGACCTTTACAACATATTTGCAAGACGGTCAAAAAGGCTCAACACTTGAAAGTTCTCAGTATTTTACTGATGGCAGATATTATCAAATTAGTGATATGTATAGCCAGAAGATATATAGTGTAATGGATTTCTCAAAATTCGTTAGCGGTATTTATATGAGCTCAGGCGTTTCGCCCGCAAGCGTGTATACCACAGGTATGATGAAGGATATATCTTCTAAAAAGGAAAAGGAAGATACCGTTTATAGTTTTGGGCTTAATACCGAGAGCGAGGACGGACTTACTTTTTTGAGTTCGCTTGTAGGACCTTACAGTGAAAGTTTTGGTGGAAACTTTTCCGAGGCGGAAATAAAGGTTAATTCCTTTAGTGGTAAATCCTACGTTAATAGCCAAGGCTACTATTATAAAACCGAGGTTAATTGTGACGTATTGGTTAAATTTGAGGAAGGCGACGTTGCTATCAAATATAACCAAGTGATTAGTACAAGCGATATTAGTGGAAATGTAGAATGTGATTTCCCCGAACTTAAAGAGGACGATTTCGAGCGTATGGAGCAGTCGGATTTATTGGGCGCATTTAGCGGCGATTCTACCTCAAGCGAAACTGAATAAAAATTTTTAAAAAACACTTTTGCCTATTTCTTTTTAGGTGAAGGTGTTTTATTATAAATACAAAGTTCAATTATTTGTAATGTTTTCTGATACAAAGTAAAAGATATATAGGCGCTTCTATGTTTATAGAAGCGTTTTTGCAAAATTATATTGACTTTTAAAATGCAGAAATGTATAATTAGTATAAAAAGTATAACTAGTAAAACCCTGGAGGAATTAAAATGAATAAGGATAAATTTGTTGGTATAAGTAAGGTAGGGGAAAAAGGCCAAATTGTAATTCCTAAAGAAGCAAGAGATATGTTTGGTATCGAGGCAGGCGATTCGATTATAGTGCTTTGCGATAAAGAAAGAGGTATTGCCCTAATTAAAGCCGATAAAATTGAAGATCTTGCAGATAAGGTGTTCACTAGGGGAGAATAATATGCTAGCTATTGAAACGGTTAATTTAACAAAACGTTACAAAGACAAAACTGTTGTTAACTCAATAAATCTTAAAATAAATCATGGCGAACTGTTTGCGCTTTTGGGCACAAATGGAGCAGGCAAAACTACGACCATAAAAATGCTATCTACTCTAATTCTTGCTACAGATGGCCAAATTAAGATAAACGGCTTGGATATAAATCGTGACACACAAAAAATAAAAGAGATACTAAACGTCTCTCCACAAGAAACCGCTATTGCGCCCAACCTTTCGGTAAAGGAAAATTTAGAGTTTATGGCGGGCGTGTATAAGATTAAAAACAAACAAGAAAAAATAAAAGAACTAATAGCTACATTTAAACTTGAGGGAGTGCTAAACCAAAAAGCCAAGACCTTATCGGGTGGTTGGCAAAGAAGGTTATCTATTGCAACATCCTTAATAAATGACCCGGAAATTTTGTTTTTGGATGAGCCAACCTTGGGGCTAGACGTAATCGCTAGGAAAGAACTTTGGTCGGTTATAGAAAAACTAAAGGGCAACATCACGATAATTCTAACCACACACTATATGGAAGAAGCAGAAAAACTATCAGATAGAATTGGCATTATGTCAAAAGGTGATTTGATAGATGTGGGCTCGTCCCAAGAACTAATCCAAAAAACAGGTGCAGAAAATTTCGAGGATGCATTTGTGAAAATAGCGATGGGGGACGAAGCAATATGAGAACACTGAATTTTGCAAAACGAAATTTTAAAGAAATATCAAGAGACCCTTTAAGCATAGTTTTTTCTTTATTGTTGCCACTGTTTTTATTGTTTGTGTTTCAGCAAATAAACATACCTAGCGAAAATTATGATTTAGAGAATTTTACACCGGGCATAGTTGTGTTTGGTTTTTCTTTCATTACTTTGTTTACTGCTATGCTTGTAAGTAAGGATAGAACATCGTCGTTGCTTGTTAGACTTGGAATAAGCCCAATGAAACCTATGGAGTATATCGGTGGATATATGCTCTCTATTATCCCTTTAATTCTGGTTCAAAATATATTATTCTTTGTGTTGGCGGTAGTACTAGGTTTAAAGTTTAGCATAGGTGTAATTTTAGCAATCCTTATATCAATCTTAGTGGCAATTTTATTTATCGCGTTTGGAATAATAATTGGTTCATTATGCAGCGAAAAGACATCTTCGGGTGTTTCAAGTATTATAATCCAATTAGTTTGTTTTACCAGCGGAATGTATTTCCCAAGAGAATTATTAGGTAAAGGTTTTGCAAAAATTTGCGAGTATCTGCCGTTTGAATCCTGTGTTGCTATAATCAAGGGTATAACAAATAACGAGCCGTCAAACATAACCGCTAGAAACTTAATTGTATTTAGCGCGTATACCATAATTGTGTTTATTGCAGCAACAGGTATATTTAAAAGAAAAATGATTAGCGATAATAAATAAAAAAAGCAGCTACCCGACTTTTGTAGGGTAGCTGTTAGTTTTTTATTCAATAGGTGTGCCTTGCTGTGTGTCAGAAGCGGTGTTGGCGGGGTTGGTGGTTGATTTGTAATCTTTATCAAACCAATCCGGGTAGTAAAGGTTAGTAACCTTTTCGTCAACACTTGGGCTATACATTACTTCGCCTCCAACTGTGTCTAAGAGAGCGGCGCTCTTTTCAATGTACTTGTTAAGTGTTGCAACAAACTCGCTAGCCTCTTCGTACTTATCGCCATCTTTGGTAACCTGCTCTTTTGTAAATGTGATACTTTCGTGTATTTCATTTACACTTTCGGTTCTTTCGGTGTCCTCGTCATATTTTAGATAGAAAACTGCATACTCCAAAGTTGTAGTATCGCCATCAAAGGTAGGCTTCCAAACCAGAAGGTCAAAGTTGCCGCTTTTTTTGCAAATGTAAATACCTTTATAATCACTCTCTTTAGTGCCGGCTATATCCTTCCACAAAAGAACGTCTCTGTTTTGGCTATCGGTGGTATAAACCTTAACGTAAGCCTCGCATTTATCGGCATCGTCAATAGAAGTAATAATTCTGTCTTTGCTTCCATCGTGGGTAACGTCTGCTCTAAAAGCGATTTTCTCAAGTTTGGGCTTCCCCGCGGTACAACCAACAAATATCAATAGTGCCAAAAAAAGAGGGAGTATCTTTAAAGTTTTCATAAATAATCTCCTTGTGAAAAAAGTGTATATTTTTAGGTATTATAACATATATTTTTCTTGCAGTAAATAGTTTTTATTAAAATTAAGTCCTTGTTAATAATTTTGTAAAAAAGTATTGACAAATGTCGAAAATAAAATTATCATATTGTATGTAAGCACTGTTTGTGCTTAATCATAATATTCATTTATTTAAAGGAAGGTACTTATGGTTTTTGAAAAAGTTAGAAATATTTTAGCCGAGCAGCTAGACGTTGAAGAAGAAAAAATTACTATGGATTCTATGATAGCTGATGACCTTGGCGCAGATAGCCTAGACGTTGTTGACCTGCTTATGTCTTTAGAGGACGAGTTTGAAATCGAAATTCCTGATGAAGAGATTGAGAATATCAAAACAGTTGGCAACCTTGTTAACTATATCGAAGCTAATAAATAATATCTTAGAAACTACTAATCGTCGCTTTTTAAAAAGCGACGATTTTTTGTCTTGAAATTATTGTAGATATATAATATAATATAATGTAATGTAATAAATTTTGAAAGAGGCACATTTATGGCTAACGAAAAGCTTGTAAAAGAAATTACCGCTATGGACGAGGATTTTGCCAAGTGGTATACCGACGTTGTAATTAAAGCAGAGTTGATAGATTACTCTAGCGTACGTGGTTGTATGATAATTCGCCCGTACGGTTACGCTATATGGGAAAACATACAAAACATAATGAATGGTATGTTTAAAGAAACAGGGCACGAGAATGTATATATGCCAATGTTTATTCCTGAAAGCCTTTTGCAAAAAGAGAAAGACCACGTTGAAGGTTTTGCTCCCGAGGTTGCTTGGGTAACTCACGGCGGTAGCGAAAAGTTAGAAGAGCGTATGTGTGTTCGTCCAACTTCTGAAACTCTTTTCTGCGACCACTATAAAAACATAATTCATTCATATAGAGATTTACCAAAACTTTATAATCAGTGGTGCTCTGTTGTGCGCTGGGAGAAAACCACAAGACCATTCTTGCGTTCACGTGAGTTCTTGTGGCAAGAGGGCCATACCATTCATGCAACTGCTGAGGAAGCACAGGCAGAAACAATTAAGATGTTAAACGTTTATGCAGACTTTGCGGAGAACGTTTTGGCTATGCCTGTTGTAAAAGGTGTCAAGACCGAAAAAGAAAGATTTGCAGGCGCAGTAGATACATATACTATCGAAGCGCTAATGCATGATGGCAAGGCGCTACAAAGTGGTACATCTCACTTCTTTGGGGATGGCTTTGCAAAAGCGTTTGAAATTCAGTTTACTGATAAAGATAACGAACTAAAACATCCTTTCCAAACTTCTTGGGGAACTACTACTAGACTCATCGGTGCGGTTATTATGACCCACGGTGATGATAGCGGCCTTGTTCTTCCTCCTAAAATTGCACCTACACAGTTGGTTGTTATTCCTATTGCTTCTCACAAACCCGGTGTTACCGAGAAAGCAGAGGAGATAACTGCACGCCTTAATAATATATGTAGGGCAAAGGTTGATTTAAGCGATCGTTCACCAGGTTGGAAGTTCTCTGAGTATGAAATGAAGGGTGTTCCACTAAGACTTGAAATAGGTCCTCGCGATATAGAGAACAATCAGTGTGTTGTTGTTCGCCGTGATACCAGAGAAAAGTATTTCGTTTCACTTGACGAATTGGAAACCGAAATCCCAAAACTTTTAGATGCAGTTCATAACGGCCTTTATGAAAAAGCATTAAAGCGTAGAGAAGAAATGACCTATACTGCAAGTAACCTTGACGAAATTAAAGAGATTGCTGATACCAAACCCGGATTTATTAAATCTATGTGGTGTGGCTCTCGTGAGTGTGAGGATAGGCTAAAGGAGATTGCAGGTATTACCTCAAGATGATTACCTTTAGAGCAAGAAACACTTGGAGATAAATGTGTGTGCTGCGGCAAACCTGCACACAAGATGATTTATTGGGGTAAGGCATATTAAAACAAATGGAGTGAAAAAATTGTTTAATAAAGCACTAGTTAAAATAATTGCTATATTAGCGGCTCTTTCTATGGCTCTTACCGTAACCTTGGTAGTTTACGGCGAGGGAGAGCAGGGGGGAGACCAAACCTCGAGCGTGGCATCGGTTTCTTCTGTGCCTGCAATTTCATCCGAAGTGGCGCCTACGGTTTCATCCGAAATAAATTCAGTTGTGTCATCAGCCCCCGAAGTATCTAGCGAGCAGACTCCTGTAGAGAGTGCGGTTCCGTCGGAACCAGTAAGTTCGGAGATTGTTTCATCGGAAGTTGCACCGATAGAATCTACTGTGCAGACTGTTAGTAGCAAAGCAAGTTCTACTTCGTCTAAAAAGAAAAAGCCAAGTAGTAACAAAGGAAAAACAAGTAAGGTAGATACAACAGGAAACGAGCAAAGTCAGGTTACTAATTATTATACACCGTCTTATGATGCGGGTAGTATGAGCGAAAAGTGGGAAGGCGAACATACCGAGCTTGAGGAAACAAGTTCTGTGCGTGAACTTTCAAAGCATTTAATCAATCCTAAAAAAGAACTTCTTAAATGGATTTGGTTACCTGTGCTTGTAGCACTTTTGTGCATCGGTGCTCTTATATATATAAATGTATATGTATATGGTAAGAAGAATAGTAAGGTTCGCAAAGCAGAAGATGGTTTCACTTATGCAATAGGCGATGACTTTATTTATCTTGATGAGTCCGATGAAACTTACGACGACGACTTGAAAAACGATGAAGACGGTAATGCAGAAGACCCATTCTCTGCAGAAAACTTTTTCAATTTTGATAACGAGTAAATAAACGATAAAACAATTAAATAACTAAAAAATCAAGTGCTAAAAATTTTTCAAAAAAATTTAAAAAAGTACTTGATTTTTTGTTTTAGATGTGTTATTATAGTCAAGCACTGTGTGTGCAGATATGCGTTGATGCGGGAGGTGGCCAGCCGCAGAGCTGGGAAATTTCCGCGGAGTATGTCCGATTTATAAACCGGGCGACAAAAGCTTGTTAATTGGCAAACGGCAGGGACGTGTCCCTGTACGTGCACGGTCATTTAGGGCCGTACCCGGATTTATGGAGATTGTCCATAACATCCGGTTTTATACTGTTCGAGGTTGAAACACACGGGACAGTGTTACAAGCAGTTTGCAAAAGCCCGCCAAAATTTTAATGGAGGCGAAAGAAATGGCAAAGGAGAAAATCAGAATCAGACTTAAGGGTTATGATCATGCTCTCGTTGACCAGGCAGCAGAAAAGATTGTTGAAACAGCAAAGCGCACAGGCGCTCGTCTTTCAGGTCCTATTCCGCTACCTACCGAGAAAGAGGTTGTAACAATCCTTCGTGCAGTTCATAAGTACAAGGATTCCAGAGAACAGTTTGAAATGAGAACTCACAAAAGGCTTATCGACGTGCTTAGACCTTCCAACAAAACTGTTGAAGCTCTAACAAGTCTTGAGCTCCCCGCCGGTGTTGAGATAGAAATTAAACTTTAATCTCACGCGGACGAGGTCATGTTGGCGAAATGCCAACCAATAACCTATAAGGAGGAAATATCATGCAAAAAGCAATTGTTGGCAAAAAATTGGGTATGACCCAACTTTTTGACGCAAACGGCAACGTTGTTCCTGTAACAGTTATTGAAGCTGGTCCTTGTGTTATCAGCCAAAAGAAAACTGTTGAGAACGACGGCTACGAAGCAATTCAGGTAGGCTTCGGCGACCTAAAAGCTTCAAAAGTAAACGGTCCTATGAAGGGCCACTTCGCAAAAGGGGACGTAGCTCCCAAAAAGGTACTTCGCGAATTCCGTCTTGAAGATATCTCTACTTATAATGTAGGTGACATCATCAAAGCAGACATCTTCGCAGAAGGCGACCGTGTTGATGTTAAAGGCACCAGCAAAGGTAAAGGTTACGCAGGCGTTATTAAGCGTTGGAATTTCGGACGCTTAAAGATGAGCCACGGTACCGGTCCTGTTGCTAGACACGGCGGTTCACTTGGTGCATGTAGTACCCCATCAAAAGTTGTTAAGGGTAAGAAAATGGCAGGTCATCTTGGTGCAGAGCGCGTAACCGTTCAAAACCTAGATGTAGTTAAGGTAGATGCAGAAAACAACATAATCGCTCTTAAAGGCGCTGTTCCAGGTCCTAAGGGTGGCATAGTTGTTATCGCTAATACCGTGAAAGCCTAAGGGAAGGAGATTGAATTATGCCTAATGTTGCAGTACTAGATATGGCCGGAAAGAAAGTTTCCGACATAGAACTTAACGATGCTATATTCGGTATCGAACCTAACGCTGTTGTTATGCACATGGCTGTTGTTAACTATTTAGCTAATCAACGCCAGGGCACACAGTCAACTCTAACTCGTACCGAGGTTTCCGGTGGCGGTAAAAAGCCTTGGCGTCAAAAAGGCACTGGCCACGCAAGACAGGGTTCTACCCGCGCTCCACAATGGACACACGGCGGCGTAGCAATCGGTCCTAAACCACGCGATTATTACTATACCTTAAATAAGAAGGTTCGCAGACTTGCATTAAAGTCAGCTCTTTCTGATAAGGTTCTTAACGAGTCGCTAATCGTTCTTGACAACCTCAATGTTTCTGAGTACAAAACAAAGGTTGTTGCTGATTGCTTAAAAGCAGTTGGCGCAGGCAAGAAAGCACTTGTTGTTCTTGCTGACATGAACGCATTCGCTATTAAGAGTGCAGCTAATATCAAAGGCGTTAAGACCGCACAGGTCAACACCATCAATACCTACGACATCATCAATGCTGATACAGTTGTTATCGTAAAAGATGCTGTTGCAAAGATTGAGGAGGTTTACGCATAATGAAAACTGCTCAAAACGTTATTCTTGCTCCGGTTATTACCGAAAAGAGCATGACCGGCATCGCCGAGAAAAAATATGTTTTCAAAGTAGCTACTGATGCTACAAAAGTAGACATCGCAGCTGCTGTAAGCGAGCTATTCGGTATCGATAAGAAAGATATCGTTAAGGTTAATACCCTTAAAGTTCGTGGTCAACAACGCAGGGTAGGCCGTTACAGTGGTTACACAACCGCTTGGAAAAAGGCAATTGTTACCTTAAGCGAAAAAGCTAAGCCCATCCAGTTCTTTGAAGGTTTAATGTAATACTTAAAAGAACTACGGCAATGTATGGGGGTTAATAAACCCCGCTAAGCCTAATTAGGAGTGTGAAATAAATGGCTATTAAACATTATAAACCCACTACGCCGGGCAGACGCGGAATGACCGTTATCGATTATTCAGAGCTTTCAAAGGTAGCACCTGAAAGAAGCCTGCTCGAGCCTATTAAAAAGAATGCTGGCCGCAACAGCTATGGCCGCATCACCGTTCGCCATCGTGGCGGCGGCAACCGCAGAAAGTACAGAGTTATCGACTTTAAGCGCGATCGCTTTGGCGTACCTGCAACCGTACTAACTTTAGAGTACGATCCAAACCGTACCGCTCACATCGCTCTCGTTCAATACGAGGATGGCGAAAAGCGTTACATCATCGCACCTATCGGCCTTAAAGTAGGCGACATCGTTATTAGCGGTCCTGACGCTGATATTAAGCCCGGTAATGCACTTCCACTTGTTAACATCCCAACCGGTACTTTTATTCACAACATCGAGCTTTATCCTGGTAAGGGTGCACAGCTTGCTCGTTCTGCCGGTAACATGGCACAGCTTATGGCAAAAGAGGGCGGTATGGCTCTTCTAAGATTGCCTTCAGGCGAGCTTCGCAATGTTCCACAGAACTGTATGGCTACTGTAGGTCAGGTAAGCAATGCAGAGCACGAGAATGTTAATATCGGTAAAGCCGGTAGAAAACGTCATATGGGTTGGAGACCTACCGTTCGCGGTTCTGTTATGAACCCTTGTGATCACCCTCACGGTGGTGGTGAAGGTAAATCTCCAATTGGTCGTCCAAGTCCTGTTACTCCTTGGGGTAAACCAACACTTGGCTACAAGACCCGTAAGAAACATGCACGCACCGATAAATATATCGTAAAGCGTTGCAATGACAAATAAGTTTGACGAAAGGAGAAACTAACTATGGGAAGAAGTCTTAAAAAGGGTTATTTCGTGCAACCTAAGTTGCTAGAAAGAATTCAGAAGATGAACGAAGCTGGCGAAAAGCGTGTTTTAAAGACATGGAGCCGTGCATCTACAATTTTCCCCGATTTCGTCGGACACACTATTGCAGTGCATGATGGTCGTAAACACGTTCCGGTATATGTAACGGAGGATATGGTTGGTCATAAACTCGGTGAGTTTGCACCTACCAGAACATTCCGCGGCCATGCCGGCGCAAAGACTACAAGATAAGCGGTCGAAAGGAGAGTATAGACTATGGAAGCAAGAGCAATACTTAAATATGCTCGTATTTCACCTCGTAAGGTGAAGATTGTTTTGGATTTAATCCGAAATCAGGATGCTGACAAAGCTATGGCTATTCTCAGGTTCACACCTAAGGCCGCCTGTGAGTATTTAGAAAAATTACTCAAATCCGCTATGTCAAATGCTGAAAACAATCACAATATGGATGTTTCAAAGTTATATGTTGCAGAGTGCTTTGTTGGTCCAGGACCTACACTTAAACGTATTCGTCCAAAGGATCATGGCCGTGCACACAGAATCTTAAAGAGAACATCACACATCACTCTCGTATTAAAAGAGAGAGAAGACTAAAAGGAGGTAAAGTTATGGGCCAGAAAGTACATCCTAACGGATTCCGAGTTGGCGTTATTAAAAACTGGGATTCACGTTGGTTCGCTAAGAATAGTGCATTCGGCGATACTTTGGTTGAGGACTATAACCTCCGTAAGTATCTTAAGAAGACACTTTATTCAGCTGGCGTTCCCAAGGTTGAAATCGAGCGCGATGCAAAACGCGTAAGAATTCACATCCACTGCGCAAAGCCTGGTATGGTTATCGGCCGCAACGGCTCCGAAATCGAAAAGCTTCGCGTAAAGTGTGAGGAAATGCTTGGCAAATCTGTTAATATCAACATTGTTGAGATTAAAAACCCTGATGTTAACGCAACATTAGTTGCTGAAAGCATCGCAGCACAACTTGAGAAGCGTGTATCTTTCCGTCGTGCTATGAAAATGGCTATGGGCAGAGCAATGCGTCTTGGTGCTAAGGGTATCAAAACTCAGTGTTCAGGTCGTCTCGGCGGCGCAGAAATCGCACGTACCGAGCACTATCACGAGGGTACTATTCCTCTACAAACAATCCGTGCCGATATCGACTACGGTTTTGCAGAGGCACACACAACTTACGGTCGTATAGGCGTTAAAGTTTGGATTTACGCCGGTGAAGTTCTTCACGACAATCGTAAACCCCGCAAGGAAGGAGGAGCTCGCTAATGTTACTTCCAAAGCGTGTTAAATATCGTCGTCAGCAAAGAGGTCGTCTTACTGGTAAGGCAACCCGCGGTAACACCGTATCACACGGCGATTTTGGTTTACAGGCTTTAGAGCCTGCATGGATTACCTCAAATCAAATTGAGGCAGCCCGTATCGCTATGACTCGTTATATCAAGCGTGGCGGTAAAGTTTGGATTAAAATTTTCCCTGACAAGCCAATCACTGAGAAACCTGCTGAAACTCGAATGGGTTCAGGTAAAGGTTCACCTGAGTATTGGGTAGCCGTTGTTAAGCCGGGCAGAGTTATGTTCGAAATGGGCGGCGTTTCCGAGGAAGTCGCTAAGGAAGCAATGCGTCTCGCAATGCACAAGCTCCCGATCAAGTGCCGTTTCGCAACCCGGGAGCAGCTGAACAAGGAAGTGGAGGGATAAGCTGTGAAGGCAACGGAATTGAAGAAACTGTCGGATGCTGAACTCGACGCCAAGCTGAAGGAGCTCAAGGGCGAGCTGTTCACGCTCCGTTTCCAGCACGCTATCAACCAGCTTGAAAATCCCCACAAGATTGCAGATACCAAGAAGGATATCGCTCGTGTGATGACCATCATCGCAGAGAAGAAGGCGTAAGGAGGGGAAGGTAACATGG
>JAZNBX010000031.1:0-86588 GCA_045587265.1 Acutalibacteraceae bacterium | reverse complement strand
GATATAATACAACTTGTCTTGGGGGTATAGCTCAGCTGGGAGAGCGCTTGAATGGCATTCAAGAGGTCAGCGGTTCGATCCCGCTTATCTCCACCAAAAGCCTTGGAACTTTAATGTTTCAAGGCTTTTTGTTTGTATTTTGCGTGTGTCCGATTTTGTAAAAACTTGACATTTATTGGGTTTTGTTATAAAATCAATACGCTTGATTATTGAAAAAGAGGTTGAGTTATGAAAGAAAATAATTCAAAATTAATAAGCGCGGTATATACTGTTATCGCGTTTGTATTTGGGCACAAGGTTATAACCTTGGTTAGCTTACTACTAGTAGCCGCAATTACTGTAGGCGTGATAATGTTTACTCCTGCTAAAACCGAAACAACGTCTACTAAAACTAGTAGCATTGCGGTAGTTGAAAGTGATGTTTCTGAGAAAGGTACAACGTCTAGCGAGGTAACATCCACCGAAAGCAAGGAAACTGAGAGCAATGAGTCGGTTTCAAGCGTAACTTCTTCAGCGATTACCTCAAGCAAGGAACAAACAAGTTCAAAAGAAACAATCAGCAAGCCTAAAGTTAATAATAATTCTAAAATGACTCCTGACAGCAACGTTTTTCTTGATGCACTTGAATATACGGGGTACAAGCTTGATGTTCAACGTAATAGTGGTGTTATGTGGGGCTCTTATAGTGACTATATTCTATGCTCACAAAAGAAAGGCTTGGGTTGGCTTTCGGACATAACTTATGATGACTACGGTCGTGCAAGCGGATACGAGGTTGATGAAAAAGGAAAACCAAACATTTCCTATTTTGAGAATACAGGGCTTGTTTGTGCAAGTTACGTCACATACGTTTACTTTAATTATCTGCCAAACGTAGCAGGTATTGATACCTCAATGCTAGCGCGCCCGGACAAGCCGGTACTTGCTAACGACTGGTACATAGCAGGTAAAAAGTGGATTGATGCAGGCTATTCACGATATATTGATTTTAAGGCAAGTGATGGCGGAAGTATCAATAATGATATCGTGCTCACACTTGATGAGGAAATTCCAATTGGCTCACTTATCGTTCTTTGTGATTGGTACGACCGCTCGGATTGGTGTTCGCATATATGCATTTATGCAGGCAAAATGAATGGCTACCATTGGGTAACACACGTTGGTAATGAAAACGGACCTGAATTTTGTGCTATTGAGCGTATGAACAGAAAACCCCATCCACAGTGGCCAATAGCAATTATAACCCCGCCATCCAACATAAACTTTTCTTCTACAAACTAATAAAAAACCAACTACGTTTTTTCACGTAGTTGGTTTTCTTTTTTTATTTAAATATTATTCGCAACAGGGGTCGGCTTTCTTGCCCTTAGCCTTTTTAGGAGCGGCGGGGGTTGTATCGCCAAGACCTGTAGTTTCTGTAAAAATTGTGTTGTTGGTTACTGCATTTACGGCGTCGGTTGGAACAATTAGTTTAGATGCGGTGCCGTTAGCCATTTCAACTAGTGCTTCGTACTTTTTAAGTTCGATAACAGCGGCGTCAACGCCAGCCTCTTTTAGAAGTTTTAAGCCGTCTGCTTCTGCTTGTTTTGCCAAGAAGATTGCTTTGGCTTCACCTTCTGCACGTGCTATTTGAGCATCACGCTCACCCTCTGCGGCAAGAATCATAGCCTGCTTGTCGCCCTCTGCTCTGGTGATTGCGGCAGCCTTGTGTCCCTCTGCTTGTAAAAGTGTTTCGCGGCGGTCGCGTTCTGCCTTCATCTGTTTTTCCATAGCATTCTGAATTTCAGAAGGTGGGATAATATTTTTAAGTTCAACACGGCTAACCTTAATACCCCATTGGTCAGTAGCTTCGTCAAGTATTGCGGTCATACGCGAGTTAATCATATCACGAGAGGTGAGCGTAGCATCAAGTTCAAGTTCACCAACAATGTTACGAAGTGTGGTTGCGGTAAGATTAGAAAGTGCATTCAAAGGATTAACCACGCCGTATGTGTAGGTCTTTGCATCAAAAATGCGGAAGAAAACAACGGTATCTATCTGCATAGTAACGTTATCTTTAGTAATAACAGGTTGTGGTGGAGAATCGATAACCTGTTCTTTTAAGGTTATTTTTTGTGAAATCTTATCTATAATTGGAATTTTAACGTGTATGCCTGCGCCCCAAGTTTTTTGGTATTTACCTAAGCGCTCTATAACATACTCTGTAGCCTGTGGCACGATTCTTATGTTACAGAAAAGAATAAGAAGAACTATTGCGATGATTCCATAAGTCATAAAAAGACCTCCTAAATTTTATTAATTTAATTTTATCATATAATACATTTACTTTCAAGGCATAACATATATTTTATAAAATATTTGCTTTATGTTGGGCGATAATATATAATAAAGGTGAAAAGCGTGAAAAATAGATTTCGTAATATTTATATGAAGGCAAAAAGCGTATTAAAAAGCGCATCCGAAAATTCGGTTTATTCGTATGCAGGGCATTCCGCCCTTTTTATAATTATATCCTTTTTTCCGCTTTTAATGCTACTTTTGGCATCGGTAAAATATATGCCATTTTCTGAAAATGAAGTTTTAGAACTCGTTTCGGCTATACCGCTAGGTAATGCAAACAACGCGCTTAACACTGCGGTGAAAGAGGTGTATGCAAGGTCGGGTAGTCTGGCGCTATCAATTTCGGCTATAACACTTTTGTGGTCGGCATCTACAAGTATATATTCTATTACACGTGGATTAAATGCAATCTATGGGCAGTCAGAAACCCGTAATTATTTTTTGTTGCGGGGTCTGTCACTTTTATACACGGTGCTTTTTATAATCGCCATCTTGGTTTTATTGGTGCTTATGGTTTTTGGCGGTGGCATACTAGCATACCTATATATAAAACTACCGCTATTAAGCGATTTTAGTGAAATGATAAATATTTTAAGGGGCGTAATAACCTACCTGAGCATTTTGCTTTTTATGGATTTAATGTATACCTTTATACCTAATAGACGGTCTAGTTTATTAAAAGAATTGCCTGGCGCAATAATATCCGCAACCTGTTGGTATGGTTTTTCGTTTGGATATTCGGTTTATATAGAAAATTTTTCGAACGTGTCGTTCGTTTATGGCAGTTTAACCGCAGTGGTGCTTTTAATGATTTGGCTTTATATTCTAATGTATATTTTCTTTATTGGCGCTGTAGTAAATAAAATGGAAATTTTTAAAAGGAGAACAAAAAATGAATAAGCAGTATATATTATTTGATTTAGACGGTACAATTACCAACTCTGCCGAGGGAATAATTAACTGTGTAAAATACGCTTTAAAGAAAATGGATTGGCAAGAGCCCGATTTAAAAACCTTGCATCGTTTCATAGGTCCACCACTTGTAGATGCTTTTATGGAATACTGTGGTATGGATAAAGGTCTTGCCGAGCGTGCGGTGGCGTATTATCGTGAAAGATATAAGGATATAGGCGTTTTTGAATGCAGTATGTACGAAGGAATAGAAGATGTGCTAAAAAACTTAAACGAGGCAAATAAAACGGTTATTCTGGCAACTGCAAAACCGTTGGTATTTGCAAAAAAAGTAATCGAACATTTTGCAGTTCAAAAATACTTTAGAGATATGGTTGGTGCCGAAATAGGCGGTAACTTAATTCACAAACATCAGATTATAGACGAGGTAATAAAAAGGTTTAACATAACCGACAGAACCTCTGCTATTATGATAGGCGACCGTGAACAAGATATAAGCGGCGCTAAAATGTTCTCGCTAGAGTCAATAGGTGTTAAGTACGGATTTGCAGAGCCAAATGAACTAGAAGATGCAGGCGCAACCTACATAGCCAACACACCGCAAGATATACTAAAAATACTATTATAAAAAGAAACCCCTTGCTAATCTGTAAAGGAAAGCAAGGGGTTAAATGTTTAGTTAATTAAGCAGCCTTCTTGTTAGTAATTGCTTTAATAACAAATAGTGTTGCAACAGTAAGAACAATAGCAATAGCAAGAGAAATGTAAACGTTCTGAATGAATGCTGCTACGATGAAGCAAACAAACGAAATTCCTGCAACTGTTAGTGCATAAGGCAACTGTGTAGAAACGTGGTTAATGTGGTTGCACTGTGCGCCTGCAGAAGACATAATTGTTGTATCCGAGATAGGTGAGCAGTGGTCGCCGCAAACAGCACCTGCAAGGCAAGCAGACATACCAATAACCATAAGTAGATCGCCTTGTTGGAATATGGCAGTAACGATTGGAATAAGAATACCAAAGGTACCCCAAGATGTACCGGTTGAAAATGAAAGAACACAAGCAACTAAGAATATAATAGCCGGCAAGAAGTTCATAAGTCCGGAAGCTGCACCCTTCATTGCTTCACCCACGAACACGTTAGCACCAAGTAATGCGGTGGTGTTTTTAAGTGCGGTAGCAAAAGTAAGAACAAGAATAGCAGGAACCATAGCCTTAAAGCCTGCAGGAATAGCATTCATACAACCTTTGAAATTAACCCTACCACGTATCATTAGATAAATCATAGTGATAACAAGAGCAATTAGTGCACCCCATGGCAAACCAACGGTAGCGTCGGTATCACCAAATGCCGCAATTATGTTCATATTTGCAAAACTGTTGCCATTACCGATATAAAGCAAAGCAATAACACAGCAAACAATAAGTGCAATAATTGGGAATACTAGGTCTAAAACAATTCCTCCGGTAGTGTCGCTTTCCTCGTTGTTTGTTTCAACATCATCTTGGTTAGAGGTGAATAGGTCTCCGTTTTGAATAGCATTGAATTCATGCTTTTTCATTGGGCCGTAATCAAACTTCATAAGAGTAATAACGATGATGAATAGTAGTGTGAGTAGTGAATAGAAGTTGTAAGGAATAGCCGATATAAAAAGACTTAAACCTTCTCCCTCGGGTGCATAAGCAGAAACTGCAGCAGCCCAAGATGAAATAGGAGCAATCATACAAACAGGTGCAGCCGTTGCATCTATTATGTATGAGAACTTAGCGCGGGAAATTTTTTGTTTGTCTGTAAGTGGTCTCATAACGGAACCTACTGTTAAGCAGTTGAAATAGTCATCAATAAATATGAGAACGCCTAGAACAAATGTGGCTAGTATGGCACCGGTTCTTGTGCGAATATGTTTTGCTGCCCAATTTCCGAAAGCCTTAGAACCGCCCGAACGATTTACAAGGGAAACCATAACACCAAGAATAACCAAGAACATAAAGATACCGGCAGTGTCAGCGATAGCGGGAACAAATGCTTCACTAATTACAGCGTCCATAGTGCCGGTGAAACTGAAACCGCTGTAAATGAGGGTACCTGAAAGGATACCTACAAAAAGTGATGAATAAACTTCTTTGGTGATGAGAGCCAGAACGATAGCAATAATTGGTGGTAGTAGTGCCCAGAAAGTTGCGTAACCCGAGATAGAATCACGAACTGTTGCTATTGCTGAATCAATAAAGGTCTGGCTAGCTTTTTTTGAACCTTCATCTTCCATAGCAGTGATGTCGTTAAGACGGTCGCCATAGTCACCGAAGAAAGAAAGAGCATCATCTTTACTGTCAGCAGATAGCGAAACCGCTCCGTCGTCATCATAGGTAAAAGTTTTACCATCAGAATAAGGGATGTTGGCAGGTGCTTCTTCGGCTGAAACAACCGTACAAAATGCGGTAGAAACCAAAATAACGCACAAAACCGCCATTAAGATACGCGCGAGTTTTTTCATAACTATAACTCCTCCAAAAAATATTAAAAGCATGATAACACACTGCGTGGCGGTTATCATGCTAAACTATGAGAAATGCGATAGCCCTCCACTTTGCGTGACAGTGCGGTACATATTTTGCACCGCCCCAGCCCAAGTATAACCGCGGCGTTATACCAGAACTTCGGCGACATATCCTTTCACGACAAACGAAATCCGCAACGTCTGACGATACTGATATATATCGCGCCTCTATCAAGATTTGACTTAAGTATAACATTATTACTATTTTAAGTCAATAAAAAATTCATAATTTGTTAATTTTTATATTAAAAAGGAATAATAAATAAAAAAATAAAAATTATGGTAAATTACACTTGACATTGGCGGGCTTTTTTTATATAATGTTTGACGTAGCAGTTTGGAGTGATGTAAATGGTACTTGATTTAAGAAAGTTATTTTCAGGCGATGGGTCCATTAGCATCGATGCTGAATTCGATTTTAGCGACATCGAATTCTCTGGGGTATTCCCGATAATAACCCCTGTTAAAATCACTGGCGAGATTTTAAGCAAAACCGGAATTGTTTCTTTATCGGCTGAAATTGGAGTCGAATACACCGCCGATTGCGACCGTTGTGGCACACGCGCTACAAATAAATACAGTTTTGAGTTACAAAAAGTAATTGTGACCGAACTTGCAAACGGCACCGAGAATGACGATATGCTAGTGCTACCCGACATGCAGCTTAATCTTTTAGAACTAGCAAGAGAAGAGGTTGTTCTCTGCATTCCCTCAAAGCACCTTTGTCGCGAGGATTGTAAAGGGGTTTGCCAAAAATGCGGCAAGAATTTAAACGAAGGTAGTTGCGGTTGCAACACAAAAGAAATTGACCCTCGTTTAGAAATTTTGCAACAACTGTTAAATGACGAGTGATTCTACCAAGCCCGTCGGAATATTTGATAAAGGATGAAAAGGAGGTGCCGTAAATGGCAGTACCAAAGAGAAAAACTTCTAAAGCAAGACGTGATAAAAGGCGTTCAAACGTATGGAAGCTTTCTGCTCCCACACTTGTAAAATGTTCACGCTGCGGCGAGTTTAAAAGACCTCACAGAGTTTGTCCTTCCTGTGGATATTACAATGGCCGCGAGGTAGTTAAGGTCGAGGACTAATTTACATTAAATGACCGCCTGGTACAGTCAAACTGCATCAGGCGGTTTATGTTTAGTAGTGGCTTAAGGAATACGAACCGCCTTTCTTGCTATTGCTTTTCGCTTGTCCTTTGCCTAAATGCTCGCGAATACACAAAGTATTCGCTGTGCTTTATGCTTTGAACAAACAAAAATCAATTAGCAATAAAATCTGCTTCGTATCCCTTAAACCACTACTGTGGCGAATTTTTGCTTTACTTTTAATATATGGAGGTGAGTTCTGTGTCGGTTACCGTTACTGGTGTAATGGCGGGTTCGTTTGCCGAAATGGCAGGTGTATGTTCTGGTGATGAATTAGTTTCTATCAACGGGAACGAAATTGTCGACGTGCTTGATTACCGCTTTTACCAAAACGAGAAGCGCTTGAAATTATTGCTTTTGCGAGATGGTAAAAAATTAAAGGTTAAGATAAAAAAGGGCGAGTTCGATGAAATCGGTATGGAATTCTCTACCTATTTAATGGATAAGCAACACCACTGTAAAAATAATTGTATTTTCTGCTTTATTGACCAGTTGCCAAAAGGTATGCGCGAAAGTCTATATTTTAAGGATGATGATTCGAGGCTATCTTTTTTGTTTGGCAACTATATAACATTAACAAACCTTACCGACCACGAGGTTGAGCGAATTATAAAAATGCACATTAGCCCCGTTAATATATCGGTGCATACAACAAACCCCGAACTTCGTGTAAAAATGATGAAAAATCGTTTCGCAGGCGAAGCGTTGGGTGTTATAGAGAAGTTGTCGCGTGCCGGCATAGCGCTTAATTTTCAGTTGGTTTTATGCCCCGAATATAATGATGGCGACGAACTTCGTCGCTCGCTTTCCGACCTTTTAAGTTATAAAAGTGTTAGCAGTATTGCCTGTGTGCCCGTAGGTTTAACTAAGTATAGGGATGGGCTTGTGCCTTTAAAACCCTTTAATAAAGAAACTGCCGCCGAGGTTATTGATATTATTAACGAATTTGGCGACGAGTGCGAAAATAACAGAGGAGAGCGCATTTGCTACCCGTCGGATGAATTTTATCTTTTAGCCGAGCGTGAAATTCCAACGGCCACGTATTACGGCGACTTTTTACAACTTGAAAACGGTGTTGGGCTTTGGGCATTGCTACTTGATGAAAGCCGTAAAGCATTAGAAGAAGTAGAGCCTGTAAAAGAAATGAGCGTATCTATTGCAACAGGCACGCTTGCATACCCGCTACTACAAAAAATTGCAGATATGTGTAAAGATAAATGGCAAAACTTTAACTGTGACGTATATGCAATTAAAAATAACTTTTTTGGGCATAGCATTACCGTTGCAGGTCTTGTTACCGGTGGCGATATAATAGAACAGTTAAAAGATAAGCCTTTAGGCGAAACGTTAATCATACCAAATTCTATGCTCCGTCAAGGCGAGCAGGTATTTTTAGACGATGTTACGGTCGAAGAACTAGAAGAAAAATTAAAGGTTAAAGTAAAATCCGTTACTAATGATGGATACGAACTAATAGAAACCCTTTGTGGTATAGAAGAAAATATTTAAGGAGGATAAAAATATGGCAAAACCGGTAGTTGCAATTGTTGGCAGACCAAACGTTGGCAAATCAACCCTGTTTAATAAAATTTGCGGCAAACGTTTGTCGATAGTTGATGATACCCCAGGTGTTACCAGAGACCGTATATATGGCACTGCAGAGTGGCAAAACACTAGTTTTTTACTTATAGATACGGGCGGTATTGAGCCTAGTGGTGATGATATAATTTTATCCAAAATGCGCGAGCAGGCAAATCTTGCTATTGATATGGCAGAGGTTATTATATTTGTTGTTGACCTTCGCACAGGCGTAACGGCAACCGACTATGAGGTAGCGGCTATGTTGCAAAAGAGTGGTAAGCCTATAATCCTTTGTGTTAATAAGTGCGATAGCGTTGGCGAAATGCCATTAGAGGTTTATGAGTTCTATAACCTTGGTATTGGCGACCCAATTCCCGTATCTTCTGTTCACGGACACGGCACGGGTGATTTGCTTGATGCAGTTTTCGAGTATCTACCCAAAAATAATGACGACAACGAGGACGAAGATGTTATTGAGGTAGCAGTAATAGGCAAACCAAATGCGGGTAAATCCTCGCTTGTTAATAAAATTTCAGGTCAAGAGCGCTCAATAGTTTCTGATATAGCAGGCACGACAAGGGATGCTATAGACACTTTGGTTGAAAACAAGCACGGACGTTTTAATTTTATTGATACAGCAGGTCTGAGACGTAAAAGCAAGGTTGATGACCGAATTGAAAAATACAGCGTAATGCGTGCCCAAATGGCAGTAGAGCGTGCTCAGGTTTGCGTTATTATGATTGACGGTACCGAAGGCTTTACCGAGCAAGATTCAAAGGTTGCAGGTATTGCATTAGAGCAGGGTAAGGCTTGCATAATTGTTGTAAATAAGTGGGATATTGTTGAAAAGAATGGCGAAACAATGGATAAGTACCGAAAAAAACTTATGCAGGATTTCTCCTTTATGAGTTTTGCGCCAATTATCTTTATTTCTGCCAAAACAGGTCAGCGCATAGACCGTCTATTTGAACTTATCAAGTATGTTAATACACAAAACTCAATGCGCATTTCAACCGGTATGCTTAACGATATTTTGGCAGAAGCAACCGCTAGAACTCAGCCACCTACCGACAAGGGTAAACGACTAAAGATATATTATATGACTCAGGCTTCAACAAGACCGCCAACATTCGTTTGCTTCTGTAATAGGGCAGAACTTTTCCATTTTTCATATCAGCGTTATTTAGAAAACCAAATTCGTTCAACCTTTGGTTTAGAGGGCACGCCCGTTCGCTTTGTTATTCGTGAGCGTGGCGATGGCAAAACCAAATAAGGAGGTAGCGTTATGGCAAAAATAACAGTACTTGGCTCAGGCGGATGGGGCATTGCATTGGCAATAACCGCATATAACTGTGGTAACGATGTAACCCTTTGGACCCCTTTCCCGAATGAAGCAGCAGAACTTTTAGAAACCAGAGCAAGTGAAAAACTTTTAAAAGGTGTAACTATACCCGAAGAAATTGGTGTTTCAACCGACATAAACGTAGCAAGCGGTAGCGATATAACCATAATTGCTACTCCATCGTTTGCTGTTTGTGAAACTGCCGAAAGATTAAATGAGGTTAAAGATTTCGGTATCGTTGTAAACGTAGCAAAAGGTTTAGAAGATGGCACGGGTAAGCGTCTTTCTGAGGCTATTTCAGAAAGATTAAACGGCGCTAAAATCGTTGTTTTATCAGGTCCTTCACACGCAGAGGAGGTTGCAAGACGTGAGCCTACTTCTCTAGTTGCGGCGTCTAATGACTTTGAGGCAGCACGCTTTGTGCAAGAAACCTTAATGTGCGAAACCTTGCGCATCTACACGGGCGACGATTTGGTTGGTGTAGAACTTGGTGGCGCATTTAAGAATATAATAGCAGTAGCATCGGGCATTGGCGATGGTTTAAGCCTAGGGGATAACCCAAAAGCCGCACTAATTACAAGGGGCCTTGCTGAAATTGCAAGACTTGGCGCAACACTCGGCGCAAAATTAGAAACCTTTACAGGTCTTACGGGTCTTGGCGATTTGATAGTTACTTGCACCTCGGTGCATAGCCGTAACTATCGTTTTGGTAAACTTGTCGGTAAAGGTGTAAGTGTTGATGAAGCGCTTAAAATCGTTGGTACGGTTGAAGGCTATCACGCCGCAAAGGTTGCGTACGAGTTAGCCAAAGCGAAACAGGTAGAAATGCCTATTATTGAAGGCGTTTATGCGGTGCTTTATAAAGGCTTTAGGGTAGAAGATATGGTGAAATCTTTAATGACCCGCCCTGGAAAAGCAGAACACGAAAATTCGTGGTTGACAAATTAAGACGTAGTAGTATAATAATTTTGTAATTAAATTTGTTTTGGGGCAGGGCGCAATTCCCTGACCGGCGGTAATTCTTTAAATTAAGATAAGCCCGCGAGCCGCTTTTGGCGGTTGATTTGGTGTAATTCCAAAGCCGACGGTATAGTCCGGATGGTATTAACATTTAGTAGTATTTAAGCCCCACTTGTATTTGTGGGGCTTAATTTTTTGTGAGGTGCTTTATGAAAAAAATTAACACAAAAAGATTGGTAATTACCGCACTTTTTTGCGCACTAGCGTATGTATGTGTCTTCGTTTTCAGAATAAAGGTGTCGTTTTTAACCTTTGACGCTAAAGATGCAATTATTGCTATATCATCTTTGCTGTATGGCCCAATAACAGGTGTTATTGTGTCCTCGGTTGTGTCATTACTAGAGTTTTTAACTGTTAGCGATACAGGTGTTTATGGGCTTATAATGAATATCCTTTCAACAATTTCATTCGTGCTACCCGCATCGTTGATTTATAAGTACAGAAAAACAAATCTAGGCGCGATTTTAGGACTTTTGGTAGGCGTTTTTTGTATGACAGCCGTAATGCTTGCCGCAAATCTCTTGATTACGCCATATTATATGGGTGTTGATGTTTCGGTAGTAAAAGGCTTTTTACCAACCTTAATACTTCCGTTTAACTTCACAAAATCTATCTTAAATGCGGCGCTTACAATGCTTATCTATAAGCCTATAGTTAACGCCTTGCGCCTAACAAAACTTGTTGAGCATCGCGATGGCTCACAGTATAAATTTAACAAAACAACCATTATCACAATCGCTTGTTCTGTCGTAGTAATTGCAGTAGCAATAATTTTCTTAACATTAGCGCTTGGCGGTGTTTTAGAAATTGTGTAATTTTACCGCTTGACAAATTGCTAAAATGTGATAATATATAAATGCAAATTAAATAATCCGCTTATCAAGAGTGGCTGAGGGAACAGGCCCTATGAAGCCCGGCAACCTGCAAAAAAAGTAAGGTGCCAAATCCTGCGGTTAATCCGAAAGATGAGGATAGTTTTCAACCCGCTTTCTTTCGGCGGGTTGTTTTTTGTAAATAATTAAAATATGGGTGAAAAATATGGTAAAAAAATTATTTACTTCCGAATCGGTAACAGAGGGGCATCCTGATAAGGTTTGCGACCGCGTTTCTGACTCTGTTCTTGATGCAATTTTGGCTCAAGACCCTAATGCACGTGTTGCTTGCGAAACATTTGTTACAACGGGCATTGTTACAGTTATGGGTGAAATCACAACAACTGCCGACGTTGACATAGCAAAAATCGCTAGAAAAGCAGTAACAGAAATAGGTTACGATAGTGAAGAACAAGGCTTTAACGGTAATACATGCGCAGTTATGGTAGCGCTTGATGGTCAGTCGCCTGATATTGCTATGGGCGTGGACAAGTCTTTGGAAGCAAAAGACGGTAAAGATGATAGTGAAAATGAAAACGGCGCAGGCGACCAAGGTATGATGTTTGGCTTTGCTTGTAACGAAACCGAAGAACTTATGCCACTACCAATTTCTTTAGCGCACAAACTTTCATTAAGACTTACCGAGGTGCGTAAAAACGGCACACTTTCATATCTTCGTCCCGATGGTAAAAGTCAGGTAACGGTTGAGTATGTAGATGATAAGCCAAAAAGAGTAGAGGCGGTTGTTATTTCGTCGCAACATAGCGATAAAATAGACCTCGAAACCTTGCGCAAGGATATTTTAGAAGAGGTTATAAAACCAATAATTCCGGCATCACTTTTGGATGACGAAACAAAAATATTCATCAACCCCACAGGACGCTTTGTTGTTGGTGGCCCTCAGGGCGATACAGGTCTTACAGGTAGAAAGATTATCGTTGATACATACGGCGGTTTTGCACGTCATGGTGGCGGTGCTTTCTCAGGAAAAGACCCAACAAAAGTTGACCGTTCTGCAGCGTATGCCGCAAGATATGTGGCTAAAAACATCGTAGCCGCAGGCCTTGCAGATAAGTGTGAAGTACAATTAGCATATGCTATCGGTGTTGCAAAGCCTGTTTCGGTTATGGTTGATACCTTCTCAACCGGCAAGGTTAATGACGAAGTTTTGGCAGATGCAGTGCAAAAAGTGTTTGATTTGCGCCCTGCCGCAATCATAAAAAATCTAGAACTTCGTAGACCTATTTACACACCACTTTCTGCTTACGGCCACCTTGGTAGATTAGACTTGGATTTACCTTGGGAAAGGGTAGACAAAGCAGAAGAACTCAAAAATGCAGTAAAATAATAATGAGTCCGCATAACACTAACCTGTTATGCGGATTTTTTATGTTTTTGGTGTTGTAAAACAAAACAAAATATGCTAAAATATATAATGTAAAAGTATAAATTGGAGAAATGTTTCTTTGTATCGGAGGTGGTAAAAGTGGGACTGAAAAAATGGCAGTTTAAAGAATGCGATTTTGACAATGCAAATATTTTAGGCGCAGAGTGTAATGTTAGTTCATTTACGGCTATGCTTGCTATAAACAGAGGCGTAAAAGACGCGTGCTCTTTAGATATGTTTTTAAGCGATTCGCCCGAACTTTCCGACCCGTTTTTACTCTGCGATATGGAAAAGGCTGTAGAGCGTGTGTCGGCCGCTATAAAACTGCAAGAAAAAATTGCAATTTATGGCGATTATGACTGCGACGGCGTTACAGCAACGGCATTGATGTACTCTTATTTAAAGCGCAAAGGCGCTGATGTTCTTTATTATATACCCGACCGCATTGAAGAAGGTTATGGTATGAACTGTGATGCGGTTAAAAAACTTTATGACCTTGGCGTTACTTTAATTGTAACTGTTGATAATGGTATTAGCGCGGTAGAAGAAATAGAGTTAGCCGCGACACTCGGTATAGACGTAGTTATAACCGACCATCATTTGCCGGGCGAAGAGTTACCCGATGCCGTAGCAGTAGTAGACCCACATAGAGCCGATGATAATAGTGGTCTAGGTTTTCTATGCGGCGTTGGTGTTGCATTCAAGTTTGTTTGCGCTATGGAAAACGACGCTCTTGATGAAGAACTTTTAATGGAATATGCTCCGCTTATAACTCTTGGCACTATTGGCGACGTTGTGCCTCTTTTAGACGAAAACCGAGATATGTGTAAAGTAGGTATTGAGCAGATAAACGGTTCTGCGCCCATTGGCATTACGGCGCTAAAGAGCGTGGCAGGAGTTGAGAATAAACCGCTTAATGCAAGCAGTATTTCGTTTTCCCTAGTACCAAGAATAAACGCCGCAGGTAGAATGGGAAGTAGTATGCGCGCAGTTGAACTGTTGCTTACAACAGACCCTAGGCGTGCTAGTGAACTTGCCAATGAATTGGATAAGGATAATCAAAACCGCCAGAAACTGTGCGAGAATATATATAACGAGGCACTCGGGATAATATATAATAAAGAACTGCAAAATAAACCTATAATAGTTGCGGCAAAAGACGATTGGCATTTTGGCGTAATAGGTATAGTTGCATCTAAAATTGCGCAAAACTTTTCAAAACCTTGCATACTTTTAGGTGGCGACGGCGAACTCTTGCACGGTTCAGGCAGAAGCATAGATGGTTTTAATCTGTTTTATGCAATAACTAGCGCGAAAGATAATGTTGAGTATTTTGGTGGCCACGAACTTGCAGCAGGTGTCACCTTAAAAGCCGCCAACCTAGACGCTTTTTATAATAGCCTTTTAGAGTATGCTAAAGAAATACCGAAGGTTTATCCTAAAATTACTATCGATTGCAAATTGCGTCCGCAAATAATTGGCGAGGATTTAGTGCGCGAGATGAAAAGGTTTGAGCCTTGCGGCGCAGGCAATCCGCAACCGCTATTTGCTTTGGTTGGCGCTACGATAAACTCGGTAGTTCCACTTAAGAATGGTAAATATATTCGCTTAAACGTTGGTCGCGATGGGCTTAATTTCAACGCTCTGTGTTTTATGTATAGCGAGCAGACTTTCCCGTTTTCTAAAGGCGACGTTATAGATATTGCCTTTAATTTAGAACTTAATGAGTATCTTGGCAAAACCACAGTTAATTTTATGGCAAAAGAAATAAGGCCTCATAATATTGATGAGGATGAGTATTTTAATTCAATTAAAACTTTTGAGCAGTTATTATTGGGCAAAGAGGTAGAAAATGCCGAAAGCATATATCCAACGAGGGATGATTTTGCGGCAGTTTTTCGCTACTTAAAGTTTGGCAAGGCTACTTATGATAAAATAATTTATAAACTTCATAGAATGGGCGCAGGAAAGGTTTCGGTTATTCTTAATGCCTTTTGTTCGCTAGGGCTTGCTAGCGAACAAGACGGCGTCTATTCTTTAAACCAGTCGCACGATAAAGTAGAACTCGAAAGTGCATCAATTATAAAACAACTATCTGTGTATTTAAAAGGGGGTGAAGGTAATGGAGTTGTTCTCTAAATTAACCGACTTAATGAAGGACCAAAAATCTAAATATGATTTAGATGGTATTCGCAAAGCGCTTGACTTTTGTATTGCATCGCACGGCGACCAAAGGCGACTATCGGGAGAGCCGTTTTATATGCACCCGTACTCTGTTGCCTTAATCCTTGTGAAACTCGGTATGGATTCCGAGTGTATCGAGGCGGCGCTATTGCACGACGTTGTTGAGGATACAGACGCAACCTTAGAACAGATAAAAAAAGAGTTCGGCAAAGAGGTTGCAGAACTAGTTGATGGTGTAACAAAACTTGGCAAAATGCCACTGGTTACACACGAACAACAACTAAACGAGAACGTTCGCAAAATGATGATGGCAATGGCAGAGGATATCCGCGTTATCATCATAAAACTCGCCGACCGATTACACAATATGCGCACTATTGATGCGCAAAGTGATTATAAACAACGTGAAAAAGCGTTGGAAACTTTGGAAATTTACGCGCCTATTGCACATAGGCTTGGTATCAGTGCAGTTAAGGAAGAACTAGAGGATATTTCAATAGCTCACTTAGACCCGATTGCGTATAGGGAAATTGAGCAGATGCTTGATTTAAGAAAGAAACACCGCCAACAATTTTTAGAGAGCATTAGTCTAAAAATTGAAGAGCGTGTCAAACAATTTGTTCCCAATATTACTCTTACAGGCAGGGTTAAGTCTATTCACGGCATATATCGTAAAATGTATATGCAAGGCAAAAACTTTGATGAAATTTACGATATATATGCAGTTCGCATAATAACCGATACCGTGGCTAATTGTTATAATATCCTTGGTGTTATACACGATATGTTCCAACCAATTCCGGGCAGGTTTAAGGACTATATTTCAATGCCAAAACCTAATATGTATCAGTCTTTGCATACAACGGTTGTTGGTAGAGATGCGCTACCGTTCGAGGTGCAGATTCGTACTTGGGATATGCACCATACGGCAGAGTATGGTATCGCGGCGCACTGGAAATATAAAGAGGGTATTGAAGGCAGTGATAAACGCCTTGAAGAAAGACTTGGTTGGATTAGACAGATTCTTGATACCCAAAGAGAAGCGGATGAAGACATCGTTCAAACCATTAAAACCGACCTTTCACAAGAGGACGTTTTTGCGGTTACACCTAAGGGCGACGTAATAAATCTACCCGTTGGCTCAACCGTTATCGACTTTGCTTTTGCAATTCATACTGCAGTTGGTCAAAAGATGGTTGGCGCAAAGGTTGATGGTAAGATTGTGCCATTAAGCCATGTTATAAGCATGGGCGAAATTGTTGAAATCCTTACCACTAATAACCAAAATCACGGACCTAGCAGGGATTGGATTAACCTCGCAAAAACTAGCCAAGCTAGAAGTAAAATCCGTTCTTGGTTCAAAAAAGAGCGTAGAGAAGAAAATATTGAAACAGGTAAACAAGAACTTGAAAAAGAGTTTTTGCGCAACGGCATAAAACTAACCGACGAGCAACAAGAAGAATTCTTAGCCGACGTAGCAAAACGTCAAAAATTTGCGACCTTAGAGGATTTCTATGCGGCAATCGGTTTCGGCGGTTTGCACCTTTCTAAAATAATGCCTCGCATTAAAGAGGAATATAATCGTTCCCGTAAGGCTAGCGTGGCTCCCGATATTAACGATATTATTTCGTCTACCGAAAAAACCACCTCTGCAGAGGGTGTTGTGGTTGAGGGTATTGACAACTGCCTTATTAAATTATCACGTTGTTGCGACCCGTTACCTGGCGATGATATTATCGGCTTTATAACAAGGGGGCACGGCGTATCAATCCATAAGCGCGACTGTAATAACGTTCCGCATAATCTTAATGATTGCGAAGAGCCTGAGCGTTGGATTAAGGCATATTGGGCAAATAATACCCGTAGTTCCTTTAAATGTCATCTGCAAATCACCGCTATTGATAGACCGACCTTGCTTGCAGATATTTCAATCGCAGTTGCAGGTATGCGTATACCGTTGCACGCGGTTAATGCAAGGCAAAATCAAAGTGGAAATGCAATTATTGATATAACTATATCCGCAGAGGGTGTAGAGCATCTTAACAACATTATTAAAAGGCTACAAAAAATCAGTAGCGTAATAAGTGTTGACAGAACCAACTGGTAAACTAGGAGAAAATTTATGAAAGCAGTTATTCAGCGTGTTACCTCGGCATCTGTTAGTGTAGACGGTAGCGAGATTTCTAAAATAAACGAAGGACTTTTTATTCTTTTAGGTGTCAGTGAAGAAGATACTGAGTCTGATGCAGAAATCTTGGCAAAAAAGACCGCAGACCTAAGAATTTTCGAGGATGAAAACGGCAAAATGAATCTGTCGGTCAAAGATATTTCGGGTGAGATTTTGGTAGTTTCGCAGTTCACACTTTGTGCCGATACTAAAAAGGGGAACCGCCCGTCTTTTATAAAGGCAAAAGAACCAAGTGAAGCGGATAGACTATACCATTTTTATATGGACAAACTTAATGAAAATGGAATAGATAAAATCGGGCACGGAAGTTTTGGCGCAGATATGCTTTGCAATATAAATAATAATGGCCCTGTTACCATAATTCTTGATACTGTGATTTGGAGAAAATAGTATGCAAATTATTGAGTTCTTGCCAGAGGGGTTTTCGGCTAATTGCTATGCTTTAATTGAGGACGGCGAAATTGCACTAATCGACGTAGGCACTGCCACTGCCGAAATAATAGATTTTGTGAAGAAAAACAGCGATAGTATAAAATACATTCTGCTAACCCACGACCACTTTGACCATATCGGTGGTGTAGAGACGGTTTTAAAGCATTGTAAGCCACAGGTATGCATTCATAAAAATGATGCGTCGGGGCTAGTTGATAGCACATTTAGCCTATGCTCGATGGTAGGAATGGCTCAACCTTCAATATCTCCTGATATAGAACTTGAGGGTGGGGAAGAACTACCGCTTGGTAATAATAGAATAAAGGTAATTCATACACCCGGCCATACAGACGGATGTGTATGCTACCTTATTGACGATATTTTATTTAGTGGGGATACACTCTTTTTTGAAAGTGTTGGCAGAACCGATTTTGTAACCGGTAACAGTATGCAGTTGATGGCATCTCTAAAGAAGATAATTGCGCTAGAAGGCGTAAGTAGGGTGTATACAGGCCACGGAGAGCCGACCACCCTAGAGCACGAAAGGAAACATAATTTTTTTATAAACTATGAAAGTATTTATTAGTGGGCATAAGTTCAATTATGAAATTGAAAAACTTTGCAGAATATTTTTGCCCTTCGAGAAATTTGAGTTTGTCGAGGAGAATAAAGAAGAAAGCGACATAGGCGTTATACTCGACAAAGGTAACGAATATAATATGACGGCTTTTCTAAAACTTTTAGGTAAAGAATGTGTTAAAGAAAAGACCGTTAGCCCCATAAATGATAAGGAATGCGAGCGAGAACTCGCAGTGCTTTTATATTCCTGCTTTTGCGAATTAACGGGGTATGAGTCAAAATGGGGTATACTAACGGGTGTTCGCCCTGCAAAACTTTATTCGTCTTTGCAAAGGGCAGGCGGTACAGAGGTTGCCGATAAATATTTTTTAGAAAACCTTTTAGTAAGTCCTAAAAAATTAGACTTAGCCAAAGCCTGCAATAAAGGCGAAGCGGCTATAACATCTTTGTCGCAAGAAAAATCTTTTAGCCTTTATATCGGTATACCTTTTTGTCCTAGCAGATGCAGTTATTGCTCCTTTGTTTCGCATTCTGTAGAGCAGGCAAAAAAGTTAATTCCCGAGTACGTAGAGTATCTTTGCCGTGAAATTGAATATACGGGTAAAATCGCAAAAGATTTAGAATTAAGGCTTGAAACTATCTATATTGGCGGTGGTACACCAACAAGCCTTACCGCCGATCAGCTAACGAAAATTATGGATGCTGTAAAGAAAAACTTTAACCTAAACAATTTGCGCGAATATACTGTAGAAGCGGGCAGACCCGATACAGTAACCTATGAAAAACTTTTGGCTATTAAAAACGGCGGCGCCGATAGGGTAAGCATAAACCCACAAACTATGAACGACGACGTGCTTAAAACCATTGGCCGAAAGCATACTGTAAAGCAAACCGAGGACGCGTTGGCTTTGGCTAAAGAGGTAGGCTTTAAAAATATAAATATGGACCTTATTGCGGGACTTCCAACCGACAGTTTGGAAAGTTTTAAAAATACTGTTGATAGGGTAGTTGATATGGACCCCGAAAGCATCACGGTACATACCCTTTGCCTAAAGCGTTCGGCATCTTTGAATAGTGGCGACCTTTCTTGGCTAAAAGAAGGGGATACTGCAGCTGATATGGTCGATTATGCAAAAGAAAAATTAGAAAAATGCAAATACTATCCGTATTATATGTATCGCCAAAGTAAAATGGTGGGTAACCTTGAAAACGTCGGTTATTCAAAAGAGGGGTATGAAGGCCTTTATAACGTATACATTATGGATGAAACCCATTCTATTCTTGCTTGTGGCGCAACTGCGGTAACAAAACTTCGTAGGTATAATGATACCGCTATTGAGCGTATATATAATTTTAAGTATCCGTATGAATATATAAACCGTTTTGACGAACAGATGACAAGGAAGGAGCGGATATATAGCTTTTATGGAGAACAACCTAACAAAGATAAATAAACTCGTTTTAGAGAACACCAAAGGATATATAGAAAAGGTTGAGGACGAATATCATAAAAGAATACACGCGGCAGTTAAAGAGGTTTTGCAAAGTGGCAGGCGTATAATTTTGCTTGCAGGACCGTCTGCTTCGGGTAAAACCACAACCGCACACCTTATATGTAAGTATTTAAAAGAAGCGGGTGTGCACTCGGAGATTATTTCTTTGGATGATTTCTTTTTAGAGCAACATCAAATGCCTTACGATGAACAGGGTGTTATTGATTACGAGTCGGTGCATTCGCTAGATACCGATGGCATTATAAAAGCGCTAAATGAAATCAGTGATAACGGCAAAACAGAACTTCCTGTTTTTAGTTTCAAAAACAAAACGCGAGAAAGTTTTACTAGATCTATTGACGTTGGTACTGGTGGCGCAGTTATCGTAGAGGGCTTGCATGCCCTCAATCCGTTAATTGCCGACAGTTTAGATGCAAAAAACGTTTTAAAACTGTATATAAGCGTGGTTACTTCATATGTCGATGATAATGGCACAGAACTGCTAGAAAGCCGAAATATTCGTTTAATGCGCAGAATGTCGCGTGATATATTATATAGGGCATCCACACCGACAAGTTGCTTAAAACTCTTTTCAAGCGTTGTAAGGGGCGAGGATAAGTATCTTTGCCCGTATCGTGATACCGCAGAGATTGAACTGTGCTCTTTTCACGATTATGAAATTTGTCTTTTTAAACCACTTTTATATAAAAAACTTAATGCGCTATCAAGTTCGGTTGAAAATTATGATAGGGTACAAAAGATAATTGCTGCTATGAAAAATGCAGTAGAAATAAATCAGACTAATATCCCCAAAAACTCGCTTATGCAAGAGTTTATCGGGCAGTAAAAGAAAGGAAGATACTTATGGGATTTTTTGAAGAAACCATCACAAAAGCAAAAGAGTTTGCCGCTAAAACCGGCGAGGTTGCAGAAGACGTAATCGAGGTTCAGAAAATAAAAATTAAACTTGCAACTAAAAAGAACGAATTACGCAAGAATTATGAACTTTTGGGCCAATATGTATATAATGAAAAAGCAAACAATGACGATAATACAGAGGCAATCTCGGCTCTAGTAGACACACTTCGTGACCAAAAGAACGAGATTGATGAATTAACAAAAGAGTTGGCACTATCAAAAGGCGGTAAACTTTGCAGTTGTGGCGAAATAAACAGTGAGTCTGCTCAGTTTTGCCATAAGTGTGGAAAGGAATTTTAACCTAAATGGAAAAGACGTTTAAAATAGGTGTAGTTGTTGCCGATAATGACGAGTATGCACCGATAGTGGAGTATGCCAAAGAAAACGGCGGTAAAGAAAAATCGCTAAAGTTTTTTGTAGGGCACGAAATACCTTTTGGTAAGGCTATAATTCGTTCGGTTCTATGCGGTATTGGTAAGGTTAATGCCGCAGTAGCAACCACCCTTTTAATAGAAGAAGGTGTGGATGTACTCGTTAACTTTGGCCTTTCGGGCGGCATAAATGGAGTTAGTAGGGGCGAAACCATTGTTGCTACAAGATTTTTAGAACACGATTTTGATTTAACTCCGCTTGGTTATAAGGTTGCAGAAAAGCCGAACCAAAACTACATATATGATGGGGATAAAAAATTAGTTTCACTTTTTACCAATGCTTATAAGGACATAAAAACAGGCACAGTAGTTACGGGGGATAGTTTTATTTGCGACCCTAAAGTACGTGATATGCTAAGGGATAATTTTGATGCAATCGCTTGCGATATGGAAACCGCCGCAATAGCGTACCCTGCCACTAGTTTTGGTGTGCCATTTGTTTCGGTGCGTCGCATTTCAGACGATGCGGGAGAGTCGGCTACAAACGATTATAGAAAGATGAATAACCTTGCCGATAGTAGTCTTATGAAAATTGTTTTTGACGCGTTAAAACCCTTTAATTATGCGGAATTTTAGCCGTTGCTGTTCTAAAAATGCAAAACTGTTGTGCATTATGCACAAAATGTAGGCCTAAAATTCGTCGTAACCTTAAAATATTCGCAATACCACTTGATTTTATTGGCTTTTTGTGGTACAAATATATTGTGCTTATAAAGCAACAAACGGCGCACATATAGTGCGTAACGTAAAATTTAGGAGGACTATTAAAATGAACAAGACAGAATTTATCGCTTCAGTTGCAGAAAAAGCTGCAATCAGCAAAAAAGACGCAGAGAAAGCAGTTGCTGCTTTCATCGACACCGTAACAGAAGAACTCAAAAATGGTGGCAAAGTTCAGATGGTAGGCTTTGGTACTTTCGAAGTTAAAGATCGTCCAGCAAGAACTGGTAGAAATCCTCAGACAAAAGAAACCATCCAAATCCCTGCATCTAAAGCTCCTGCTTTCAAGGCTGGCGCTGGCTTTAAAAACGCTATAAAATAATTAAAGCTAAAAAACCGCCTTTTAATTAAGGCGGTTTTCTTTTTCGGGTCTTTTACCCTCGAGGAAAATTATGAGATTAGATAAATATCTTAAAGTATCGCGTATAATTAAGCGTCGCACGGTTGCAAACGAGGCGTGTGACAGCGGTAGGGTTTCGGTTGGCGGTAAGCCTGTTCGTGCATCTTACAGTGTTAAGGTGGGCGATATAATTGAAATTTCTTTCGGCACCCATACCGTTAAAGCAGAGGTTTTAACAGTTAGCGAACACGCTAGAAAAGAAGATGCGCCGCTTATGTATAAAATTATTGAATAATTGCCTTTGCGCGAATATAAAAAAACTCCTTTTCATATAGTTTACAGTAGTAAATTTTATATGTAAGGGGTTATTTTTTATGCAAGAAAAGCAACCTGCAAAGCAACAGAATGCCACACTGGAAAATTGTAAACGATTGGTCTTGACGGGTGTTAACGACATAATCGGCTTTGAGGATACCGCCATAAGTCTAGATACCGAACTTGGTAGACTGGAAATCAGAGGCGAGGGTATGCGAATAGATGCCTTTGATACAAAAGTGGGGGATATGTGTATTGAAGGTTACGTGTACGCTATTGTATATACAAAAGAAACAAAGTCGGGTGGATTTTTAAAAAGGGTATTTAGATAATGCGGCTTGATTTTTCGAACTTTTGGCAAATACAAACATTAGGCTATGCTGTACTGCTTGGTGTGTTTTTATGCCTTTCTTATGATGTGGTAAGGTTTTTTAATAAGTTAACAAAACCAAGTGCGTTAGTTTTGGCTTTGGTGGATATTCTTTACTGTGTATATGCGGCTGTAGTAACCTTTTGCTTCTTTATGCTTTTTTCAAAAGGAGTTATAAGACTATATGCATATTTCGGCTTTTTCGCAGGTTTTGCACTTTGCAGAATTACCCTTTCAAAACTATTTATGTTGGCTTTAGAATGGATACAAAGAACTATAAAATTCATATCTCTTTGGTTAAATAAACCAATTGAGGTAATAGGTAAGTTTTTGCAAAAACTAAGCGCAAAAATAACCAAAAGTATTCCTAATATAAAAAATCTGCTTAAAATATCAAAAAAAATTAAAAAAATAGATAAAAAGTTGTAAAAAAGCCTTGAAAGATAGTATATCGGTGTTGTATAATCTTAAAAGAAATATACATAAAATATAGGTGCTTAAATGAAAAGTTATTTGTTTAGGTTTGCCCTATTGGGCTTTGCAATTTATCTTGTGTGTAATTGCATAAAATTACAGGTTGACCTTGTTAATGAAAAGCAACTCCTTCGTGAACAAAGGCAGCAAAACGCCGAGATTCAGTTGGAAATAGATAGACTTAATAATCTAATAGAAAATGGCGACGATGCAGATTTTATTGAAGATGCCGCCAGGGAACGACTAGGCTTTGTGTTCCCGAATGAAGAAGTTTATAAAAGCGTTACGGGCAATTAGTCCTAGCGGTTTATTTTGAGGAGGATAACCTTAGTTTATGCAGTTAGTTGTAGGCGATATTGTTGAGGGTAAAGTTACCGGTATAACCAATTTCGGCGTGTTCGTTGAATTTGGTGAGGGTAAGACAGGTATGGTGCACATTTCCGAAGTTGCACAAACCTATGTTAATCAAATTAGTGATCACGTTAAGGTTGGCGAGGTTGTTAAAGCAAAGATTTTGACCGTATCGGAGGAAGGCAAAATTAGCCTTTCAATGAAAAAGGCGCAAGAGCCAAAACCATCAGAACAAGGTGAGCGTGTTCAAAGGGAGAGAAGACCTAGACCGAAGGCGGCTCCTCAAAAGCCGGACATGTCTTATGTTTGGACCTCTAAAAAAAGCGAGCCATCAAGTTTTGAAGATATGATGAGCAAGTTCAAGCAAACAAGTGATGAAAAGTTTTCAGACCTAAAACGCAAAAATTTTGAAACACGCCGTCCCCGTCGCGGCTCGGGCGATAATTTCTAATTAGTTACATAATACGGGGCATTCTATGCTCCGTATTTATATTTTAAAAAGGTTAAAGGTATAATTATGTTAAAAGAAATTGATACCAGGTTAATAGAGCAAGCGGTGGCAAAACTCGCGGTAGAAACCAATAAGATTTTGCCCGAAGATTTGTGTAATGCAATATCCTGCGCTAAATGTAGCGAATGTTCGGCGCTAGGTAAAGATATATTGGCCGATTTGGAAAATAATATTGATGCTGCAAGGGAATTAGATATTCCCGTTTGTCAAGATACGGGTATGGCGGTTGTTTTTATTGAAATAGGTCAAGACGTTCACCTGGTTGGCAAGCCTTTGAAAGATGCAGTAAACGATGGTGTAAGGCAAGGTTATGAAGATGGACTTTTGCGCAAATCTGTTGTAAAAGACCCACTTTTAAGAGTAAATACCAATGATAATACACCTGCAGTTTTACATACCGAAATAGTTTCGGGTGATAAAGTAAAAATAACAGTAGCACCAAAAGGCTTTGGCAGTGAAAATATGAGTAGGCTTTATATGCTTACCCCTGCCGCAGATAAGCAAACTATCATTGACAAAGTGGTAGAAACAGTAAAACTTGCGGGCGGAAATCCGTGTCCTCCAATGGTTATAGGTATTGGTATTGGTGGAGATTTTGAGTATTCTGCATATCTTTCCAAAAAGGCGCTTTGCAGGCCAATATCAGAAAGTAATTTGGACACATTTTATGCCGAACTAGAAAACGAAATTTTAACGGCAGTAAATAAGACGGGGGTTGGTCCTCAGGGCTTTGGTGGTAGCACTACGGCTCTTTCGGTTGCTATCGAGCAGTACCCAACCCATATTGCAGGACTACCTCTGGCAATAAACATAGGTTGCCACGTTACAAGGCACAAAACAATAGTTATAGAATAGTGGAGAAATAATGGAACTTTTAAATTTTACCGCACCCTGTTTGTTTGGTATAGAGGGTGTTCTGGGCGATGAACTAAAACGCTTGGAAATTAAAGACGTTGCCGTAAATAACGGTAGGGTTGATTTTAAGGGCGATATGGACATTTTGGCGCGCGCTAATATCTGCTCGCGTTATGCTGAACGAATTTTAATTAAAGTAGGCGAGTTTAAAGCCACAACCTTTACGGAACTTTTTGATGGTGTTGTAGCACTTTCATGGGAACGTTTTATTTGCAAAGACAATGCTTTTCCTGTAAAAGGATGGAGTATTGACTCGGCGCTACATAGCATTCCTGACTGTCAGTCAATAATTAAAAAAGCAATCGTTACAAGGCTTTCTAAAAAGTATGGCATTAGTTGGTTCGAGGAATCGGGCGCAATTATACCAATCCGCTTTTCAATATTAAAGGATACAGTATCGGTTACAATTGATACCTCGGGCGAGGGTTTGCACAAGCGTGGATATAGGCGTAATTCAAACGATGCACCGCTTAAAGAAACGTTAGCGGCGGCTATGTGTGATGTTGCAAGAATTTACCCTGACACAAGGCTTTTTGATACTTTCTGTGGCTCAGGTACTATTCTTATTGAGGCGGCATTGAAGGCTACAAATATAGCACCCGGTCTTCGTCGTTCGTTTGCGTCTGAGCGTTTTCCGTTTGTTGATGGCGCTAGTTTTAGTAGAGAAAGAATGCGCGCTCAGGATTTGGTGCGCCATAATATAGACTTTTTGGCGACAGGTTATGATATTGACCCAAAAGCGATAGAATTAACCTTGGCAAACGCTAAAAAAGCGGGCGTGGAAAAGTACATTAAGGCATCTATAGCAGATGTTAAAGACTTTAAATTACCCGATGGCAGAAGTCTAGTTATAACCAACCCACCTTATGGCGAAAGGCTTTTGGATGTAAGGGCGGCAGAAGAACTTTACAAAACGATGGGTACAGTTTTTGAAAAGTCTGAGGGCAAAAAATACTATGTAATAAGCCCGCATGACGAGTTCGAAAAAATCTTTGGCAGACCTGCCGATAAACGCAGAAAACTTTATAATGGTATGATTAAATGCCAATTATATATGTATTTTAGATAAAGAGTAGGGAAGAAAATGAAGAACGTTTTTATTATCAATCCCAATGCAGGCAAGGGCGAAGTTCAAAAGCAACTTATTGCCGAACTGAAAGAACGCGGTATAGAGTATTTTGAAACTACATATAGAGGCGAAGGTACCAAAATAGCAAAAAGACTAGCCGAAACAGGCGAATCTGTACGCATCTTTTCTTGTGGTGGCGAGGGTACTAACTACGAGGTTATAAACGGAATAGTTGGGTATAAAAACGCAAGCCTCGGCGTAGTGCCTTGCGGTAGCGGAAACGATTTTTTAAAATTCTTTGTCGATATTGAGCCTTTTCGCAACCTAGATGCTCAACTATCGGGTGAACTTTGCTATGTGGACTTAATAAAGGTATCGGCAGATGATAAAACATATTATGGCATCAACTCCTGCTCGGCAGGTATGGATGCTATGGTTTGTGAAAATGCCGATAAATTTAAAAAGATACGCGGTGTTAGTGGCACAATGGCGTATATGCTTGGCGTTGTGCAAACATTCTTCTTGCCGTTTGGTAAAAAGATTGATTTTATAATCGACGGCAAGGAGTATAAGGATATACCAAGCCTTTTTGCAGTTTGTGCAAACGCGCCATATTATGGTGGCGGATATAAGTGTGCGCCAACTGCCAATCCGTCAGACAACACCTTGAATTATAGTATAATCTCTACTCGTTCAAGGTTTAAAACCTTGTCTATACTTGGTAAATATCGCAAAGGTACACATATTGAACTTCCATACTGCTTAAGCGGCGAGTGTGAGAGTATGGTATATAAAAGTAACGCGCCCGTGGCTTTTAATATTGATGGCGAGGTTTACCATTTTAATGAGGTAAAATGTGAAATCGTTAAAAACGCCTTGGCTCTTTCTGTGCCAAAAGAAGCGGTAAAATCCTTTGGCGAATCGTTAAAAATTGTCGAAGAAAGCATAATTAACAAATAATAATCATATAATCAAGTGATATTAACAAAAAATTTTAAAAATATTTCCAAATAAGACTTGATTTTTTCTGAAAAAGGTATATTATATATATTAGCACTCGAGGTGTTAGAGTGCTAAAACATCTCGAGATAATTATTATAAAACGGAGGAATAGTAATGACTATTAAACCATTAGCAGACCGTGTAGTAATTAAAATGGTCGAAGCAGAGGAGAAAACCAAAAGCGGTATAATTTTAGCCGCCGCTGCACAAGAAAAGCCTGAAATTGCAGAGGTTGTAGCAGTAGGCCCCGGTGGTATCGTAGATGGTAACGAAGTTAAAATGACATTAAAAATAGGCGATAAAGTGCTTATTAGTAAATATGCAGGCACCGAGGTTAAGGTTGACGGAGTAGAGTATAGCATTGTTCGTCAATCTGACGTTCTTGCAATAGTAGAATAATAGGAGGAGAAATTCATGGCAAAGGATATTATTTTTGGCGAAGAAGCAAGAAAAGCACTTCAAGCAGGCGTTGATAAACTTGCAAATGCAGTTAAGGTAACTTTGGGTCCTAAAGGCAGAAATGCAGTTTTAGATAAAAGATACGGCGCACCACTTATTACTAATGATGGTGTTACTATTGCTAAAGAAGTAGAATTAGATGACCCATTTGAAAATATGGGCGCACAACTAGTTAAAGAGGTTGCTACTAAAACTAATGACGTAGCAGGTGACGGTACTACCACTGCTACTGTTTTAGCGCAAGCACTTATATGCGAAGGTATGAAAAACGTTGCCGCAGGCGCAAACCCAATGGTAGTTAAAAAGGGTATTAAACTTGCAGTTGATACCGCAGTTGAAACAGTTAAGGCTAACTCTCAAAAGGTTCAAGGCAGTGAAGATATTGCCCGTGTTGCAACAGTTTCTGCAGGCGACGAGTTTATTGGTAAACTTATTGCCGAGGCAATGGAAAAGGTGTCTGCTGATGGTGTTATCACTGTTGAAGAGTCCAAGACTGCCGAAACCTATTCAGAGGTTGTTGAGGGTATGCAGTTTGATAGAGGCTACATCACACCTTATATGGCTACCGATGCCGAAAAAATGGAAGCAGTTTTAGAAGAGCCACTAGTTCTTATTACCGACAAGAAAATCACCAACATTCAAGAAATTCTACCTCTTTTAGAGCAGATTGTTCAGTCGGGTAAAAAACTTTTAATAGTTGCCGAGGATATTGAGGGCGAAGCACTTTCAACCATTATTATGAATAAACTTCGCGGTACCTTTACCTGTGTTGGTGTTAAGGCTCCCGGTTTTGGCGATAGAAGAAAGGAAATGCTACAAGATATCGCTATTCTTACCGGCGGTACTGTTATTACAGAAGAACTCGGTTTCGAGCTTAAAGATACAACCTTAGCGCAACTTGGTACTGCTCGTCAGGTTAAGGTTGGCAAAGAGGATACAATTATTGTTGATGGTGCGGGCGATAGCGATGCTATTCGTGCTAGGATCGGTCAAATCAAGGCTCAGATTGAAACAACTACTTCCGAATTCGACCGCGAAAAACTACAAGAAAGACTTGCTAAACTTTCGGGCGGTGTTGCAGTTATTAAGGTTGGTGCCGCTACCGAAATTGAAATGAAAGAGAACAAACTTCGTATAGAGGATGCTCTCGCTGCTACAAAGGCCGCCGTTGAAGAAGGCATCGTTGCAGGTGGCGGTGTTGCACTAATCAATGCAATGGGATCTGTTAAGACACTAGTTGAGAAGACAAGTGGCGACGAGAAAACAGGTGTTTGCATCGTGCTTAAAGCACTAGAGGCACCTATCCGTCAGATTTCTTCAAATGCAGGTTTGGAAGGCTCTGTTATTATAGATAAAATTGTGGCTTCGGGTAAAACAAACTATGGTTTTGATGCTTATCGTGAAGAATATACCGATATGATTAAAGCAGGTATTGTTGACCCAACAAAAGTTACACGTTCTGCACTTCTCAATGCTGCATCAGTTGCTTCAATGGTTCTTACAACCGAAACATTGGTAGCAGAAAAGAAAGAGGATGCCGCAGCCGCAAATGCTGCCGCAGCCGCTGCCGCCGCACAAGGTGGAATGTACTAAGATTTATAAATTCGGGTATGGTGCAAAATGCGCTATACCCGATTTTATATTGTAAGTCTTTTCTTTTATAATACTTGCAAAAGTATGTTTTAAATGGTATAATTAACTAGATATTGCAAATGATAAATTGGCAGAAAGGCTGGTTTGTTATGAGCAATAATGAAAACAACGTAAAATGTAATGAAACAAAGGGCGAAGAAGCCGAAAATCAGTTTAGCGATAACCCTCAATTAGAGCAAATTGAAAAGATGGGCTCGGTAACCTCTGCTAGCGGTAAACACGTTATACATTGTTTAACCGTTGTGGGTCAAATAGAGGGGCATTATATATTGCCCTCACAAAACAAAACCACAAAGTATGAGCACGTTATTCCGCAACTTGTGGCTATTGAAGAAGACAAGGAAATAGAGGGGCTTTTAATTATATTAAATACGGTAGGCGGCGACGTAGAAGCAGGTCTTGCCATTGCCGAACTTATAGCAGGAATGAAAAAGCCAACAGTTTCGTTAGTTTTGGGTGGCGGTCATTCAATCGGTGTTCCATTGGCGGTCTCGGCAAAACGCTCGTTTATAGTGCCGTCTGCTACAATGACTCTGCACCCTGTCAGAACGTCAGGATTGGTGCTTGGCGTTCCGCAAATGCTTAATTATTTTGATAAAATGCAGGATAGAATAATCCGCTTTATTACCGATAATTCTAAAATTTCGGGCGATAGATTTAAAAAATTAATGCTGAACGTTGGCGAACTTGTTACAGATATGGGTACGGTTTTAGAGGGCGAGGCCGCAGTAAAAGAGGGGCTAATTGATAACCTTGGCGGTCTTCGCGAGGCTATTGAATGTCTTTATTCATTAATAGAAGGGGGCGGCAATAATGCTTCTTCACACAGTGGCTGACCCCGAAATGATTTTTCCGCCAAAATATAGCGAGATTGAATACTATAAGTTGGGTCACAGATTTGTTGGGTGCGAGAAAACCTCTAATGGTTTAATGGTACGTTCCATAAACTCTACCGACCTCAAAGATTATTTATCGAACGATATAACGTTAGGAATGTTAATAAAATAAGGGTAGTTCGCTACCCCAATACATATAGAGGAGATAATGTAATGGCAACTAAAAAGGCTAAAAAATCTACAAAGAAAAAACGCCCTGCAAGCGCAACTGCTACAAGCATAATGCAAGCAGAAAATGCGCCACAACAGTCGGGTAAAAAACAGTTCAGCGCAATAATTATGTTTGCGGCGGCTGTGTTTTTTATGTTTGTTGCAATAATATCTTCCGAAGAGAAAAATTTGTGGAACTGGTTGCACGATTTTATGTTTGGTGTATTCGGTGTTTGCGCGTACATAATGCCAATAATTTTAGGCGCGGTTGCAGTGTTGGGCGCTATGGACAAGTATTCCGATAAATATGCCACAAGAATTGTAGAAGGCGGCTTGCTTGTTTGGTTTATTTGTGGCGCGGTTGATATTTTCTCTGGTATCGCCAAAACTACCGAATTTTTAGATCATTTTGTAACCGCATTTAAGTTTACCGACGTGTACGGCGGTGTTTTAGGTGCACTTCTTGGTCATCCAATGCATGCGCTTTTAGGTGCAACCGGCGCTAAAATAACCATTATTATTTTAATAATAGTTGTGCTAATGTTTATAACGGGTACAACCTTGATAAGTGCATATAAAATGCTTGCAAAACCGATTAAATCGGCAGGCGCAGCTATAGAAAACAGACTTGAAGAACACGAAAAGCGTCGTGAAGAGCAAAAGGCTAAGTTTGAACTTGACGTGGCAGTTCCTGGCGAAAAGCGTGGACCTACCGTTGAGGAGGTTACAGATAAGCCTTTAAATGTTGCAGAGCAACGTCGCAAGGTTATCGCTACATATCGTGGAGAAGAATATACTCCTGAATCACAAATCGACGTGGAAGTAGAGCCACAAGATGAACCGGTAGAACCACTTAAAAAACAGGTCAAATTACCTGTCGAGGAAACTGTTAGCGAAGAAATAAAACAGGAAGAAAAACCTGAAAACGATGCACCTATGCTAGATGGTATTTCTAATGAGGTTACATTAGAGGATATACCCGAGGATGAGGATGCTTATCGCTTCCCACCGCTATCACTTTTGCAGGAGCCTACAGGTGTCGGCGGCGCCGCTACCGACCACGAGGCAGTTGGCGAACAACTTGTAAATATACTTCGTAGTTTTGGTGTTGAAACCAAGATTATAAATATAAGCGTAGGTCCTTCTGTAACAAGATATGAGTTACAACCTGCCGCAGGTGTTAAAATAAGCAAAATCACAGGTCTTTCAAACGATATTGCTATGAACCTTGCCGCCGCAGGCGTACGTATAGAAGCGCCTATTCCAAATAAACCTGCAGTTGGTATTGAGGTTCCTAATAAGAGTGCAAGTATGGTTACTGTGCGCGAGATTATTGACTCAAAGGCCTTTACGTCGTCAAAGTCTAAACTTACCGTAGCATTAGGCCGTGATATTGCAGGTACACCTATCGTTACCGATATTGCAAAAATGCCTCATGGACTTATTGCGGGTGCAACAGGTTCAGGTAAATCGGTTTGCATTAACTCGTTTATTGTAAGTTTGCTTTATAATGCAAATCCTGACGAGGTTAAACTTTTAATGATTGACCCCAAGGTTGTTGAACTTGGTGTTTATAACGGCATACCGCACCTTTTAGTTCCTGTTGTTACCGACCCAAGAAAAGCATCAGGTGCGCTTGGTTGGGCGGTTACAGAAATGGAAAACCGTTATAAACTCTTTGCAGAAAATGACGTTAGAAATCTTGAGGGTTACAATAGACTCGCAGAGAAATCTGATAATCTTATCAAAATGCCTCAAATCGTTATTATTATTGACGAGCTTGCCGACCTTATGATGTCTGCACCGCACGAGGTTGAAGATTCTATTTGTCGTATCGCACAAAAAGCACGTGCCGCAGGTATGCACCTGCTTATTGCTACCCAACGTCCGTCTGTTGACGTTATTACGGGTATAATTAAAGCAAACATTCCATCTCGTGTTGCATTTATGGTTTCTTCTTCAACCGATAGTAGAACCATTCTTGATACGGGTGGAGCAGAAAAATTGCTCGGTAGGGGCGATATGCTATTTAACCCCGTGGGTGCAATTAAACCTCGCCGCATACAAGGTTGTTTTGTAAGCGACGAAGAGGTAGAAAGCGTTGTTGAGTTTATTAAAGGCGTTAGAAAAGGCGAGTACGACGATGGTATTATGGAAGAAATCGAGCGTCAAGCCGCCGCAGCCGATAATAAGAAATCAAAAGGCTCTGATGGTGGCGATGTTGACGGCGATGCTGATGCAATGCTCGGTGCCGCTATCGAGTGCGTTGTAGAAAACGGACAAGCATCAACATCCCTATTACAACGTAGATTAAAACTTGGTTACGCCAGAGCCGCACGTATTATGGACCAAATGGCAGAACGCGGCATAATCGGTCCATACGAAGGTGCAAAACCAAGGGCTGTGCTCATCACAAAGGCGCAACTACTTGAAATGCAAGCTAGAGGCGAAGAAACCGCCAATACGGAAGAGTAGATATGTTTTTACCTATTTCAAAAAAAGATATGGATTTAAGAGGTTGGGAGCAGTGCGATTTTATAATCGTTACGGGCGACGCGTATGTCGACCACCCAACCTTTGGTACCGCAATAATTTCTAGGGTACTTGAAAGTGCGGGTTACAAAGTCGGTATTATTTCCCAACCTAATTGGAAAAGTGATACCGACTTTTTAAAACTCGGCACACCGAAGTATGCCTTTATGGTTAACGCGGGTAATATTGATTCAATGGTGGCGCACTATACCGCCGCCAAGCGTAAGCGTAGTACCGATGCTTATTCGCCGGGCAATAAAATGGGTCTTAGACCCGATAGGGCGGTAACGGTTTATTCAAATAAAATACGTGAACTGTTCCCAAGTATGCCTATTATAATCGGTGGCGTAGAGGCGTCTTTGCGCCCTTTTGCTCATTATGACTATTGGGCAGACGAGGTTATGCCGTCGGTTTTAATCGACAGTAAGGCGGATATACTTTCTTTCGGTATGGGCGAAAAGCAAACCATAGAAATTGCCGATGCACTAAGTAACGGAAAAGGTATAGAAGGCTTGCGGGATATACTTGGTATATGCTATGTGTCTGATAGCGCCGAGGGCGTTCGTGGTATAACTTTGCCGTCTTTTGACTCTTGCAAAACTTCTAAAGAAAAGTATGCCGAAGCCTGCAGAATTGAGTATGACGAGCAGGATGCAGTACGTGGTAAGAGACTTATCCAGCAACACGGCAAGCGTTATTTGATACAAAACCCACCAATGCCACCACTAAGTACCGAGGAACTAGATAAGGTGTATGAACTGCCGTTTGAAAGGTATTACCACCCGAGTTATGAAAAACTTGGCGGTGTGCCTGCAATAGAAGAGGTAGAATTTTCAATTACACATAACCGTGGTTGCTTTGGCGCTTGTAATTTCTGTTCTATTGCCTTTCATCAAGGCAGACAGATTGCGGTGCGCAGTAAAGAGTCGGTGCTAAAAGAAGCCGAAAAACTTACTAAAAATCCGCATTTTAAGGGCTATATTCACGACGTAGGCGGTCCTACCGCAAACTTTAGAAAACCCTCTTGCAGTAAGCAACTAAAAAACGGACTTTGCAAGGGCAAAAAGTGTTTAGCGCCAACCCCTTGCAAAAATCTAGAGGTTGACCATAGTGAGTATATCGATATACTTAACGAAATGCGAAATATACCTAAAATTAAAAAGGTGTTCATTCGCTCGGGTGTTAGGTTTGATTATCTTTTAGAAGATAGAAGCCGTGAATTTTTAAAAACTTTGGTAAGGCACCACGTTAGCGGGCAGTTAAAGGTTGCCCCCGAGCATTGTTCGGCGGCGGTATTAGATAAAATGGGCAAACCTCATATTGATACTTATAAGCGCTTTGCAGACGATTTTTATAAGGTTACTAAAGGTATGGGCAAAGAGCAGTATTTAGTGCCATATTTAATGTCTAGTCACCCGGGTAGCACGCTTCGTGATGCGGTAGAACTAGCAGTGTTCTTAAAACGTGAGAGGATAAGACCCGAGCAGGTGCAGGATTTCTATCCAACACCTGGAACACTGTCTACAGCAATGTATTATACAGGCCTAGACCCTCATACTATGAAACCTGTATTTGTTCCTAAAACTATGGAAGAAAAAAGCCTACAACGTGCATTACTGCAATATTATAAACCCGAAAACCGTGAACTTATTATAAAAGCATTGCGAAAAGCGGGTAGAGCCGACCTTATCGGTAGCGGTAAAAATTGCTTGGTAATGGGCAAAACTAATAATACAAAAAATACTAAAGTAAAACCCAAAAGCCGTATGGGCGGTAAATGGGACGGTAAAAAGCGTAGATAGGTGACCGGTATGATTATAGTTGATAGAATTGAAAACGGCTATGCAGTTTGTGAAATAGATGGTGAATATGTTAACATATCGACCCAACTAATCAGCGGTAATCTTCGTGAAGGCTCGGTGCTTGCAAAGTGTGGCGAACAATATGTTGTTAGCGATACGGATACCGATAAGCGCAAAAAATCCCTCTTTGAAAAACAAAAACGCCTATTTGGAAAATAAGAAAAACACCGTTGCTTTGTGCAAGGGTGTTTTAGTTTATAAATCAATATTATTTTGTTCTTTAACGTTGTTGCAACTAATGAATTTAACGGGTGGGATTTCTGTTTCTTCTCTTTTAATAAATTTGTTGCCACACACCTCGACATTGTCAGAGGAAGAAACTGTAATCATATTGTTCCTCATTCGTCTAAAGGTGTTGTTTTCAATTCTAATGTTTTTGTGCAGTCCCGTAACGTTTTCATTGTTGCCGTCGTGCCTTGTAAATACTCCAATACCAGGTGAGTTTACGTCAATATAAGCGCATTTTTCAATGTCGTTGTCGTGCATATAAAAGTTGGTAGTAGGTCCTACTTCGTACCAATAACTAAAGCAGCAAGCAACCTTAACCGCACAGTTAGAAAGACCAAAGAATTTCGAGTTTTTAATTTCTACGTTGTCGGTTTGAATTACAAAACCACGTGAGCGAGTGTTTTTAACCTCACAATCGGTTACCTCGCAAGAAACTGTTAAGGTGTAGTTTTGCATAACGTCTTTTGGTTTTAACTCGCCTTGCAAATCTTCGTAGGTTATGTAGCCGTCTTTATAATCTGTGACCGTAAAAGTGGCGGTGTTTTGCATCGTTATCGGGTCAAAAACCTTGATAACGTCGCCCTTTATGCACCAGTTTTCTTTAAGCCTACCATCAGGGCTTTTTTTGCTGTAGTTGCACTTGATTTTTCTCTCATCTAAATCAACCTCGGTGCAAGTACCTGCTATGGTGTGAATGTTTAGCGCATCGTCGCCCATACCGTCGAATACGCAGTTTTTCATTATAAACTTGCCCATAGCGCCCGTTAGGTGTATGCCGTCGCAGTTGCAAGCCATAAGAGAATGACTGCCGTCTTTTTTAATCATTTTAACGCCGTCTATCGTTAAATTGTTGCATCGTGGGAATACCATAATGCCCATACCTGGCGTTGCATACATTGTTATATTTTCAAGAACAGTATCGTTGCTGTCTTTTAAAACAATAACGCTAGGTCCGTACATAGTGTGGCGAATGCAAAGCCTGTTTCCAACCTCTAGTTCGCCAAAAGAATTAACCTCAAAATACACCTTAAATGTGTTATTTCCAAGGTAATCGTATTTAGCGCCCCAATATGTGCAAGCACACAAAACCTCATCTTGAACAACTGTAACTATATTAGGGTCGGGATGCTTTTGGTAGTAACCAAAACGATAGGGGGTGCCTTCATCGTCAATAGCATTAAACGATAAAAAGAGTTCGTTGCCCTTCATATCGTATACGTCATCAATCTCTAAAATTAAAGCCTTTTCATCTATTAGTATTTCCTTAACAGTTGCGGTAACGTTAGCGGGAACGTCGGTATCTAAATAAATGTTTTTAAGTTGTAACCCCTCGCAACCTGTTATTAAAAAAGCGTCAACACTTTCGGAAAAATGGGCAGAGTTAACGTACTTAGTTGTAATATTTGCGCCACCGCCGTCAATTACAACATTTCGTTTGCCTCTAATTATTATTTTTTCGTCTAAATAATAATCCTCACCGTTAAGGCTTAACGTTTCACCGTTTTTTAGGTTGTCTATTAAACTTTGTAACTTTGCAGAAGTATTCATAATAAAACTCCTTCACTGCTATTTATATAAATTTTATTATACACTTAAACTTAAGTCAATGTTTAAAATATCAGAGAAAATACACTGTATCTTTGCACCTTAAACATAATAGTAAAAATATTGGTTAATATATTGATAGGTACACTAAAATAATATAAAAGGTGATAGTATGAAAAATTTACACGGTACAAAAACAGAGCATAATTTAAGAGAAGCATATGCTGGCGAGAGTATGGCGTATACAAAGTATAAGTATTATTCTCAAAAAGCAAAGCAGGATGGTTATAATCAAATAGCCAATATTTTTAAAGAAACTGCGAAAAACGAAAAGCAACACGCAGAAATATGGTTTAAATATTTGCATGATGGAGAAATGCCTGCTACACTTGAAAACCTGAACGACGGAGCGACAGGAGAAAACTTAGAATGGACCGAAATGTATAGCCGAATGGCAAAAGAGGCAAGAGAAGAGGGCTTCGATGAAATTGCATTTAAGTTTGAAAAGGTAGCAGAAATTGAAAAGCAACACGAAGAACGTTATCGAAAATTGATTTCCAATGTAGAGGGCGGAGTAGTATTTTCACGTGATGGCGACGTTATGTGGCAATGTGGCGCTTGCGGTCATATTCATTTTGGCAAAACTGCTCCCGAAGTTTGCCCCGTATGTAAGCACGAAAAGGCTTATTTTGCTCTTTATAGCGAAAACTACTAAATAAATGTTCCAGCATTTTTTCGATATTGCATAGGTGTTAATCCAATTACTGATTTAAAATAATTAGAAAAATAAGCACTATTTTGAAACCCTATTTGCTCGGCTATTTGCGAAACCGAAAGTTCTGTGTTTTGCAATAGCCGTTTTGCTTCTTCTAGGCGTTGTTTAATAATATATTTATGAATGCTAAGCCCCGTTGTTTGTAAAAATAGGCGGTTTAAGTGATATTCGTGATAGTTCGCCATATCAGCGAGGTCTTTATTAGTAAATTGCAAACTAAGGTTTCGGTTAATATAATCTATAATTTGATTAACTGTATCAAAAGAAGATGCGCCAAGGTTAACCGAGGATTGATGTAATTCGCAGAGAAGCGTTTTTAGCATACTACTGCTTTTTTCTCTGCTTAGCAACCTAAACGACTCAAACTCTTTAATAATAGACTTAATTTGCGGCTTGAATTGAGTACCTTTAATAAATAAATGGCTACCCAAAAAACTGCTATCACCGATATTAGTGCTAATTTTAGGCACGAAATCACTAGTGCATTTTATAGGTATAAAACTTTCGCGCTGGTGTTTGTTTTCTTGTGTTAAATCAAAGTTTATAGCAAGAATGTCTGCGCCACCTGGCGAAGATATTTCATAAACACTGCCACAGGTGCAGTAAAAGAGAGAACCTTCGTCAAGTTTATAATGTTGGTTTTCAATAGTAATATCTGCCGTTCCTTCAGTGATATAAAATATTCTGCAATCTTTTACATATACTTTTCCGCTAGAAGTTCGGTAATTCACAAGGTCTGCGAACCTTATAAAAGGGTTTATATCCGCAATATTCATAATCCAACCTCTGAAATGTTTGTTTTGTTATGTTTTTTGTTTGCTTTCTTTCTTAATAATAACAGAGTAAAGTGTTAAAATCAATATGTAAAATGTGTTTTGGGGTGTTTTTATGAAATATATGGTTGGTCTTAATTTTTCTAACGACCGCTTAACCGATTGTGTGCTAAAAAACACGGATAGTATTTACGAGGTTTATTTTTCGTTTAGCAATTTCGCAAATGGCAGAAGTAATCAACTTCTTAATGAAAATCTTACTCCTTGGGAAATGCAGGCAAAACAGTTAGAGGTTTTAAAAAAACTTAACGATAACGGCATTGCTTTTAATATGCTTTTTAATGCTAACTGTTACGGCAAAGATAGCCAGTCACGTGCATTCTTTAACGATGTCGGTATGGCTATGGATTACATAAAGAGAAAATTTAATCTGAATTCAATTACAACAACCTCGCCGCTTATTGCAAAGTTTACTAAAAATAATTTTAGTGACGTTGAGGTGCGCGCATCGGTTAATATGGAAATTGGTACTGTAGAAGGTATGGAGTACCTAGCCTCGTATTTCGACAGTTACTATGTGAAGCGCGAACTCAATAGAGATATAAATGCTCTGCTAAACCTTAAAAATTGGGCAGAGGCTAACGGCAAAGTACTGTATGGCCTAGGTAATAGCGGCTGCTTAAATTATTGCTCGGCGCACGTATTTCATGATAACCTTGTAGCACATGAAGATGAAATTTCAAAAATGGATAACGCTTATAACTTTAGCGGTATGTGTAAGGAGTTTTTGAGCAATCCCGAAAACTATAAAAAACTTATAGATTACACAAACTTTATAAGACCTGAAGATATTTCTAAATATGAAGGCATTTTCAAAGCGATAAAACTTGCAACAAGGGTACATAGAAACCCCGTAGCAGTTGTAGAAAGTTATGTAAGAGCTAAGTTCTCCGGCAATATATTAGATATTTTAGAGCCACAACATAGCATATATCCTTATGCTTTGCAAAATGGCGAAAAATTAACATTAGTTAATATGGAAGAAAAATGGGGGTAATAAAAATGCTAACGTCTAAAATGATTAAAGAGGCGGCACTTGCAGCAGGTGCAGATATGTGCGGTATCGGTCCAATGTCACGTTTTGATGGCGCACCGGACGATATGAATCCGCAATTTCTTTTCCCTGAGGCTAAAAGTGTCATAGGTTTCGTTTTTAGAATACCACGTGGTGTTCAAAGAGGTATTGAGGAGGGAACACAGTTTTTCCAATATCCATCAATGGCTTATGGCGGTATCAACGAAATCTTTGCTCCGGCGGTGCTTTATAACGTAGGTAAACTTATTGAGGATGAGGGATATGAGGCGTTTGTATATCGTAATACAGGCGCTCGCGGTTCGGTTTCGGATATGGATGGTAGAGAGGGAAGCACACTTTCTCCCGAAGAACAAATCGAGGCTAATGACCAGGTTAAGAATGCAACCGCACACCATCGTAGCGTTGAGTTTACAAGAGCAACAAGGGATATAAACGTAGCGCCCGACCTGCAGTTTCAGTTCAGACTTGCGGCAGTTGCTTGTGGCCTTGGTGAAATTGGTTGGAGTAAGATGCTTTTAACTAAAGATTTTGGTCCTTTGCAAAGGGTTGCTTTCTTATTCACCGATGCAGAACTTGAATATGACGACGTTTATGATGGCGAGCCTCTTTGCCGTAAATGTGGCGCTTGTGTTCGCGAGTGCCCCGGCGGGTGTATTCCACCTGTAAATTCCGACAAAAAACTGACCGTAAATATAGGCGGTAAAATCTGCGAGTGGGGAGATATAGATATGTGGCGTTGCTACGCTTTCTATACCCATGCAGGCAGATACTATAATCCGTTTGTACCAAAGGAAGTTTTTGATAAAAACGAAAACGGCGACCTTGACCTTTTAGAAGGTGTAACCGATGTTGCAGACGAAACCGAAGTTGTAAAGGTTTATACTGCTTTGCAAAAATATTTTCCAAGTTGGGTTGGATATAATATGGCAAAGTGCGGCGGATGTATCAGAGGTTGCGTTGCAATGTTAGAGAAAAAGGGCGGTTGTATGGAAGAAAGGTTTAAAAACCCACTTCGTACAGGTAAGCCTTGGAAACTTGATAGATAGGGGGCGGCTAAAGTGTTAACAAGTGCAATGATTAAAGAAAAAGCGCGCGAACTTGGTGCTACAATATGTGGTATCGGTAGAGTGTATGAAGAAGAAAACAAGGGCCGTGACCCTAAAATGATTTTACCAAAAGCCAAAAGTATAATCGGCTTTGGTTTTGCAGTACCAAAGGGCTTATATAAGGCTATGGAAAACGGCAATCAGTTCTATTCTTACACAAGCCTTGGCGTTAAGTATGAGGACGAGGAACTAGCCGAGATTTTCTTGCTTAAAATAGGCGGATTTATTGAAAATTTTGGCTATGATGCTTGTCTTCAAAAATCCGTTCCTAACCTAAGAATTAAGGGCGATAAAGAAACCAACCCCGAGGTTGTTGATACATACGAACTAGTGCACGCTGTTCCCGTAGCAGAGGGCAAACCTACCCCCGATGTTATTATTGATTTCTCTAAAGCGGCTAAGGCTTGCGGTTTGGGCGAAGCGGGATTAAATGGCAAAATTATAAACAAAAAATATGGTCCGTTTATGCGATATTGCTTTATCATTACCGATGCAGAACTCGAATATGATGAGCCGATTTCGGAGCCTATTTGTGATAAATGCGGTAAATGTATAGCGGCTTGCCCCGGTAATGCTATTAGCGATAAGGGCCTAGATACTTGGCAGTGCAGTGTTTACTACAAGGGTGCGCATAAATCTAATCCGTTTATTACGGACGAATTCTTAAAAGACCACCCCGAGCGCGAGCAGATTTTGAACGGCGAAAAGCGTTTTGATAGTGTAAGCGCTAGAGAAATTTACAAGCAGTTAAACTTTTTGCCTAATACACAGTGGGGTTATTCGCCTTGTCTTTGTGGTAAAAAATGTGATATTGTCTGCTATAAGCATTTGATAGGAGAGCTATAATATGAAGAATAAAATTATTGAACTAGCCAAAAAATGCAGTGCAGATATTGTTGGTTTTGCACCTGCTTCGCGTTTTGATAAAGATGATGCTATATTTAAAATTATGCCTGAGACCAAAACTGTTGTTGGTCTAGGCTTTCGTGTGCTACGCGGCGCATATCGCGGTATAGAAGAGGGAAGTACATATTATCAATATACCACTATGGGCGTCGAAAATATGGAAGAAACTATTATGCCAATGGCAAGCATCAGGGTTGCTAACTTAATTGAGGAAGAAGGTTTTATTGCTTTGCCTCAACGTCGCCATCAACAAATTATGGCAGAGACGAATAGCAACAATCCCGAGGTTGCTTATGATGCGGTTTACAGAAACAAACCGCAAGAGGTACAGATGAACTTTTTAGATGCTGCAGTAAAGTGCGGTCTCGGTGAAAAAGGTTTTCATAACACACTATTAACTGATGATTTTGGACCAATGGTCAGATATTGCTTTATTTTAACCGATATGGAAATTGAAGCCACCGATTTAGTAGTGCCTCATCTTTGCGATGGTTGTGGTAAATGTGCCGCAGCCTGTCCGGGTAAAGCGATTGATAATAACGGAGAGGTAGACTCTTGGCAATGTACTGTGTATTACAACGGTGCAAATGGTACTAAAAATCCGTTTATGCCACCCGAGGCTTTTGAGGACTTTGAGAACCGCTTGGAAATCATTAGTGGTGAAGCAAAGGTAGACCCAGAAATTGCCCGTAAAATTTTAGATAACATTTATTTCTATCCACCCGCACAGCACGCGTATCAGTGTTCTATCTGTGGTAGGGCTTGCGACGTTGCTTGTTATATTCATTTAGAGGAACAAGGCAAGTTAAACAAAAAGTTTAAAACACCATTTAGAAAAAGAGAAGAGTGGCATTTTAAAATAGACGATTTTAAATAAAACATAAAAAATGGTAGCAACTTATTTGCTACCATTTTTTAGTTTACAGTAACGTGACAGGCTGTTTGTACCGAATAAATAGCAAAATTATACAAATAATAAATCAGTTATGTATATTAACTAAAATAAATATTTTAGTTGAAAAGTAATTTGTCAATAAATTGTTAAAACTGCCGAAATACACAATTTGTGCCAAAAATAATTGACAAGAATAACTATATTTTGTATAATTATTATATAGTATTCTATCAAAATATGCAACTTGAGAGGGTGAATATTTATGCCAGAGTTCAAAATCAGTTCAGCGCGTCAAGCACTTATTGACGAACTAGTAGCATCGCTACCTTTCTTTAGAAAATCAATGCATATATCCCAGTCCGATTTAGCAGAGGCAATCGGCAAAAGCCGTCAAACAATTTCAGACATCGAGCGTAAAACAGCACCAATGGGTTGGGATACCTACCTAGCCGTTATAAAGGTATTTGAGTGTAACGGACTATTTGCTAGAGAAGTTAATTTTAATTATACTGACAGACTTAATAAAGAATTAACTCTTGGTAGCAAATAATTTTAATTCAGAAATTTGAATCTCCTTTTTTCTATACTGCAAAGACTCCGCCTTTTATGGCGGAGTTTTTGTGTATATTGGTAGTATTTATTGGCAAAATATTTTTGGTGATAAGTGTGTTTACAACAGTAATAAGAACCTTGATTTTATATATTCTAGTAATGGTTGCAATGAGACTTATGGGTAAAAGACAGATAGGTGATATGCAACCTTCCGAATTAGTTGTAACAATACTAATTTCTGAGATTGCATCTGTGCCGATTCAGGATACTACACAACCGATTATTGTTTCTATTGTTGCGATATTTGCACTTGTTGCATTTGAAATTGCACTAACTATCCTTACAATGAAATCAAATGTTTTAAATAATATAACTAACGGTAAATCTGCATTGGTTATAAAAGAGGGGCGAATTTTACAATCGCAACTAAAAAAGATGCGTTTAACGGTTGCAGATTTGCTAGAACTTTTGCGAAACCAAAACATTTTTGATTTGAGGGAAGTATCATACGCGGTGTTGGAAACTAACGGCACTTTAAACGTTCTGCAAAAACCACAGTATAGACAGGCAAGGGTAATGGACTGCACAAAGGTGTCAGAACCCGATTCGTATCCATCATTAGTTATCAGTGACGGTAAATTGCTAAAGCGAGGTATGCAGGAAGCCAATATTAACCCTTATGAAGTTAGAAAAATACTGAACGCAAAACACACAAATGAAAAAGAAGTGTTTATTATGACGGTTGACAGATTTAAAAATACCGTAATAATCAAAAAGGAGAAAAAGAGTGAGTAGGATATTAGCGGCGGCTATAATTTCGATAATTATAGTTTCACTCTGTATAACTGAGAGAGCAGAGGTAGAGTCGGTTTTTACTGAATCAAATAATTATATAGAAAAATTAGAAACTGAATATAAAAAAGACAACATTAAGGATACAAAAGAACTATCTAAGGAGTTTAATAGTTATTGGGAAAGAAAAGAAAAACTATTATGTATGTTTTATTCGGATAACGAATTGGATAATTTAAGTTTGGATATATCTGCTTTACCGCTTTTATCCGAATCCAAAGATGAGTTTTTACATTTGTGTAGCACGGTCAAAAACAGATTAAGACTATTAAAGGAGCACTCCGGAAGAGTGTTTGGATAACAAAAAGCGCCACCCAAGTTTTAAATCCTGGGTGGCGTTAAATTATTTAATCATTTGGTCGATGATTTTAGAAATATATTCAACGTAAAGGCCGCCGATAAATTCTGAACCCTTGTCGTTAGGATGAACACCATCGTTACTAAAAGACGTTGGTTCATCGCCAATAAAAGCAGAGGCCAAAAGTCCGTCTGTTGGTAAATACACGTCGGCATATTCACGAGCAAGTTTGCGGATAATTTCAATCTTTGGTGCCAAATCTTCTCTAAAGAAAAGTTTATCAGGCACAGGGATTAAGAAAGGTTCCATCATCATAAGTTTTGCGTGTGTTTTTTCTTTAATGGTATCTAAAATAGTGCGATAGCGCTCTTCAAAAAGGTCATTATCAAGCCATTTTTTACCCTCAGCATAGTGCCAAACGTCGTTAATACCGATAAGTATTGAAACAATGTCGGGATTAACGTCAACAAGGTCCTCTTGCAAGCGGTTTATAAGGTGCATGGTCTGGTTTCCGCCAACACCACGATTTACAAACTCGAACTCAACCTCTGGATATTTCTGTTTTAGTAATTCGACTGCATATTTTGGGTAACCTAAACCTATGTAGTTGGTATCTTCACGAGTTCTAAAGCAGTCAGTAATACTATCACCTTGGAATAAAAGTTTGATTTTCATTATTGTTACCTCCAATGCTAATTACTTGATTTTTATACACTAAACAAAATTAAAAGTCAAGGTTAAAAAAGAGGGAAAACAAGCATCTATTTTAACACTTAAATAGCCAAAATTTAATTACTGCCAGACATTCTCTTAATGTTCCTGGCAATACCGAATGCCACACAGTAGTGCTATGTGTATGAGTAGCGCTTTCTATATTGGCAGTTTTAGCAATTTTGCCTGCTCTGTAAATGTGATATTCGTTAGTAACAAAACAAAGAGAGTAATCCTTATCAAATTTATCATCTAAAATCTTTTTAGAAAAAATAAAGTTTTCATAGGTGCTTGTGGATTTATCTTCAGTTAGTATATTCTCTTGTGGTATGCCTTTTTTTAGTAGGTACTTTTGCATAACGTAGGCTTCGGTAAACTTTTCTTGCGGACCTATGCCTCCTGAAACAATAATTATAACATCAGGATTTTCTTGGTAGCATAAAAGGGCTTTGTCCAGCCTGCTTTTAAGCAATCGCGTAGGCTTATCTTCTTTAATACCTGCGCCTAATACTATAACGGCATCTTCTTTGTATGTTACAGTATCGGTAGTACCGAATATGAGCAAAAAGGAAGCGAAGGCGATACATATGCAAAACAAAGAAATAATAATTGCCTTCAAATATTTTGGAAAGCGACTGTTTATCAAATTATAAAAAACAGAGTAACTAACAAGTGCCGCACCCAAAAGAAAGGTTAGCAATATTCCAAGATTAAAACTAGCGCTAAAAAACAAAACAATACCGTTTATAGCAATAGCGCTACCGAGTAAAAAGAGCACAGTCCTAAGAGTGCGTTTAAGCATATTTATCAATCCTTTAACTCATTATCATTAAAATTATATCATTATTACTTTTGAAATTCAATATGGTTGTGTTGTTTATAGTATTATAGCGGAATAGGGATTTCTTCGGGCGCAACGCGCCCTTCGTGCCGCCAAAGATATACAGTTGCTTGCATTTACGGGATACTCTCCGTCGGCATTGTTTTGACCGTCCTTGATGGTGCCCAAACAATTTGCCTTACTCGAGACTTCACAGTCCAAACTGCTTTGCATTTTGGCTGCTTCGACGAACGTTTTCGCCATTCGACGAAAACGATTCTAATCCAATCTTTTTCATTACAAAAACAAATAGCCACCCAAAATGGATGACTATTTGTTTTGGCAGCGGAATAGGGATTTCTTCGGGTGCAACGCACCCTTCGCGCCGCTTATAGCGGCTTGCCCACGTCGGCGAAAACAGTCCACCGGACTATTTTCTTCCGAAAGTCATGCGACCTTCTCCCTCCTTGTTCGAATCCCTATATAAACTAACAAAAAAGCACCAACCGAGGTCGATGCTTTTTTGTTGGCAGCGGAATAGGGATTCGAACCCCAACAAACAGAGTCAGAGTCTGTCGTGCTACCGTTACACAATTCCGCTAGATTAAGTTTTGTTGCTTATGCCATATTATCTACGGGCAACGATAATATTATACATCATTTACCGCTTTTGTCAAGCACTTTTTTGCAAAAAATAAAGCACCTCAATAAAATAGAGGTGCTTTTAATTTTGCTTTAAAGTAATTCTTTGCGAAGTTGGGCAGGTGTTTTATCAGAAAGGTAGGCGGGGGGGATGTCAAATACGGTTTTAGCCCCATTGTATCCCTCTTTATTCATTCTATATGCCGCTCTGGCATAGCAAGCAATTACGCTTGCAGTGAACTCAGGATTAGAACCGAGTTTAAGTGAATATTCAATCATCTGTGGGGTTTCGCCGTTTTCGCCTGTTGCACCACTTCTCATAACAAATCCGCCGTGAGGTAGGGTGCTATGGTCGCGCTTCATTTCTTCCATTGTAATAAAGTGAACGGTGGTATCATAATCGGCAAAATAGTTTGGCATAGTAACAATTTCGCGTTCTATACGTTCTTTATCAGCGCCATCTTCTGCTACAACGTAGCAAAGTCTAGTGTGTTTGTCACGTGTGCTAAGGGTTGGGTTTTCTCCGTTTCTAACCTTTGCTAATGCATCGTCTTTTGGGCAGGTATATTGTCTTGCATCAATAACGCCTTCAATACGGCGGATTGCATCTGAATGACCTTGGCTAACACCCTTGCCCCAGAAGGTGTAATCGTTGCCTTGAGGAAGTATGCAGTTGCCAAGTAGACGCTGTAAACTGAACATACCTGGGTCCCAACCGACCGAAATTAGTGCTATTTTATTGCCTTTTTTTGCGGCATTATCGCAGTTTTCAAAATGCTCAGGAATTTTAGCGTGGGTGTCAAAACTATCAACAATGTTAAAATGTTCGGCAAATGTAGGGCTTTGTGTTGGTAGGTCGGTTGCGCTACCACCGCAAAGTATCATAACGTCGATTTCGTCTTTCAATAAGATGGCATCATCAATATTATAAACAGGAACGTCGGGAGTTAAGGTTTTAAGATTTTTTGGGTCACGACGAGTGATAAATGCTACAAGTTTCATATCTTTGTTAGCACGTACAGCAAGTTCAACACCTCTGCCAAGGTTACCATAACCCATAATACCAATTCTAATTTGTTCTGCCATTAAACATCACCTTTCAATGTAGCGCATCAAAATACCTTTATATTTTAGCATACCAAAAATAATATGACAAGTATGTTTTTTATAATAATTTAAGGAAATTTGGTGGTAAAAAACACCTCATCCAAAAGAATGAGGTGTTCATGGTGGAGTAGCGATATTGCAATCTGGCGGAATAGCGCATAAATACGTCTGAGAAGCAGACACCGAACTTCTTCACTATTACCTCTTATTTATTACCTCAAAATTCCAAGGACTTTTAGTGAAGAGTGAAGAGGTAATAGGTAATAAGTAAAAATTCCAAGAACTTAACGTCCTTGGAATTTTTGGTGGAGATGGCGGGAGTCGATTTGCGGTTTTGGTGAGTTTTTGTTTATCCTTAAAAAAACTTGTAGTTATGCTGCATTTTATTGATTTTCTCAGTTTTTAATTTGTCTGTTTTTGTGTAGTTTTTGAAAAAATCGTGTACAATTCGTGTATGTGTACACAACATATCAACTATAACTTATTTAGAATATTTATGGCTCTTTGTTCTTCTCTTGGGTACAGGTGAGCATATACTTTTAGCGTGGTTGTTACTGAGGAATGACCGAGCCGGCGCGCAATTTCTTGCGCACTAATACCTTCGTTGATTAAGATAGTGGCGTGGGTATGTCTAAAATCGTGTATACGCAGAGTTGGAACACCTGCAGCTTTTGATATTTCTATGTTTTTATTAGATATGCTTGTATCGCGTAATGGATTTTCACCGCCGCATACGAGCATATTTTTGTTCCATTTACTATATTCTTTTTGCTGTATTAATTTTTGCTCTTTGAGAATTGCAAGCAACGGTTTTGGAATTTGCAGATTTCTTTGGCTAGAGGGGTTTTTTGGCGGAGTGAATACATTTTCCTTGCCTTTTATTTTTTGTGCCACAGAACGATTTACAGTCAAAATCTCACCGCTAATATCAGACCAGCGTAGGGCGTTTATTTCCCCTTTGCGCATACCCATGTAAAACGCAATGCTGAAAAATGTGTAGAATGCATAATCGCGTTCGCTTTCTTTGGGCGCGGCAGCTATGAATTTTTTATACTCGTCAATAGTATAATACTGTATTTTATCCTGAGGTTTATCGAAATTATAAGCATCTTTAAAATTACCAATTTTTGATAAAGGGTTAGAGGGGATGAATTCCATCTTAACGGCAAAGTTAAGCATTGCCGAAAATTCTTTATACATATTCTTCTTAGTTGTAATTTTTAAGTCGAGCTTTGAGATGTCATTTTTCCATTCTTGAAGTAATGACATAGATAACTTTTTAAGTTTTGTTTTGCTAAAAAACGGCATTATATGTAGTTCTAATATGCCTTTAGACTTTGCAAGTGTTGATTCTCTTACCTCATTTTCTTTTGCACTCACATATATATCGTATAGTTGTTGAACCGTTAATGTTTGTGATGGCTCCTCTATAGCAGTTGCTTGAAGCTGTGCCTCTAACAATCGCGCTTGCGCTGCCCCGTAAGCAACTCGCATTTTTTGGCGGTGTTTACCGGTTGCATCGGTGTAATTGAAGGTTACTTTGTACTTATATAAACCTTCTTTGTTTTTAATATTAGTTTTGTATATAGGCATAATTTATTTCCTTTATTATGGTTTATAAAAGGCATCTCACTAAGTGGATTTTAACAACAAGAGTTTTATATCTAAAATAACCTATGACTAATGTTTTTTATAAGTTCGGCATTGTCATCGTATTGCTTTGGACTAATGTAATGTAATTCTAATTTCTTTTTATTAATGAATTCATAAATATCAATCCCTGCTTGCGTTTTCCCTTTTCTTGAAAGCAACTCTGTTATACTGCCATTTTGCACGGCCATCATAGCAACGTTTTGTATAATGTTCAAAGTAATAAAATCGCCATTCATTTTATGTTTTTTCATTTGTTTCAAAAGTGCTTTTTCGTTGAAGGTAAATAAGAGATTTCTTGCCTCTTCAAAAATCTCCGTTTCATCTTTTCCTTCTTCAAGATAATCATATTCTTTAAAAAAATCGTTATTGTAGGCAGTAACCCAACTACTAATTTCTTCAATGATATTTGTGTCTGAAATATTTCTTTTCATGCTAAATAAATTAGAAAAAAACATAATTATTCTCCATTCTATAAGAATTCACATTCTGCTCAATCTATGATTAACCCCGGTTTTATATTTGCTGCATGAGCATTATTTATCAAAATTAAGAGTTATATGCTTATGAACAATCCTTTTTTCTCTTCTCACACGCGGAGCACAACCTGTCTTTGTTTGATTCGTAAACTGTCCCTGTTCGTACGGTTGATGAATTTTTTAAATAATGGCAATCAGCATATAAATGATACACTTCGCCATATTTGGTGTAATAACAAATATGACTAAGGCTCACGTTAGATTCTTTTTCAGATATAATTTGTTTATTAACAGTAGTATTTAGGTTATCTATCGTATTAGTTTTTTGATGGTTATTTACTAACAACATAGTAATTACTGACAACATTAATATTGTAAGGAAGAATTTCCATAAAAGTTTATTTGTTGTCTGCTTATTTAGCAGCTCATGTGCGAACCTGTCGGCCTCATTCTCCGCTTTTTCTTCAGTATGGACCTTATGTTTTAATATAATATGGCCAAGCTCGTGCGCCAAAGAGAAGAGTAGCTTATCTTCCGATAATTCATCCCTTAAAAATATTAGTGCGCAGCCAAAATCATCAATAGTAGATATTGATTCTGCAGTTTGAGCTTCTTTCCACAATCCCGCAGCCATCAAATAATTATAGGAATTTGAGTAGTATGATACCAAATAACCTTTACGGTGGCAAATCATCAATAGCTTTTTGAAAGTTACTTTACGAATACAGTTTTTCTTTTTAAATTTTAATACCTCGTGCTCAACAAAATTCAATTTTCCTCTTCCTTTCATATAAATATAAATTAATTATAATAAGAATTATAATATGAAAAGAAGATTTTACCAATTACCTAATAGCTTTAGCTACTGTTAAAAGTGCTTCTACCTTTTCTTTAGGAAGGTTTCTTGCAATTTCTGTAATTTCCATTATAAGCGGTAATGTATCCGTATTAATCTCTAAAGATTGAGGGTGAGGAGTACCTTCCATTGCGTACATAGTAAATTTTTGTATTTTATCCCCGTTGTCGTTATCGGCAGAGGGGATTTCTATTTTGCCAGTTAAATATTCTAAAGAAACATTAAAATAATCAGCTATTTTCTTTAAATTTACAGCTGTCGGATAAGTTCTTCTTGATTTCCAATTACTAACAGCAGTTTTATGAATACCTAATTTTTGTGCCACTGGGGAGGGTTTTTCGTTATTACGTGCGCATAGTTCTATAAACCTATCATAAAAATCCACAAATATCACCTTTACTGTTTGTTAATTTTGCCAAAAGTTGCTAAAGTTTACAATTATCTATTGACAGATTAAAAAGTTTACAGTATAATCACATTAAAGTTGTTATAGTTCACTATATTGAACCACAGCTTGAACTATGAATGTATAACTATAAACTTGCTGTAGCGACAATTGTAACTGTGAAAATTGTGTCAATCTTCAATGGGAGATATTGAGCTGACACATCCATATTTAATTAGGAAATTGGCATATATGAGTATATCATAGTTTGTGAACATTTGCAACAATTTTATTTTGGAGGTGAAAGCATGTTAGAAAAATGGACCGGTGATTTAATTGGGAAAATGCACAACGAAAAAATTTCTTTGGAAGAATTAGGTAGCGAATTGGGAATAGGAAAAGGTTATGTTTCTATGATTTTAAATGGTAAGCGCAACCCAAAGAATGCAGCAGAACGTTTCAATAATGCATTCAATTCTATTATATCAAAAAGAAATAAAGAGACAGAGGTGAAATAAATGAGGCAGGTAAATATTCCTTTGGCTGTTAGGATTTATTATGAGAAGTTGTCGCTTTCAAATCAAGATATAAAGGCAATATTTAGTGTAAAAGCTGACTCGACCGCCGTTGAGATTAAAAAAGAGGTTGTTAAACATTTTGTAGGAACGGACATAAATCCAATTAATCATAATAACCGATTAGACACAGAGAGGGCTTTTGAAGCTTGGGGATTAGACATTAATAATCTTGAACGAAGACTTAAAAAAATCAGAAAACTTGATTTAATGCAAAATTAGGAGGCGGATATATGGTATCGGGAATTAAGTACATAGCAAACTCGGTTCAGTTTTGGGTGAGGGACCCAAGTAGTAAAATACCCATAAAAATAATTCGTGTTCCAAAAAGTAATGCAAACAAAGTTAAGCTAAATTTTGAGGCAAAAGGCTTTGTGGTTTTGTAGTGCTTCTGTAAAAAAACGCCTGCTGACACAGACGGAATTCTAAAAGAATAATGTTTTACAACTAAATAATAGCACAAAAAAAGGATATGTCAATTTACTAATTGGAGGATGAGGATTTATGTTAATTGAAACTTGCATAGGCATTACTTTCTTACTGTTTTTGGCGGCATCATCGGTAATTGGTGTGATGGGTTGGATAAGGACAGATATGAAACTTGACCATAACAAATTAGTGCTTAAAGCAAAAGACGAAGAAATTGCAGAGTTACGCAGGATGCTTTCAAAAGAGAGAGCCAAAGTAGGCTTTTTAAAATCAATAAAGGAGAATTAAAAAATGGAAATTAAAGAAATGAATATTTATCAAAGAATGGCTGCAATTACCGCAGAGCTTAAAACAGTTGAAAAGGAATTAACTGTTAAGACCACAAACACATCATCATATAAAGCTGTATCTGAAAGGAACATAATTGATGCAGTTAAACCTTTAGAAGAAAAATATGGTGTTTATAGCTACCCGATTTCAAGAGATGTTATTGAGAGCAACACAATTAAAAGTGACTCCGTTTATGAAGACACACACGGTAACAAGAAAACCACACCAAAGACCGTTTATATGACGAGGATTAAGACTGTTTATCGTTTTGTAAACATAGACAAGCCTGAGGAATATATTGAAACCACATCTTTTTCAGAAGGAATTGACAGCCAAGACAAAGGTAGCGGCAAGGCTATGACTTATGCAGACAAGTATGCCCTTATGAAAGCATACAAGGTATCTACCGGAGAGGATGTTGACGAGGGTACATCTGCCGAGGAGCTTGAAAAGGCAAAGCACTCAATATTTGTTATTAAGCAGAGATGCCAAGAGGCATATACTAAAAAGCTGCAACAAAAAATGTCTACAAAAGAAATAGCGCAATCAATGGATATGACCGAAGATGAGGTTAAGGCTTACTTTACATACTTTGATATTCTTGACCGATTTGAAAAGAAGCTGAATGCGAAATGATTTCGAGCAAGGATAGAAGCGGTTGGTTTGGCGCGAGTGATGTTGACTATATTGTAGGTAATTGGACTACTAAGTCTTTCCTTAAATGGTGGATGACAAAGCTCGACCTACACCATAACAATTTTGAAAATATTTCTATGAACGCCGGGACTAACAAAGAGCATCAGATATTAGAGTATCTTGGTATATCTTGCTTTGACAAACAGATAAAACTTCCTTCAATAAAATTAAGGGTAAATCTTGATGGTAATTCTGTGGATACCATTTACGAGGTTAAGACACATTCTGCTGAAAAGCCTTTTAAAGTGCCTTTAAAGTACAAAAGACAAGTGTGGGTACAGATGTATGCCACCGGAATGAGGAAGGCATATATCGTAGCTTACGGCTTAAAGGAAGAGGATTACAAGAACTATTTTCTTCCCATTGACAAAGACCGTCTTCAAGAGATTCCAATAGAGTACAACGATGACTTTATTCAAAATGAATTTTTGCCAAAGGTTAAGTATTTGGCAAACTGTTTAGAAAAGGGGTGTTTGCCTTGATTAAATTTCAAAAATCGACCTTTATGTTAGTGCTGCCAAAGGTAATTGAATGGGTAAACACCTTATCGGATGGCGAGTATGAGATAGATATTAAAAAGCATAGGAAAAGACGAAGTCGAGATGCAAATGCTTATTTTTGGACCTTGTGTGGAGAACTTGCAGATAAGACCGAAATTGCAAGGTCGGAGATTTACCGAGGGCTTATAAAAGAAATCGGCGGCAATTCACAGATAGTTTGTGTGCCTACACCAGCAGTAGAAAAGCTAATAAAGGGATGGGAACACAATGGTCTCGGATGGTGTGCAGAAACCTTTCCAAGCAAAATTGAGGGATGCACCAATGTGGAACTTTATTATGGCTCTTCTACCTACGATACAAGGCAGATGTCAAAACTAATAAATTTGATTGTGCAAGAGTGCAAGCAACAAGGAATTGAAACACTTACACCTGCAGAATTATCACTACTTACAGAAGGTTGGGAAATGAAATGTTGATATGCAAAGATTGTGGAGCTGTTTTTGAAGAGGCAAGAATCACATACGAAACTCACGATTATGGTGAGGGAACTGCGGCAGAAGAATTTCATTATTGCCCTGTTTGTGGCGAGAGTGGTTTTGAAGAGGCTCACCAATGTACTCGTTGTGGAGAGCATTTTGCGTTCGATAACCTTGATTATATAGGACACAGTTTATATTGCGAGGTGTGTGCAGATGACCTCTATGGCTAAAGTCTGTGCCATTTCCTCAAAGGTTAGGGAAGAGGTGTTAGAGAGGGACAAGCATAGGTGCATAATCTGTGGAGAGTATCGTGTTCAAATAGCACATTACATATCAAGAGCAAGAGCAGGTCTTGGAACACCTCAAAATCTTGGGTGTTTGTGCGTTAAATGCCACACAGAATATGACAATGGCAAATACCATAAGGAAATTAAAAACGCATTTAAGGTCTATTTAAAAGCATATTATCCCGATTGGGATGAATCAAAATTAACCTATTCAAAATGGAGGTAGGCAATATGACACAAAGAGAAGCAATTATTAAGTATATTACGGACTTTGGAAGCATTACTCCTATGCAAGCTTACGGTGACCTTGGAATTACTAAACTTGCTACAAGAGTTAGTGAAATGCGAAAAGACGGTATGGAATTTAAGATTGAAACAATTAAAGGTACAAACAGATATGGCAAACCTACAAGGTTTGCAAGATATTCATTTACAAAGGAGGATATAGCCGTATGAATATAGCAGGTATTTCAGGAAGACTTACTGCAGAGCCAGAGCTTAAGAAAACACAGAACGGGAAATCGGTGTGTCAGGCGACTATAGCGGTTAAAAGACCAAGAACAAAGGACACCACAGATTTTTTAACGGTGGTCTTATGGAATCAAAACGCAGAATATTTATGTAGATATGCACATAAGGGGGACCTTGTTGAAGTGCAAGGTTCAATTACTACAAGGAAGTACCAAGATAAAAACGGCCAAAGCAGGACCGCATTTGAGATAAGTGCAGATAACGTATCACTACAAGCAAGTAAAGCTGAAAAACAAGGTAATAACAATATGCAGAATGACTCTTTTAGCAATATAGAGGATTTCGCTGCAGATGCAGACTTTCCGTTTTAGGTAGTAACAATGCCAAGAATGTATGATAGTTGTCTTGCGCTTTGCCCGTTTTTTGTTTCGAGTGGAAAGAGAAACGTGATGTGTGAGGGTATCACAGACGAGTGTACTACAAATATAATGTTCAGAACTGAAAAAACAAGGAACTTGCATCGTGAAATTTTTTGCGATGCAAGATATAAAAATTGCGAAATTTATAAAACATTAGAAAAAAAGTATGAATAAAAACACGAGGTGTTAACGTGGCAGATGTCAAATGGATTAAGGTTGCGACTGATATGTTTGAATCCAACCGAAAAATTAAACAAATTGAGGTAATGGCCAAAGGAGACACTATTATAGTAATTTGGCTAAAATTACTTTTACTTGCGGGAACTATAAATGATAAAGGCGCGATATACTTAACCCCCGAAATACCATACGATGATAAAATGTTAGCCAATGAATTGAAAAAGCCAATTAAGATGGTGCAAGTGGCTATGGAGCTTTTTGAAGAGTATGGAATGATAAAAAGGGTTGACGGGATTATTTATCTAACGTCTTGGGAAAAACATCAAAATATAGATGGTATGGAAAAGATTCGCAAACAGACGCGTGAAAGAGTTGCAAACCACCGAAAAAGCAAAAAATGTAACGGTGAATGTAACGTTACAGTAACGCACTGTAACGATATAGAAGAAGAAGGAGAAGAAGATAAAGAAGAAGAATCTCATTCATTCAATCATTCTATATATAGTGAAAAAAAACTTGAGGCAAAATGTAACGGTGAATGTAACGCAAAAAATGACGAGTTAAAACAGAAGGCAAAACTTGAGTATATGGGTGGCTCTCTTGGTAGAGGAGTGGTTATGATGTCAGATGAACAATGGGACCATTTATGTGATGTTTTATCCTATGATGAGATACAAAAATACTTTGGTGTTGTAGCAGATTGTGAACTTAATGGCAAGAGTTACAAAAAGAAAACTCATTACCAAGCAATATTAGATATGGTTATGAAGGACAGAGGTGTAAAAAATGCCAACGAATTATAGACAAATTAAGGCAATTGAAAAAAAGAATAAGGAAAGACTTTTAAAATTACATCCCAACACACCGGACACATCGGGCATATATATATTTATGCGTGAAGAAGATGGAATTAAGTTTGCCTACGTAGGACAAGCAAAGCGTCTTCTAACAAGATTAGCTCAGCATCTTTCGGGTTATCAACACATAGACTTATCAATAAAAAAGCACGGGCTTATTAACAAAGATAACCCTTGTGGGTGGGATTTTGTTTATATATGCTATCCCGAGGAAAAGCTTAACGATTACGAGCAAGAGTACATAAAGCTTATTGCAAGCAAAGGTTATCAGCTTAGAAACAAAACAAGAGGAAGCCAAGGTGAAGGTAAGACCGGCATTGCTGATATGAAATCTGCAAGAGGCTACCACGATGGATTGCACCAAGGCTATAAGAATGCACAAAAGTTTGTAGCTAACCTATTTGAAAAACATTTGAATTTTAGCAAGAAATCGGATAGGCCAAACAAAAATCAGGATAAAGCTCTTCAAAAATTCAAGGACTTTATTACATTGGAGGAAAACAAAAGTGAATTGTAAATATTGCGATAAAGAACTGACAGGCACAGAAAAGAAAATAAAAATGTGTATGACCTGCTACAACAAATTAGGCCTTGTAAGGCAGTTAGTAGCAAAGTGTAAGCAAATAAAAAGGAAGTGTAAACAATGACCGAAAAACAATATAAAAGAGCAAATGAGATAAAAGCCGCGTTATCAAGCTTAAGGTTACTTAAAAATAGCCTTGACAAGAGAACTGTAACAATTGATTTTGCTTTTTTTGAGAATAATTTGCGAGAGCATTTTATTGATGATGTAGAGGGTGAAATAGCCAAATTAGAAGCAGAGTATAAAAAATTATGAGGTGTAAACATGACCGATAGCGAGATTAAAAAGACAGAAGATACCGAAGTTAATAAGATAAAAGCAATATATCCGCATATAGTGGCAAGTTTGGTTGATGAAAAACCTTATTATTGTATTCGTTGGTATGACATTGAAAATAAAGATTTGAACACAGGGTATGGCTCTTTTAACCTTGAATATGTGTGCGAGTGGTATGAAAAATACTTTGAAGAAATTGAATATGATTTTTTAGACGAAATCAACCGCCTACAAGCAGAGAATGAGAGGTTGCAAAAAAACCTTGAAGAAGCACACCTTGACATCAAGGAGCAAAGAGCAGGGATTGAGGTTTTGGAAGAGGAAAACAAACTTTTGATAGCCCGAAATTGTGAACTTGCCGAAAAAGGTGAAAAGGCAATAACTACTTTTGTAAAATCTCAAAAGCGAACCAAAGCCGAAGCGTGCAAAGAGTTTGCAGAGAGGGTAAAAATGGAGTTTTATTATGAGTTTGACGAACTTATACCCTCTATTATGGCAGATAAAATTGACAACCTCTTGAAAGAAATGGTGGGTGAATAGAATTGAGGAAATTTACAACCGAAGAAACACAAGAACGAGAAGAAAGAAAAAAACAAATGATACGCTTAAATCAAGATGGTGCGTCATATCAACAAATTGCAGATGAATTTGGAATTTCAAAGCAAAGAGTTGCCCAAATAATCGGCGGAACTAAAGAACATCTATTTAGATTTTTTTCAAAAGAAAGATGTATTTATAGTGGTTTAAGAAAGTGGCTTAATGACAACAAGGTTAGCGTTTGTGAATTAACACGCAGATTATACGGAAATTCAAACGGCAAAAGCGTAATACGAACAAGGGAAAAACTTAAAGGAAAAACCGAACTGACTAAAACATACATAGACAAATTGTTGAAAATCACAGGCTTAACCTATGAAGAAATGGTGGGTGAGGATAATGCGTGAGATATTGTTTAGAGGTAAGCGAGTAGACAATGGCGAGTGGGTAGAGGGATATTTTTGCATAAAATATTTTCAAGAGGTGCCACACGATAGATTTGTAATTCAGTATAAAACTATTGAGGATGCTCACAAGTGGACACCTAAATATATGGTAGCAGAGGTTGACCCAAAATCCATAGGACAATACACAGGCTTAACCGACAAGAACGGCACGAAGATTTTTGAGGGTGATATTGTAAAAGTTCAAGACGATATTTGGGGCTCGCCTTTTTGTAATGGAATAACGGGAAAAGTCGTGTATGAAGAAACGGAATTTTTTATTGAGCCAAAAGACCCTATGGAAGCTCAACGGTTATTCAACGAGTGTGCAGTATACGAGGTTATAGGAAACATACACGATAACCCCGAATTGTTAGGAGGTGTAGATAATGGCTGAATATATAGATAGAGAAAAATTGCTCGTTGCTTTTGAAAGTAAAGAAGGGGCAGAGATATTGCACCATAGCATTATGAATCTGTTTGATATTCAAGACTTTATAAACGCACAAGAAAAAGCAGATGTTGTTGAGGTTGTAAGGTGTAGGGAATGTAAATACCTTTACTGTTTAAGTGCAATAGATAGGCGGTTTTATTGTAAACATTACCCACAAGGATTATCGGGAATAAACATAGTTGAAGATAACCCATTTTGCAGTTATGGGGAAAGGTAAGAAAGCGAGGTTGATACCAAATGATAGAGAATATTTGCGAAAAATGTGCAAATCAAAACAAATGTAAATATGAAAAAGGTTCGCACGTTTGTTTTGAGCCAAAAAGAGAAAATGCCGAAAGTATAGGCTTGGCTATAGTTAAGAAAATGATTAAGGCTTATGAAGATAGCCAAAGGAGTGATACCAAATGACCGATAGAGATAGGCTGATAGAGTTGGTAGAAAAAGCCAAAGAAGAATATGCAAATGATATTACAGACTATACCGAAACAGATTATATCGTTGAAAGTTTGCTTAATAATGGTGTTATAGTACCGCCTTGTAAGGTGGGGCAAAAAGTTTTCCTTGATAGTGATACTTGGGGTTATGACTTTCTTTATTTTGAAAGTGAATTTATTCATTCAAAGTATTTTCTTGTTGGTGAAATTGTCAGCATTATCAAAACCAAAAAACAGCTTCTAATGAAAATAAGGGTATCCAATTCAATACATACCCGTTATAAGCACAAAAGGTATACCGTTAATGCATTGGGTGTAACCGTATTCCTAACCAAAGAGGAAGCAGAAGCAAAGTTAAAGGAGTGTGAGCAATAATGCGAAATTATGAAATTGTAAATCTTTTGGGTGAAGCAAAAGCAAATGAAAAAATCAAGGTGCATATTTGCTTAACCATAGAGGAACTTGCGAGGGGCGAGCAGATAGATAAAGGTTTGTATTGCTTAACACTTGATGTGTGCGATTTTGATAGCGACACAGGTATTATAAGCACTGAATTTAAAGGAGCGTGATACATAATGTTAAAACTTGTAACCATAGAAGTATTTATAGCCTTTGTAATAATTGCGTTTGTTTTAGGCTTAATTTTGGGCGTGTTCTTTATGTGTTGCTTTATCCAAAATAGCAAGATAGATAAGGCAGACGAGCTACACTGCGATTATTTTAACGAGGACTGCGGCGAATGATGAGGGATAGCAGATTAAGAATATTAGCGGTTGAGAAAATACTGCTTGATAACCCACAGGGCAAGAGCTTAAAGCAAATTATAAATGCTTTAGAGTGCTTATATGATATTAAAGCTGACCGCAAAAGGCTTTATATTGACTTTGCCGCCTTAACCTTTTTTCACAACTTGCAGACATACAGAAAAGGCAACACAGTTATATATAAAATTAAAGAAAAGGATGCATAATAGCATCCTTTTTTTATGTGTAGAGTGTGGGGTAGAAATAAATAAAAGATTTTTATTATAATTAAATTATAAAAGAATAGAAAGGAGATTTCTGTGGATTGGAATAAACTTAAGGCAGAGTATATTGCCGGAGGAACAAGCTACAGAAAACTCGCAAAAAAATATGGTGTCTCGTTCAGCACTCTTCGTAATATAGCAATACGAGAAAAATGGACAGATTTAAGGGAACAAGCAAGAAACAAGTCGGTAACAAAACTTGTTGAGTCTATTGGGGAGCAGAATGGCACATATACTGTGAGGATTAACGATGTAGCTGACAAACTTCTCGATAAGATATCGGATATGATAACCCAAGAAGGATTGACCACACAAAACATTAAGCATTTGACTTCTGCAATTAAAGATATAAAGGATGTCAAGGGCATTAAATCGGAGATTGACCTTAAAGAGCAAAACGCAAGAATTGACAAGTTGCGAAAAGAGATTGAAAAGGATACGGTGGATGAGGGCAAACCTTGTGGTGTAGTTATGATGCCGTCTATAATGGCAGACCTAACACCACCGATGGAGGATACAGATGGATAATGTTATTTGGACTCCTCAACCAAGACAATTTGACTTTATGCAAAGACCCGAAGATGAAGCATTGTATGGTGGTGCGGCTGGTGGTGGAAAGAGTGATGCATTAGTAATTGAAGCAACAAGGCAGGTACATATACCACACTACAAGGCATTGATACTTCGTAAGACGTATCCACAGTTAACAGAGCTGATTGAAAAGTCTTTAAGATATTATCCTTTAGCCTTTCCTAAGGCGAGATATAATGCATCGGAGCATACCTGGTATTTCCCCAGCGGCGCAAAGATAGTGTTTGGCTCTATGCAGCATAGCAAGGATAAGCTGAACTATCAAGGTAAGGCTTATGACTTTATTGCTTTCGATGAATTGACCCATTTTACATATGATGAGTATATATATCTTTCATCCCGAAACCGTGCTAATGGTCCGGGTACAAGGGTGTATATGAGAGCAACTGCAAACCCCGGTGGAATAGGACACGGATGGGTAAAAGAGAGATTTATAACCGCCTCTGAGCCTATGACAACAATATGGGAAACAGTTAAGGTTGAACACGATGGCAAGGTTGAAACGCGCCATAGGTCAAGGATATTCGTTCCTTCATCGGTATTTGATAACAAAATACTATTAGACAATGACCCTGATTACCTTACAAGGCTTGCATCAATGCCCGAAGCAGAGAGAAAAGCTCTTCTTTACGGTGATTGGGATAGTTACAGTGGGCAATACTTTGCAGAATGGCGAGACAAACCAGAGCATTATGATGATAGACAATGGACACACGTTATCAATCCATTTAAGATACCCAACCATTGGAAGATATATCGTTCATTTGACTGGGGATATAACAGACCTTTTTCTTGTGGATGGTGGGCGATTGACAACGATGGTGTAGCCTACCGAATACTTGAGTTATACGGTTGCACCAAGACTCCAAACGAAGGACTTAAATGGACCGCGAAGCAAGTTTTTGAAGAGATACGCAGAATAGAAACCGAACACGAATGGCTTAAAGGCAAGCACATTACAGGTGTTGCCGACCCTGCTATATTCTCTGCTGATGGTGGTGAATCAATAGCAGAGACCGCACAGAAGTGCAGAGTGTATTTTCAACCGGGAGACCATCAGAGAATACCCGGATGGATGCAGATACATTATAGACTTGCTTTTGACGATAATGGGTATCCGATGATGTATATCTTTAAGAACTGCAAGGCATTTATTAGGACCGTGCCCACCTTGATATATGATGACCATAAAGTAGAGGATTTAGATACCGAAGGTGAAGACCATATTGCAGATGAAACAAGGTATTTCTGTATGAGCAGACCTATTACACCAAGAGAGACCGAGGTTAAATATAAACCTGCACAAGACCCGCTTGACCAATTTGTTGAGAAGGGTAACTATAACAGAGCAATATTTAGGAGGATATGATGGATAAGGAAAAGAAAGTAGTGCCAATACCTCAAAGAGGGGATGCACAAGGGCAAACACCAACACAAGCACCAATGCCACAGGAACAGACGCCCAATGCACAACCAAGTGAATTGGAGATAAGGGCAAGAAACGAAATGGCAATGCTTGAACAGACCAAACTAAAAAAGCAACTGCAATCACAGATGAAGCCTAAAATAGGCACAAAAGAGATTAGAAGGGCATCAGAGATACTTCGCAAGTACAAGCAAGGCAAAGCGAAACTTGAGCAGAAAATCATTGCTAACGAGGAGTTTTGGAAATTAAGACAATGGAACTATATGAATGATGGAACGGAGGACTTTAAACCTGCTACTGCTTGGTTATGGTCGTGTATTCAAAGTAGATATTCTGACGCAATGGACAGCTATCCTACTTGTAATTTCCAACCGAGACAACAAGACGATAAGGGAGAAGCACAGAAACTTTCTGCCGTAGTGCCTATAATACTTGAGCAAAACAGATATGAGGATGTTTATTCCGATATTGTGTGGTACACATTGAAACATGGTGGTAGTGTTCAAGGCATATTTTGGGATGGCTCAAAGCATAATGGACTCGGCGATATATCAATTAAAAAGATTGATTTTATTAATTTATTTTGGGAGCCGGGCATTACCGATATCCAAGACTCACAAAACGTGTTTAATACGGAGTTGGTATCAAATAGTATATTAGAGCAGAGATACCCACAATGCATAGGAAAGTTAGGTAAAAAGACCGTAACCCTAGCTAAATATTTATACGATGACAATGTTGAGACCTCGGACAAGTCGGTAGTAGTGGATTGGTATTACCATACATATGTGAAGGGTAAGAAGACCTTGCATTATGTTAAATATGTTAATGATATTGTGCTATATGCGACAGAGAATGAAATAAATGCACCTGAAAAGGTGACCATTGACCCTGAAACAAGAATACCACTAACTATACCTTTGGGCAAACCGCTTTCCGAGACCGGACTTTATGACCACGCATTATATCCCTTTGTTACTATGGCATTATACCCTATTGAAGGCAGTATTTGTGGATATGGTTTAACGGACATAGGCAGAGACTCGCAAATACAAATTGACCAATTAAACAAGGCTATAATTGATAATGCATTGGAAGGTGCAGCACCACGTTTTTTCGTTCGTGATGATGGTACGGTAAACATTAAGGAATATTCGGATAAATCCAAAAAATTTGTTAAGGTTGAAGGTAACATTGGTGAAGAAAATATAAGACCCATAGATTCAAAGGGATTAGACTCAATATATGTGAATTTCCTTACACAGAAGATAGACGAACTAAAGTATGTGACAAGCAATCAAGATGTAAACAATGGTGTTGCACCTTCAGGTATAACTGCCGCATCGGCAATAGCCGCCCTTCAAGAGTCACAAGGCAAGAATGCACGAAGCTCTAACAAGACCTTCCATAGAGCATTTAGGGATGTTTGTTACCAGATAGTAGAACTTATCCGTCAGTTTTATGATGTGCCGAGAACGTTTAGAATAAATCCCGATGGTATGAGGGAGCAATTTGTTCAATACGATAACAAAGGACTTGCACCACAACCACAAATGACGATGGGAATGGATATGGGATTGCGTATTCCGGAGTTTGATATTGACATTACATCGGAGAAGGCTAACCCATACAAAAAAATGGAAATTAATGAAATGGCGTTATCTTTCTATAATGCAGGTTTCTTTAATCCACAAATGACAGACCAAGCACTTGCTTGTCTTAATATGATGGATTTTAACAAGAAAGAGGATGTAATGCAGAAAATACGAGAAAATGGTACACTCCAAGAGTTGCTATTAATGTATCAACGAATGGCATTACAGTTTGCCCAACAGATTGACCCTGCATTAGGAGAACAAGTGGCAAATCAAATACTATCCCAAGGTGGACAGCCAATTCCACAAACAATGGGTTTGGCCACCCAGATGACAAGTGTTGGAGAGGAACATCCCTATGTAGAACGTGCAAGAAATGATGCAAGGGCATCTACACAAGCGGATTAGGAGGAAATATGATAAATATAAGATTTAAGTCAAAAACTCTTGAATTAGAGGTGAATGGACATGCTGGGCAAGGTAAAAAGGGTGAGGATATAGTTTGTGCGGCTGTATCCACCCTGTTTTACACATTAGCACAAGCATTATCTGATTCTGAGAATATGCTAAAGAAAAAGCCTGTAATCAAGGATAAAGATGGCGAAGGGTACATAAGCTGTAAACCAAAAAAAGAGTTTGAGGGTAATATTGTACGCACGTATTGGACTATTCTTGTAGGATTAGAGTTAATTGCTAATGAATACAAAGATTTTATAAAGTTTGTTATAGAGTGACCCTAAGGGGTGGTAATCACTTTTTTTAGTGTTTATAATATACCATAAGAGGTTCGCCACCTATATTGGCAGAAACGAAAGGAGCATTTTATATGCTAAAAAAATTACTACTCAACCTACAGTTGTTCAGCGAAGGTGGAGATGGCGGAGATGGTGGCTCTGCTACATCCGGTGGAGAAAACGTAGGCGAGAACACGGGAGAAAAGATACCAGCCTCCATCCCCGAGAAGGCGAAGAGATATTACGAGAAGGCTATGCAGAAAACAACAAAATCTGCACCAAAGTCTTCCGATGCGGCTCAACCTACCAATGAGCCAAGTGCAACAGAGAAACTTTCTTATGCCGACTTAATAAAGTCGGATGATTATAAGGAAGAACACAAAGCCTATATGGACAAGACAATCGGAGATAGACTCAAGAAGTACAAGGGAATGGAAGAAAGCCTTGGTAAGCATAAAGCACTTCTTGACACCGTAGCAAACAAGTACGGGGTCAATCCTGACGATGAAAATTTCCTCGAGGTACTCACCGAAAAGATTGAAGCCGATGATTCATATTATGAGAATTATGCTATGGAACACGATATATCTACCGAGGAAGCTCGTAGAATTGTTACTATGGAACGAAAAGCAGCACAATATGATGCTCAAAAGGAAGAACAAGAGAAACAAGAGCAAATGAGACAACACATTATGTTGCTAAGGCAAAATGCCGAGAGAACAAAGGCTCAATTCCCACAGTTTGACCTTGAAACCGAAATGCAAAATGAGAAATTCCGTAGACTTTGTGCAGTGAACAATGGAGATACAACAGCCGCCTATATGGCTTGCCATTGGAATGAATTGCTTTCTAATCAGGTGCAAATGGCATCAAGACAAATACAAACACAAACCGCACAAGCGGTGGCAGCTAACAAGGCAAGACCGATAGAGAACGGATTATCCTCATCTGCTCCTTCTGTTGTACAACAAGATTTTAGAAATATGAGTTTGCAAGAGTTAAGACAATATGCAGACGAACAACGAAGAAAAGCAACAGGGAGATAAAAAATACAATAATATGCCTCCCTGTTACAACAAGGAGGAAAAATAAATGAAATACTTAATTTTAAATCTGCAGCTCTTTAGTGCAGATGTAAACCCAATCAACATTACCACACAGGAGAGCATGTCTCCTACTATGAAGACCTTTTATGATACTACTCTTTTGGAGAACGCAAGAGAGACAATGGTCTTCACACAGTTTGGTAAAAAACAACCTATGAAAGGCAATAAGGTAGAGTGGAGAAAATACAATACCTTTGCCAAGGCATTAACACCTCTTACTGAGGGTGCAATCCCAACCGGTCAGACCTTTGGCATGACCAAAATTGAAGGCGAAACCACCCAACATGGTGATTTCACCGCAGTATCCGATAGACTTGAACTTGAGTCTTATGATGATGTAATCTTTGGTGCAACCGAGGAAATGGGTGCGGCAGAGGGCGAAACTTACGATACCCTTACTCGTAACATTCTTGTTGCAGGTAATAGTGTAAGATATTGTCCTAATGGCAATACCGAGGTTAAATCAAGAAGCGAGATTACTGATGCTTGTATCCTTACTCCTGATGTAGTAAATAAAGCACAGACTTGGCTTAAGAAGAATAAAGCACCAAAAATCAATGGCTCTTATGTAGCACTTATCCATCCTTCCGTAGCTTATGACCTTCGCAACTCGGATGAGTGGAAAGAATACCACAAGTACAACGATGTAGCACCTATCTTCAAGGGCGAAATCGGTGAACTTCACGGTGTTCGTTTCGTTGAAACCAACGAGGCAAAGATTTGGAAAGAGGAGGGCGGTGTAGCTGTATATGCTACTCTATTCCTCGGTAAAGATGCTTTCGGTATTCTTGACCCCGAAGGTGAAGGTATGGAAATGATTATTAAGACCAAAGAGCAGATTGGCGGTCCTCTTAATCAGTTTGGTACTATCGGTTATAAATTCTGTCACGGTGCAAAGATTTTGTATCAAGAGAGAATGCTTCGTGTAGAGTCCGGCTCAAGTATGGGTGCAGATGACGAAGCAAACTAATTAAATAATGTGTGAAGTGGACTCGCCATCTACTTCCCATAAATACCATTTAATATGGAGGAAATTATGGCAGAGACAACTAAAAAAACTACTAATAATGCTAAAAGAGTAGAGGTGCGTTTACCTCGTAACAAGGGGCAGAACGCAGTACAAGAAGAATTCTTTTCCGTGAATGGCAAGAACTACATCATTAAGAGGGGAGAAACAGTTGAAATCCCTGAAGAAGTAGCCGAAGTTATTCGTAATGCTGAAAAGGCAGAGGAATATGCTATGCATTATGCAGAAGGACTTGTTAAAGCCGAAGATGATAAACGAAAAGAATTAAACATTTAAGAAAAAAAAGGATAAGCATTAGACGTGCTTATCCTTTTTTGTAAATAGGAGGAATATATATGACTATCAAAGAATGTATTGATAACGTCGATAATATAAAGCCTAACGAGTATTCTATTGAGGATAAAGTGAAATGGCTATCGTTTATTGACCAAATCATAATCAATGATGTGTTGAAAACACACGAGGGTTATGATGGTAGATACGATGATTTTGCAGGGTATTCCGAAGATAAACTATCCGAAACACTAATTGTGCAAAGTCCATATGACAGATTATATGCTGCTTTTCTTAAAATGAAGATAGATGGTGAAAATGGAGAAACTGCAAGGTATAACAATTCGGCATCTTTGTTCAACTCGTATATGATGGAATATCGCAAATTCTACAATAAGACTCATATGCCTTTGAATATAACAGATGCTAGATACCCTAGAGTAAAACCTAATGGCAAAAAAATAGGTTTATCGGAAGAAGAATTTGAGAATCTTAAAAGGGAACTTTACTATTTGCTTTCCGATGACTTTGCCAAGATGGTGTCGCAAGATAAACTATACGAAATTGTTAGAAGTTATGTAAATAACAATATTGAAATGTTGAAAGATGTGTATAGCGAAGATGAGAAAAGTGCCAAAGAAAGTGCAGAGGCGGCGGCTATAAGTGAAGCCAATGTTAAAAAAATGGAAGAACAAATTGAGCAAACTGCGAGTGAGGTAGAAAAGTGTATAAAGCAAAATATAGATAAATTTTACGCGAAAATAGATAACATTACAGGCGATATTGAATCCACGCTTGATGGTATTATCGCAATACAAGAGGCTTTAATTGGAGGTGAGGGCTAATGAGCCTAGCGAAAAAACTTACCACTATTGCCAAAAACGAGCAAAAGGTGTTTGAAGCAGGTAAACAAACAGAATACGATATGTTTTGGGATGCTCACCAAAAAAATGGTCAACGCACCGATTACGATGGGGCTTTTGGTGGTTGGTTGCCCGTAAACTTTCGCCCAAAATATTCAATGTATGTTGATAATGCAAGATATATGTTTCGTATGTGTCGTGGTACCAAATTTGATTTAGTTGAGCGACTTAAACAAATGGACGTAATTCTTGACTTTTCAAACTGTTCAAATTTTAGATGCACTTTTAATATGTCAAGTTTTACAAGGGTTGGCGAAATTAACATAAGCAAGGCGGCCGAAACAGATTATATATTCGGATATGCAACTAGTTTAATAACCATAGATAACTTAATTTTCGACGAAAACGGTATACTTAAAGGTAGAAACAACGAATTTCACTATTGCACCGAATTACAGAATATAAAAATAACGGGCGTTATAGGACAAAATGGTTGGAATTTTAACTATTGCGAAAAATTAACCCACGATAGTTTAATGAGTATTATAAATGCTTTAAAAGATTATAGTGGTACTACAACCACCAAAACCTTAACACTTGGCGCAACTAACCTTGCAAAATTAACTAGCGCTGAAAAAGCAATAGCAACGGAGAAAGGATGGACTTTAGCATAATGAAAAAATCGACAATAGAACTTATAAAGTTAACCGCCTCCGACGGTATGACACTAACCAACGGCGAAACATACTCGAAAGAGATTTATTTAGGGGTTAACGATAGCGTGGATAATTGGCGCGAAATACCCGACAGCGAAGTACCCGAAATTACGCCCGAAGAAATTGTGGCAAATGGGGTGGCAAAAACATGACGGACATAGCAGTAGCGTTAATCGCTTTGTTTGGAACAATGATAGGTACATTTGGCGGTATTCTCACATCATCCAAACTTACCAACTACCGAATCCAACAACTCGAAAACAAAGTAGAGAAACATAATGGCTTTGCAGAAAAAATACCTTTAATTCAATTAGAACTGCAAGACCATAAAGAAAGAATTGAACATTTAGAAAAATATCACGAAGAGCCTGTTAAGTAAAAAGGAGGGATAATATGCAATTTCCAATATTGCAAGAGGTTTCACAATACAGAGAAATGACAACAACCTTTGGTGGATACAACCATCAATTATTGTGTCAAGAAGGACAATTTTTTGATATGCGAAATATGACCTCTCAATACTTTCCTATTTTATCCCCAAGGCAGAACAGAGGAATTGTAAAGCACATAGAAAATCCGCAAGGTGTTTTAGAAAAAGAGGACATAATGTGGATAGCCGATGGCAAACTCTATATAAATGGGGAAGAAAAAGAATTAAAGGACATTACTCTTTCCTCGAAAACTCCAAAGACTATGGCTAAAATGGGCGCATATGTAATTATTATGCCCGATAAGGTTTGGTACAATGCCAACAATGGCGAATGTGGGTATATGGAACATGCCTATACACTTGAAAACAAAAATGTTGATTATTCGTTATGTGAAGCAAATGGTAGTGTAATTGAGTATAAGGATGCTAGTTACTACGAAGTACCATTGTGGGAATGTAAAGAATGTGGGCATACCTACAAAGGAACAAATCCTCCGGACGTTTGTCCTGATTGTGAAGAAACCGGGAGTTACTTGCAGAAAAACGCCCCAAAAGATGGAGAATATATGATGTCCACCAAAAATGGAAAGCCTTCGCTTAAGGTATATTCTGCTACCACAAAAGCATGGTTAACTGTTACATCAACCTATGTACAAATTACCAAAACAGGCATAGGCATAGGTTTTGAAAAAGAAGATGGAGTTAAAATCACATCTGCGCTAGGTGGAGATGGCTACAAATTATTAGATTATATATTCGTTAATGAAGAGGAAGACGGTAGCAGGTCCACAAACACATGGATTGTAGATAGGACAGATGATAGCATAACAATACCCGGCATATACAAATACGAGCCAAATACAATCCAAAGTGGTGGCGTGACAGGATATTATCGAGCAATTGACCCATTATTCAAAGTAGAGAGAAAAACTCCCGACATGGAATTTATCACAGAATGCAATAATAGGCTTTGGGGATGCTCTAAAGATGGTCACGAAATCTATTGTTGCAAGTTGGGTGACGTTAAGAATTGGAATTGTTTCAGAGGAATCTCCACAGACTCTTGGGCAGCAACCATAGGCTCTGATGGTAAATTCACAGGAGCAGTAACATACCTTGGTTATCCTATGTTCTTTAAGGAAGATAGCCTAATTAAAGTGGCAATAGGCACTACAGGTGGACACCAAGTAAAAGAGACAAAGTGCAGAGGTGTTCAAAAAGGCTCGGAGAGGAGTCTTTCAATCTTAAACGAGGTTTTATACTACAAATCCTCTACATGCGTTTGTGGGTACAACGGAAGCCTTCCTTATAGCATTTCAGACGAGTTAGGCGAGGAAAGGTATTACGATGCAGTCGCAGGTGCAATAGGAGATAAATACTATATATCAATGCGAGATGCCCAAGGTACATATAACATGTTTGCCTATGACTCTAAAAATGGTATATGGTGCAAGGAAGATAACACAAGGGTGCTTTGTTTTTGCAAGCATAAGGATGACCTATATTTCATCGATGTTAAAGATAGCAATTTGAAATCGGTAAGAGGTACACTTTTGTATGACGTTCCCGAGAAAGCCACAGAGGGTAAACTTGATTGGTTTGTAGAGTCGGGCACAATAGGTTACTCTTCGCCGGACAACAAGTATGTGTCAAGAATAAACTTGCGTATATCATTAGATTTTGGCACGAATGTAGACTTTTATATACAATACAATTCAAGTGGCGAATGGGAGCATAAATTTAATATGTGTGGAAAAGGCACAAGGGCATATTCGATACCGATAATCCCAAGACGATGCGACCACTTTAAATACAAACTTGTTGGTAAAGGTGGCTGCAAGATATATTCCATCACAAAGACAATGGAAGAAGGTAGTGATAACTAATGTATGATATGTTACCTTTCCCAAACACCATTGGCAAAACACCCGAAGAGCAGATATCAGAAATAAATAACTATTTGATACAGTTAAAGGAAACCTTGGAGTTTGCACTGTCTAACATCACCGAAGAAAATCTTTCGCAAGACTTGGTTGAAAGGTTAAATTCACTTGGTGCAGACGTTGAAAAGAGTAGCGAGGAACTAGATGACCAACTATCTCAAATAGCAAACAATACTTTGACTGTATCGGATGTTATTAACTCTTCTGCTTTCGACTCGGCAATAAAAACCGAAATAAAAAACATTGAATTTTCTGTGAACTTTGAAACAGGAAATTTGGAATATGATATTAAGTAAGGAGATGTGAATATGGCATCATATACCGTAAAAAGAGGAGACACCCTTTCGGCAATTGCTAAAAAGAATGGAACTACAGTAGATGCAATAGCCAAAGCAAGTGGCATCTCAAACCCAAATGTAATATATGCAGGGCAGAAAATAACCATACCAAGTGCCGCTAAAACAAATAAGAATATTCCAAAAAACAATTCTAAAAACACATCAAAAAACGGTAGTAAAAATATCACAAAGAATAAGACAACTACTCCTACAAGTAAAGACCTTGGAAAAAAAACGTCAAGTGCGTTAGGTAGATTAGAAGAACTTACAAGTAAAGATAGTATTATTTCACAAGATGTGTGGGATGGCATAAACAAGGAATGGGTAGAGCCGAAAGAAGCCACCTCGTCATACGCAAAGGCAAAGGCTTTTTTAGATAATATAGAATCGGGAAGAACATCATATAGCGACAAGGTTGGCTCAAAGGCGTACGAAATTGAAAACAGAGACCCCTTTGAATATGATGTAGACAGTGACCAACTATTCCAACAAGCACTTGCCTCGGCTATGAATAGTGGTAAAACTGCTATGCAAGATACCATAGGACAAGCCTCTGCTCTAACAGGGGGCTATGGTAGTACATACGCTACAAGCGCAGGAAATCAGGCTTACAATGCGTTTATAGAGGATGCATATAACAACCTTCCAAAATACTATCAAATGGCAATGGAAGCGTATCAAATGGAAACCGATACCTTGTTTAGAGAATTGGGGATGTATATGGATTTGGATAATACCGAGTGGTCAAGGTATATAGATGGTTATAACGCTTCAATGGACTTTGCAAATACAATACATGATAATGCTTGGGGAAAATACACATTCGATGTCAACACGGCTATTTCGAAAGGTAATCTACAATTAAACGAACACAATACTCTTGTGAATGATGCATCTACCCTTTATGGTGCATATAGCAATGAATATTGGAATCAGACACAGTTTGACGAAAATGTTCGCCAATTTGATGCAACACAAGGTCTGAAAAACAAAGAATATATGATTACCACAGGCGATACCGACATGGATGGCGTGTTAAGTGCTTCGGAAAAGACGGCTATGAATACAAATTATACTTATGATAGTAATGGCAATATTGTAAGAGCAAACGCTGAAGGAGAATATACGTACGAGGAGATGGAGGAAGCCAAAACAAGCGAAGGCACACAACGATTTAACACATCTATATTAAGTCCGGAGGAACTCAGACGAAGAGGATATACCATTAAAATAGGTGAAAAAGAACAGAGATTTGACAACTATAACCAATATGTATACGCTGTGTTGGATAGATGGTTTAAAGATGGCAAGGTAACTAAAAACGAGGCGGCATATTTAAAGGGTGCGTATGGTCTTACAGATGACGATGCTATATAACGGAGGAATGATTTATGGCTTCTTTAAAATCAATCAAAGCGGGTTGGGTAAATCCTAATAGCGATGCATATGGCTCAAAAAAACAAAAGCGAAAAAATTCTAACATAAGCCTAAAGGATATAGATATATCGACCTATGATTTTAGTGTTGACAAAGATTATATTGACGCTTTTAATAGAAACTATGAGCAGTATTTTAAGAATGTACAATCCGATTACGAGGGATTAACATATAGTAATGCTAATGATATGTTTAACAAATACTCAAGTTTGGGAAGTGATTTAAGAGATAGAGCAAGAACGATTAAAGCCTATTATAACTCACAAAAAAAGAATATAGATTCCAAACAGTATGATTCGTTTATGGCTGTGGCTGATATAGTAGAGAAAGCATATGAGAATAACACGCCATTGTTTTGGGAGAAAAAGGATTTTTATTCTAATTTTGAAACTGAGGATGACTACAAAGCATACGAGAAAGATAAGAAGCGCAGAGAGCAAATGGCGGTCGTTGACTTAAAAGTAGTGCAATCGGAGATTGATGACCTTGAAGGGATACTAAAAAAAGCTGAGGACATCAATTCCAATATCCATTATGGCGCAACCACACGTGCAAATGCTCAAGAGGTAACAAATAAAAACAAGCAATACGAAAAAAAATTGCAAGACTATTTATTCTCAAATGGGTATAAAAATATTGGCGAATTGCGAAATGCCGTTTCCGATAAAAAGTTTTATAAAGACGAGGCGCAAAAAGTACAAGACGAAATTGCTCTTGATAATAAACACAGTGAGATGGCGAAATCCGAAGAAGGTAAATTAGGTTGGGAAAAGTGGCTTGAATATGATGACCAAAGAAAATCGGAGGCGGGCAAAACATCCGCATTAGAAGAGGGCATTATAAGAGGTTTTACAACATCAAGTGATAGTCCATTTGGCACAGTAATTAATAATGTCATCTATGACAAGCGCAAAGACACCAGCTACCAAGAGCCACAAGACGATTGGACAAAAGAAGAGAAAAACATTTGGGGCGCATATTTCTATGAAGGAGGCTATGAAAGTGCAGCCAATTATGCGGCTAAACTCAATAACGAAAAAGCCATTGCAAATAAAAATAAAACAAAGGCAGATATTGAGGATTCGGCAACATCAGGCTTTTGGTCGGGCGCAGGTCACACCGCAGGGGCAATTATTACCTCTCCTTTTGGTTTAGCCGATTATTTAGATGACCTAACCGATGCTGCTGCAGGAAGAAACACCATAGCGGAGGAAGATGTAGTTACTCCTTTTGAATATTCAGGTGCAGTTAAAGGTGCGATTACGGAAAATTGGAATGAGTGGAGTGGCACTTTACCGGAATTTATCCCAATTGTTGGGGGCAAAGGTGTGGGTGATATTTATGGCACGGTAGTGAGTGCCGCCGAGAGCTATGTTTCTACTCATACTTTGGGTTCTGTTGGTACTGCAATATCTTATTTGGGACAAGGAGCTGCATCTGTCATTGACGATGCAGTGTCTCGTGGTGCTACAATGGACGAGGCTATAGTTTATGGTACGATAGTGGGTGCAGCAGAAGCGGCATCAGAATATATAGGTGCTGAAAAGTTGCTCAATTTAGGCTCTGCCAAAACTCTGAAAGGATTTTTTAATAAGGCATTAAAAAATGCAGGTGCTGAAGGACTTGAGGGTGGTTTTTCAAGTGTAGTAGATAAAATTGCAGATGCTTGGGTATTGGGTGATAAAAGTGTGTATAACACAAAAATTAGGCAATACCGTTTAGATGGTATGAGTGAGAGTGAAGCAGTTACAAGAACATTTCTTGATACTGTGGAAGAGGTTGCATACGACTCGCTTAATGAAGCGGTCGCAGGTCTTCTACAATCTGCTCCTAAAATTGCAAGAGCAAATGCACAAGAAAAGAAAATTGGACGGACTATCAAAGAAAATAATTATACCGGGGATATGCTCAATACGGTGTCTTTAAGTCCTCAAGAGTCAGATGTGTATCAAATATACACAGAACTTGCCAATTCGGGAGTTACTGCCGAAACCATAACTGATGCACAACTTGGTGGATTATTTAGTGAAGCATACACAATGGCACAAGAAACTCTTAAGTCACCTGATAGCACAGCAGAACAAAAGGCAGATGCCAAGAATATGCTTAACGACCTCAATGTTTATTCACAAAACAAATCGATTGGTAGACTTGGCAAGAGAAACATTAAGAAAGTATATGGCTCGGATGCTGCCGACACTATTGCCGAAGGACTCGAAAGTGATGCGAACACCGAAAGCCACAAGTTAGCCGAAGAGTACAAAAAGAAAAACGATAGTGGCAAAAATCTTACTGCCTACGAAATAACTAAACTCGTTGATGCTAATCAAGTTGCCTATAAGTCTGAAGTAAAAGCAGATGTAGAAGCAATGTTGGCTGAACTTGGTGCAACAAGTGAAGACAATAAATTAACAGATATTATTGTAAAGAAATCTGTTGGTGAGAAACTAACAACTGCAGAAAATGAACTCTTGCAAAATAGTGAAATCGGCAATCGTGTCTATAATGAAATCAACAATGAGGAATTAGTCGGTTACACCGAAAATATGGAAGAAAGTGATAAAGGACTTTTCCTCTCGTTGTATGATGGCAAGGCGGATGTTGAAGCCTATGCAAAATCTTATGACCTTGTAAGCCAATATGCAAAGGGCAAATTTACCGATGAGTACATTTTTGAACATAAGGGTGTATTATCAGCAACACAAGCGAGTGCAATTATTGGGCATAAGATATACAACAAGATTGACACACAAAAAAATGCTATTGCCTCACTTAAAGAAAAACATAAAGAATCTCCACGTATTTATGGTAAATTTGATGACTCTGTAATTGATTATGATAATGCTAACACAGAGGGCAAGGTGAATTGGTCTTCTATTACCAAGGACCAACGAAATGCTATTACTGTTATTGGTTCTTTTGTTATAGACAAAGGAATGGATGTTGAACTTATCACCGATGGTAAAGAAAGAGGTATAAATGGTGCGTTTGCAATCAAAGGTAGTAAAATTCTTATTGATATTTATGCAGGTATGGATAAAAATGACTTGTTGAAAAACCTTAAAAACCTCATATTCCCAACCTTTTCACACGAACTTACGCATTGGATGAAAGAAAAGTCTCCCGAATTGTATCGTAAGTATTCTACTTATGTTATCGAAAGCCTTAAAACGAGTACAGGTTTATCAGAGATACAACTACTTGAAAGGCGAAGAAGAAAGATGGAAGCAGCTCATCCCGGAGAAACATATTCGGATGAAGATGTTAGGGATGAGGTTATTGCCCGTGCAAGTGAGGATATGTTGGGCATGAGTGAAACAATGCGAGAGTTTGTAGATACTTTGACTGATACCGAAAAGAGAACTTTTGTTGATAAAGTTAAAGAAATACTACAAAAACTGAAAGAATGGTTTGAAAACTACATAAGCAAAAATCTATCCGTAGCGCAAGAAGCACAGGATATTAGAGCTATTCCGGAACGCATTGAAGGTCAAATAAAACTCTGGGATTCAATGCTTGTAGATTCTATCGAAGCTAACCAAGCCTTAAAAAAGGAAGGTATCACAGGCGAGGAACTTGCAAGGGAAGTGGGCAATAAGACCACAGAGAATAGTGTGCTTGAAATGTCAAGAGAAAATACAAATATTGCAAATTATACAGAAACGCAATATAATAATTTTGGATGGGTTACGGTAAATAATGTTCTAACAGGTAAAGAACTAAAAAAGCTTTATAGTCAATTTGCAAATATAAAGTTAAGTAAAAATACTAACTACAAGAATAAATTAGGAGAGTACCTAATTCCCGTTGGTGCTAAGTACGGTAGTATTGATAGTATTGTTTACATCAAAGGGACTAATAAACATCCTATTATTAGACAAATTGTTAAAATTACTGCTTTATATAAAGAACAAGCAGAAAATATTATAACGGAGGTTATAAAATATGAATCAACAAAGCTCTACTTCGACGCGTTTGAAATTATTGGTGCTTATGCAAAAACAGAATTTTTCAGTGTACACAAGGCTGTCGATTACCCTTCATATATCGAAGCTCGAAAGAGAGCAAGGAGACAAAATGGTAGAGGACCTTATGTCAATGATAGCAAACGGAGCAAAGGAAAAGAAAATCCGTCAGATAGCAGAAGAGAAGTACAAGGTGAAAATGCTGGGATAAAAATGTCTGACCGCGATTCTTCTGACGTTGCCCTATCCAGCCATTTCAACAATTCTAATAACTCCTCCACAGCCAATAAGAATATAATTTATTCAGATAGGCACTTCTACGCACCCACATTTTATTCTTATATGGGTAAGACCATAAATGAAATTAAACAAGATAAGCTTGGTGCAGATAGTGTTATACCCTATCTTAAAGGCAAGGGTGTAAAGAACGAAGAAATCAAATGGAGTGGTATAGAGGAATTCCTTGAAGGCAAGAAGTCTGTAAGCAAATCTGAATTAAAAGAATTTGTTGCAGGCAGTATGTTACAAATTGAGGAAAACTTATACGAAGGTGTTGCAATAGAGGTAGTAAGTGAAAACGGACACACCTTTACTGTACGCAACAAAGAAACAAGAGAAACCCTTGACGAATGGGTATATTCTGAAAATGTTGAAAACGGTAAGAAAGGATATATCAACAAACACGGTAAGACTGCTCTATCTGTCGACGAAATAGAACATAACGCAAAAGAAGACTTCAACTCAACACGATGGAGTAATTATAAAATTAGTGGTGGCACAAACTACCGAGAACTCATTTTTAAATTACCAAACATAGATTATAGCAACGAGGCAATGCGTGAACATTGGGGAGAAAATGCCAACGGCATTCTTGCTCACACGCGAATACAGGACTTTGATATTAATGGCAAGAAAATGCTCTTTATTGAGGAAATTCAATCCGATTTACATAACGAGGGACGTGAAATAGGTTATGTAAATAAGCTTTCACGAGAAGAGAGTAAAAAGGTTGCAGAATTGAATGAGATGCAAGAAACTCTTATTAAGATAGCTAGAGAAAAATATAGAGCAGGCGATATTGATGGTTTTATGAAATTGATGGAAATTGAGCATAGGCTTTCCTTGCAAATAAGAGAAATTGAGGAAAATGAAGATGCCGTTCCTGAAATACCGTTTAAAGATAGCTACCACGAATATATTCTAAAAAGATTAATTCGTATGGCTGCAGAGCAAGACTATGATAGCATAGGTTGGACTACAGCAAATATCCAAAGCCAAAGATGGAGTGATGAATATTCCGAAGGATACCGAATTGAGTATGACCAAGACATTCCTAAATTCCTTAAAAAGTACGGTAAGAAATGGGATGCAAAGGTAGGAACTACAACACTCAATAATGGTGAAGAAGTTTGGTCTATGGATATCACCAACTCTATGAAGACCTCTGTGCTTTATCAAGGACAAGTTATGTATTTGGATAGAGAAAATACGAATATTGACAAATATGGGTATAATGCGGATAATATAAGTCGGGCAAACAAGGAAGGGGACTTTATTAACGAATTTCATTCAGCGCTAGGCAAAGCGGAATGGAGTATGTTTTATAAAGAAATTAAAAGGAAAGGCTATCTTGCAATAACTAAAATAAGCACAATAGCACCTATTGTGGTGAAAAACAAACTTGTTATAGCTGAACTAAAGTACACTTCACAAGATAAGCACGATTATATTGTTATAGATGCTTTCAAACTTGAAAATTATGAAAACACTACTAATTATCTGTTGCGAGAATTAGAAGAAATTATAGCTGAAGGAACGATTGAATATGACTCAAGAACAATTTATCAAAAATTCATTAAATTTATTGCGAGTTATGGTGGAACAGAAATATTGTCAAGATTTAATCGAAATGACTTACGATATGATGTTACCCATACCACAAGAGAAAAAGCCGATGATACTCAAAGAATTCACGGATATAGCCAAGAAGGGATTGACAGAGCAGGACTTCCATTACGAGATAAGCCAAGTGTTCAAAAAGATGATGAACTACTAAAGCATTCAGACCGAGTCAATCAAGATAATGACAAATATGGGTATAATGCGGATAATATAAGTCGGGCAAACAAACAAGGTGAACTTGTCAACGAATATTACAATGCTCTCAATAAAAAAGAGTGGAAGATATTCTATGACAAAATAGCAGATGAGTATTATCTTGCAACTGCAATAGTAGGTACATTTGCACCTATTGTAGTCAATGATAAACTTGTTGTTGCAGAAAGATTGTATAATGGCAAAAATGCTCACGATTATGTTGTTATAGATGCATTTGAGCTACAAGAAACCTACGATGGAGATTTGCTTGATTCAATAAAGGAATCATTTGATGAAGGAGTGCTAATTTATGACAGACAAACAGTGTATCAAAATCTATCTCGAATTCTTAAAAGAAATCAGTCAACAGGGATACTCACAAGATATGATGCAAATAGCAAGCAATATGTTCTTGGTGATACCCAAGGAATCAATGGAAAAGGCAATGAAGGAATTCACGGAGATAGCCAAGATGGGATTGACAGAGCAGGACTTCCATTACGAGATAAGTCAAGTGTTCAAAAAGATGATGAACTACTAAAGTATTCAGACCGAGTCAATCAAGATAATGACAAATATGGGTATAATGCGGATAATATAAGTAGGGCAAACAAACAAGGAGATTTTATAAACGAGTTTTATAATGCATTAAGCAATAGCGAATGGCACGTATTTTATAGTGAATTAGTAAAACAAGGATATATTGCGGACACAAAAATAGGCACAATAGCACCTATTGTGGTGAAAAACAAACTTGTTATAGCTGAACGAAAGTACACTGCAAAAGATAAACACGATTACGTTGTTATTGATGCATATAAATTAGTCTCACAAGACGGAGATAATTATACTTTGTCTTTATTACAAGATGCATTAAATAAAGGAGATATTGATTATGACACGCAAAGAATTTTCTCATTCATTGATAGACTTAATAGGTCTTATGGCACAAATGAATTACTCACAGCGTACAATAGAGGCAACTCTCGGTATGATATTACCCTTAACAACATCAAACAAGGCAAAAGCGGTAGTGAAATTCACGCAGATAGCCAAGAAGAAATTACCAGAGACCGACTATCATTGGGAGATAAGCCAAGTGTTCAAAAAGATGATGAACTACTAAAGCATTCAGACCGAGTCAATCAAGATAATGACAAATACTGGGAATCTTACGAACTCTCAACTGAATTTATAAATAATGTGCCGTATAGCGAAAGGCACGATTTTCTCCGCAGTCTTGCAAACAAAACAAGCGGAATGAAACACGGAGAACGTAGAAATATAGGAATTATTACGGATAAGCACATATATTTTTACGAGGCAACAGGCTATATGAATGGAAGTATAGCAAAAAGAAGTCGGTTAACGAAAAAAGCAAATGCAGAAATTAAAGTATGGAGTGATTATTATGGTAGTGTTGACGCCTCTACAGCAACATTTGATTCGTGGCTTAAAGATTATGGGAGTCAAGCAAGACGAAATGATAGGAATAATGTTTTTGATGAAAACGGAAAAACAACAAGACAAGTTAATAATGTGGATGCGGCAACATCGAGAGGCAACATCGTCGGAGATACTTGGGAAAGCACTGGAGATTTCGGAGAAGACGAAGAACTAATTATTGGGTCTATAGTTTATAATGATAATGGTGAGGCGTTTAAAGTCACCGAAGATGGTTCGATAAAATCTATTAAGTATGCAGACCGAGAGACTGTATCTATTTATGACTTAATGGGGGAAAGAGACCGACTTCTCAAAGAAAATGAGAAATTCAAGGTAGATGTTGAATGGTTAAAGGAAAGGTTAAAACTTGAAAGGCAAGTAACCAACGGTAATTTCTTTAATAAAAATCAATTATCTGCTGTTGCCGGACATCTTCGTAATTTGGCTAATAGTGATTTTTCTAAAACTGAATTAATTAAGATGCTTGATGAGGTATATTCTTATATCGCACATTCGGAAAATCTTAATTGGGAAGACCTATACGCAAAATGCTATGACATTGCCAAGGAGCTACAAAGAGAAGCAAGACCTATTGTGGAGAAAAACTATTATGCTAAAGGTATATTAGCCGATATAAGAAGCAAAAGAATATCGTTGTCCGATATACAAAAAGGCGAAATTAAATATGCAACAGATAAGAGTTTTCAAAAAGCATTTTGGGGGAAAATCAAGATTTCAAACGACGGTATTCCTCTTGATACGCAATGGCAAGAATGGGCATACACATATCCTGACTACTTTGACAAGAATACCACAGAGGGAGACCAAGTAGTAAAGCTATATGAAATCTACGAGGATTTGAGGGATGCACAAGAAACCATTGCTGAATATGATGAGGAAGATGAGACAAGGTGGTTAGCGCAAGAAGTCTACAACCAATATTGGAATGTATCACCTATACGCACAACAGCCGATAAGTATGATAAACAAATAAAACGTTTGAATTACGAGCATCGTAAGATTATGAAGGAGCTTCGTGATGCCTACAATGAAAGGTTGCAGCAGCAACACAAGTCAAACAGAGAAAAAACTAAAGCACTTGTAAAAGGAATTCGTGAACGCAAGGACAAGGAAATTGCTGAGGTAAGGAAACTTGGTAAGGAACGAATGGATGCTTACAAGGAAAATGCTGCAAGAAAGACCAAAATCCAAGCCATAACTACCAATGCTTTAACCTTGAATAGATGGTTGGCCAAGAATTCCAAGGATGAGCATATACACCAAGCTATGAAAGGCCCTGTTGTTACTCTTCTAAATGCGATTGATTTTTCATCAAAACAATTACTTGGTATGAAAGGTAGCAGTAATAAAGGTACACCTACTCAAAAGGATATATCTCTACAAAAAGCATTAAGCAAAGTTAAAGATATGATGAAAGATGCGAGTGCGGCGAAGGAAGGCCTTATAGAGTTGTATGGTCACGATATGGATGAAGAAATTTTAGAACTGGCAGAAACTGTTGATGATATTACTCGTTCCGTCGGTGATAATGAATTTGTTTTAAACAAAATGACTCTTGGAGAATTAGAAACACTTGATAAGTTAGTTAAAACAATCAAACACGCGGTTACAAAGATTAACACATTCCACACCGTACAACACAAACAAGGCATCGCGAATCTATCGGAAAATGGTATAGAATATCTTGAGAAGCTTGGTAAGGCAACAATGCATAGTGGAGTACGTGGCAATCTTGATTATATGCTCAAATGGAATAACACTATTCCTTATTATGCTTTTAAACGATTAGGCGAAGCAGGTGAAAAGGTGTTCGAAGCTTTGCAGGACGGTTGGGATAAACTTGCGTATAATGCAAAGCAGATTACTGACTTCACCAACAAAGTCTACACAAGCAAAGAGGTTGTGGAATGGGGTAAGAAAACAAAATCATTCACTATAAATCAACCTGATGGTAGCAAACGTACATTTGATATGACCATAGCACAGATAATGGCTTTACATTGTGTGGCAAAGCAAAAGGATGCCCAAAGGCACTTGCTTTCAAGCGGTATGACTATTGCGGAGTTTGATAACAAAGGCAAAGTAAAATCCGAAGAAGATAACATCTTATTAAGTATTACCGATATAGAAACGGTAACTGGAACTCTTGATAAAAGACAATTAGAGGTAGCAAACAAATTGCAAGAGTTTATGAATACCGTATGTGCCGATTGGGGTAATGAGGTAAGTATGCAAAGGTTTGCTACAGAGATGTTTACAACGAAAGATTACTTTCCTATTAAGGTTTCTCCTGCAACTATAACAAAAGAAGAGCCAAAAGATGTGAACGATGTTAGTATGTTTAGACTGCTCAATATGTCTTTTACAAATTCAAGAAATGAGTTTGCAAAACAAAGTATTGAGATAGGTAATATCTTTGATATATTCGCACAACACACATCTGATATGGCAAAGTATAATGCTTTGGCACTTCCAATATTAGACGCATATAGGTGGTACAGTTACAAAGGACAAACGGGTATAGGAAAGGAATATAGCACCTATGCATCGTTGCAGAAAGCATTAGGTAAGGATAGCGTAAGATATTTCAATACCTTTATGAAGGACCTTAACGGTGCATCAAATGTTGCCCGCGATAACTTTGGCACAAACTTCTTTAGAAATGCAAAAATTGCTTCTGTTGCTGCCAACTTGAGAGTGGTGCTTTTGCAACCTACTGCATATTTAAAAGCGAGTGCGGTTATTGACAACAGATACCTAACACAAGCATTTCTCCATATACCTAAAGTAGTAAAAGCAGAAAAATATTGTGGTATGGCACTTTGGAAATCAATGGGTTACTATGATGTCAATATTACAAAAGGCTTAACTGAAAAGATTAAGCACGATGACAGTTGGAGAGATAAGGCAATTGAGTTTTCTATGAAAGGTGCAGAGGTAGCGGATAAAATAACCTTTGGATACCTTTGGAATGCTTGCGAACTTGAGACAAGGAAAACACGAAAAGACCTAAAGGTAGGTAGTGTGGAGTTCTATACAACAATTGGAAAAAGGTTGCGCGAGGTTATTTATGCTACGCAGGTCGTTGATTCTACAATGACACGAAGCCAAATAATGAGGAGCACTGATGGAAGAGATAAAATGCTTACTGCATTTATGTCTGAACCGACACTTGCCTACAATATGCTAATGGACTGTGTTATAACTACAAGCCTTGACAAAAGGAAAAATGGTAAAGGCGCATTAAAACGGAATTTCAAGAGGAATTCAAGAGTGTTTATGGCTTATATTATTACCAATATGGTGGCGGCACTTATAGAGTCTTGTTTTGATGCGTTCCGGAATGAAGATGAAGAAGAGGATGATTTGGTTGAATTCACAAAGCATTATCTTACCAACTTCGCATCGGATATGAGCATAATTGGAAAGATACCATATTTGAAAGAAATACCTTCGTTATTACAAGGTTATAGTCCATCTCGAACAGATACACAATGGATGGAAAGTTTTGTGTATGCTGGCGAGGCTTGGGCAAAAATCTTTACAGGCGAGGGAGAAGGCAAAGGTGTTAAGGTTGTTGAACATTCTTTAAGAGCATTTTCAAATGTATCCGGTCTTGCATTCTTCAATGCATACCGAGATTTAATGGCGGCACTTAATAAACTTGATGTCCTAACTGCAGAAGAACTTGAGGAATTATTTGACGAATTATTTGGTTATTAAAGGGTTTTGGTGGGGTAGAAATGCCCCACCATTATCTTTTATAATTAGTTTATAAGGAGGCAAGACTATGGAAAGAATCGTGTACAGAAAAACGCTTGATGTACATAAAAATGGTATTCAGTTTACATTGCAAGGCTTTGAAACTGCCGACAATATGGCAAGAAAGATTGAAATAAGCCTCATGGCAAGTGGTGATACGATAGACCTTCCGTTAGAGCAAATAACCGCGATGATGTATGTAACCACACCAAATGCAACAGAGCCGAGTATCAATAAGTGTTTAATCAAGGACAATACAATTATTTACGATGTTCTTCCAATTGTTGAGGAAGGCATCACAGAAATGCAACTCAAACTTATTGAAACAGGACTCGATGGTGCGAAGGGTGTTCTTGCAGCACCGAGGTTTGCAGTAGAGGTAACACAAAGCAATACAGATGATGAAAGTGCTACTCAAACACCTACATTCACTGCTCTTGAGGATGCGGTGGCAAAGGCAAAAGGTGTGTATGACTCAAGGCTTATTGGAATTGAAATAAGCAAAGACTTTACTTTCAGAGCAAAGTATGCGGATGGCACAATATACGAAAGTGACGTGCTTAAAGAGTTATCCTTGCATGGTGACGTGCTTTTATCTCAATCTTATGCAAAAGGTGGTACAGGCATTAGAAAAGATGAGGATACCGATAACTCAATGTATTATTCTAATGTTTCCAAGAGTGCATCGGCAGAGGCAAGCAGAATAAGTGCTGAAGCCACAGAACTATTGGAAGAGGTAACAAAGCATGGCGTATATACCTCATTCTCGGTTAATTTTGATACAGGTGAGGTTGAGTACATAAGTCCATCATACACATTTAATGTTAATAAAAACAATGGCGAGTTGGAGGCTCATGGAGAGGCATATACTCCCGATGAAACTTTTGAGGCTTTATTTAATGACTTACATAATGACTTGACTAATTATGTAGATAGCAAGGTAGAGTCAGGTACATGGACTCCTCTTGTGTTTGTTGAAGGAGATGGCTGGGAGGAATTAGGCGTCACAGGTAGATATTATAGAATTAATAATTTTATTTATCTTCATTTACGTTTCTATACAGGCGAACTGCCACATTTGGGATATTACTTAAAGATCACTCCCGCTATTTCTGGTTTGCCATTTGTTACAGGTGACGAATATATAGGAGAACGATTTGGTGTGGGAACGATATGTGGTGACTCAATAGATAGCGCAACACACTTGGTTTTGTCACAGGGGCTTGATGTTTTAGAGTGGAATTCTGAAGTTCTCGACCCTGGGCAGAATAAATTTATAACATTACAAGCAACATATGTAATAGATTAAATAAGGAGATTATATTATGATTATTGAGAAAACAATAGATATGCTTACAAAAGATAGTGTTAGCATTATTACCAAAAAAATTATTGAAGAAGATGGTGTGAAATACCAAGTAGGTGATATTCACCGTCGCGCTTATGTAAATTCAAAAGAAAATCGTGAATATATGGCAACAAACGAGCCTGAAGACGTTTCGTCTGCGGTGTTACAGTTTTGGGGTGATACTCCAACGGTAGACACAGAAAAGGAGGATAAATAATGCAAGACTTTAAAAATTGGGCAAAGGCAACAGGTGTAAAAACTCTTAAAACAATGGCAGAAACCGCCCTTGCAGTAATTGGTACAGATGCATTCGGAATTATGGATGTTAATTGGATTGGTTTGTTAAGTGCTTGTGCGTTGTCGGGCATTGTGACAATTCTCTTTAATGTCAAGAGGCTGCCTGAATTAAAGGAGGAATAAATTATGAGTAAAACCATAAAGAAAGGCTTTATTTCGGCTATAATCAATGATATTAAAGTAATTACTACCCTTAAATGCAATCCCGATAATTACAACAACAAAACAAGGAGAAAAATTACTTTTATAGTTAACCATTACACAGGCAATAAAAAAGATACTGCAAAAGCAAACGCCAATTATTTCACATCACCTAATAGAGAGGCGTCAGCACATTTTTTTGTAGATGATACAGACATATATCAAAGTGTTGAGTTAAGAGATATTGCTTGGCATTGTGGAACAAATGGGAAATACTATCATAACACCTGCAGAAATAGTAATTCTATTGGTATTGAAAACTGTTGTACTGCAGGGAATTATAGAATATCAGATAAGACTCTTGAAAACTCTGCTTACTTAAATGCGTATTTGTGTAAAGAGTTAGGCATCAAGGCAAAGGATGTGGACAAGTGTGTTTTAAGACATTATGACATCACACATAAAATCTGCCCTGCTCAAATGGTAAACGAGCCAAAAGAGTGGAAAGCATTTAAGCAGATGATTAAGAACATCCTCAATGGCAAGAACATTGATGGCACTATTGAGCCTTATTTGGTGAAAATCACATCAAACACAAATGTTCGTGTAGAGGCAGATAAAAAATCAAAAGTGTGTACTAAAGTAAAAAAGAATGAAGTATTCACAATAGTAGATGAAAAAGACGGATGGGGTAAACTCAAAAGCGGCGCAGGATGGATTTACCTCAAACGTACAAAGAAAATTTAGGGAGGTAAAATAATATGACTTCAGCAGGTAGAATTTTAATTATGCCGAAAGGCAATTATGACTCTAATGTAACATACGAAATGTTAGATTTAATATATTATAATGGTACATCTTGGTTAGCAAAGAAAACTGTTATAGGCATAGAACCTAATGAAGAAAATAGCGAATATTGGCATAAACTGTTAGTGATAACCGATGAAAATTTCAGCAATCGCAATGTGTTAGATTATGAAAATACAATAGATATACTCTATACACAATTGCCATACACCTGTCCGAAGGCTGGTGAAGTGATTGTAAAAATTAAGGCTACCAATTCAGAAACTGCAACATTGAATGTAACGAAAAACAGTAGACCGGCAGCATATATAAACTCTAATGGTCAAACATATACAGCATCTACGTTCCAAGTAGCATCAAACGATGTAATCGGTTTGGATGGCACACCGCAAAATTTAGAAGAAGGCATAATTACTTTTATACCTTACCAACATCAGTAGAAACTATTAGTGACTTATATATAGTTTATAGCAAAAGTCTTCCTTTCGGAAGACTTTTTACATGGACTTTGTTTTCTTTTTTTATATTACTTTAATTGTAATAAAAACTATGTTTTTTTGTAAAAACA
>JAZNBX010000030.1:0-41333 GCA_045587265.1 Acutalibacteraceae bacterium | reverse complement strand
GTACTTCTCAAGAGGGTGCAATTCCTCCAACCGGCAACACCAATACCCGTGGCGTTTTCGAGCCCGATACCAGAAACTTTATTAAGCGTTGGGTTATGGAAGGTCCTACCCACCACTACGCATTAGGTATTGGCCACCACGCCGACACAATTAAAAAGATTGCCGACATCCTCGGCATCGAGGCAGTTATCGTAAGATAATTAACTAAAATTAAAAGCTTTCGTAAGGGGTTAGACCCTGCGAAAGCTTTTTTGTTATTCGGGTTTGTAATTGTCGAGGTAATCTTCCCAATCGGTTTGCGAGTAGTTGGGGTTTTCTTTTGTGAAATCTTTGTAAAGATTATCGGTAAGTTTTTTGTAGAGATAGGTTTTCTCTTTTTTATCACACCTTGTGCCGATAAAAAACAGTATAGCCGAAACTAGTAGCATTAAAAGCGGTATTATGTGGAATCCGAAAAGTTTGAAATACACGGTATCAGAAACCGCTTCTACTACTGCGGTGGCGTACATATTTTTCATATGGTTTGTAACAAGAACGCTTGTTGCAGTTACCATTAGTTGCAAACTGCCAACTATGGTTAAAATAGAGGATGCCAACACCCTGCCGTATGGTCTGCCAAAGGTCCTTTCTTTGCTTAACTTTTGCAAAACATAGCCCGCAATTAAAAGCAACGTGCCGATAGTGAAAGCCGTAATGGCATTTACGAAAGCCGCCCTATCCCCTGCAGCGTGGTTGGCTATGGGTAATCTCGTATATCTATAACTATAACCACTGACGATTACAAGGTTTACCAAAACTGTTATATAAAAACCAATTTCGCGCATTACCTTTATCGCAAAGGCAGTTTTTGTATCGCCATACCACCAGTTGTTATGAACGCTTAACTGCAATTCTTGCTGTTTTCCTGCAACGATTTTTTCTATATTGCTATTTATATTAGATTTGCTCATCTGACAAGTTATCTCCCCATAATTTCTTTAAAATATTTTAACACATACTTTTAATTTATTCAACCAATAAATATTGAAAAATTTACACTTTAGGTATATAATGTTAGAGAAAAGTTAGGAGTGGGATTATGTATCCAATAAAATTAGCACCTGCACTTAAAGATTACCTTTGGGGCGGCACGCGTTTGAAAACCGAATACAATATGAAAACAGACCTTGACCCCGTTGCAGAAGCCTGGGTGCTTTCTGCCCACAAAGACGGCGAATCGGTAGCCGTAAACGGCGAGTATGAAGGCCTTACGCTTAGCGAAATTATAGAAAAAACGGGCGGAGAAATCTTAGGTAGCAAAGCGAAAAATTTTGAGTTCTTCCCTATTCTCGTTAAACTTATTGACGCTAAGGGCAACCTTTCAATTCAGGTGCATCCTAGCGACGAATATGCCTTATCCCAAGAGGGTCAATATGGCAAAACTGAAATGTGGTACATAGTAGACTGCGAGGAAAACGCCTACCTATACTACGGCTTTAACCGAGAGATATCTAAAGAAGAATTCAGAACCCGAATCGAGACAGATACTCTTTTAGAAGTTCTAAACAAAGTACCCGTTAAAAAGGGCGACTGCTTCTTTATAGAATCGGGTACATTGCACGCTATTTGCGAGGGAATTTTGATTGCCGAAATTCAGCAAAACTCTAACCTTACCTACAGAATTTACGACTACGGCAGAGTAGATGCTAACGGCAACCCCCGTGAATTGCATATTGATAAGGCTTTAGAAGTTACCACCACCGCTCCACCTACCGTGGCTTACGGAAAACCTGAAAGCAACACGCTTTCGTCTTGCAAATATTTTACGGCAGAAAAGTTAGACGTTGATGGCGTTTGCGAAATAGAAGTTACTGAGGAAAGTTTCCAAAATCTCCTTTGTTTAGAGGGTTCTGCCTCGGTAGACGACGTCCAGATAGCCAAGGGCGAATCTCTATTCTTACCTGCTAATATGGGCAAGGTTAAAATTAGCGGAAAGGCAAACTTGATAGTTAGCAAGGTGTAAAAAAATGGCAGTTCTTAACATAGTTTTGGTTGAGCCTGAAATACCGCAGAACACCGGAAATATTGCAAGAACCTGTGCGGCTACGGGTGCAAGGCTTCACCTTGTTGGCCCTATGGGTTTTAAAATTGACGATAAAAAGTTAAAACGCGCAGGCCTTGATTATTGGAGTTTGCTAGACATTACCTACTACGATAACCTTGAGGATTTTATGGCGAAAAACAAGGGCGATTTTTACTTCTTTACCACCAAGGCTCGCCACGTTTACAGCGACGTTTCCTACCCCGATGGTTGCTATATTTTCTTTGGCAAAGAAACCAAGGGTTTACCTGAAGAATTACTTTTAGAAAACCCCGAAACTTCAGTTCGTGTACCAATGGTAGAAAATGCTCGAAGTTTAAATCTTTCCAACACTGTAGCAATAGCCGCTTACGAGATTTTAAGGCAATGGGACTTCCCCGAACTCCAAAATCTCGGTCAGTTGCATAATTACCGCTGGGATGATTGATAATATTTACTGTAAATAACATATAATAAATACTATTTTTGTAAAGTTTGCTATATCTTAATTAAAAGTGTTGCAAAATGCTTTAATTTAGGTTAAAATAACATTGTTGAAAATTTAACAAACATTTGAAAGGATTGATTATCAATGGCAGCTCTCAACAAAAAGTCTATTGAAGACATTGAAGTTCGTGGCAAACGCGTTTTAGTTCGTTGCGATTTCAACGTAAAGATGGAGGACGGCGTTATCACAAGTGACAAACGTATCGTTGCTTCACTTCCTACAATCAATTATCTTATCGAGCAGGGCGCTCGTCTAATCCTTTGCTCACACCTTGGCAGACCAAAGGGTCAGGTAAATCCTGAGTTCTCTTTGGCACCGGTTGCAGCAAGACTTGCTGAACTTCTCGGCAAACCTGTTAAAATGGCTAAAGACGTTGTTGGCGAAGATGCAAAAGCATTAAGCACAACTTTAGAAGATGGCGACGTAATGCTTCTCGAAAACGTTCGTTTCGAAGCTGGCGAAACCAAAAATGACCCTGAGCTTTCAAAAGCTTTTGCTGATTTAGCAGAAATCTTTGTTAACGACGCTTTCGGTTCTGCACACCGCGCACACTCTTCTACCGCAGGCGTTGCTGAGCATCTACCTGCAGTTTGCGGCTACCTCATTCAAAAAGAAATCAACTTCATCGGTGGCGCTTTAGAAGACCCAAAACGTCCACTTGTTGCTATCCTTGGCGGTGCTAAAGTTTCTGATAAAATCGGCGTTATCAACAACCTTATCGAAAAGTGCGACACCATCATCATCGGTGGCGGTATGGCTTACACATTCTTTAAGGCTATGGGTTACGAAATCGGTACTTCTATCTGTGAAGATGACAGAATTGAAGACGCTAAAGTTATGATGGAAAAAGCAAAGGCTAAAGGTGTTAACTTCCTACTCCCTATCGACAACGTTCTTGGTAAAGAGTACGATAAAGATACCGACCACATGACTGTTGATTCAAATGCTATCCCTGCTGATTGGATGGGTCTTGACATTGGTCCTAAGACTACAGAAATCTTCGCTAACGCTATTAAGGGCGCAGGCACAGTTATCTGGAACGGTCCTATGGGCGTTTCTGAGTGGGCAAACTTTGCAAACGGTACAATCGGCGTTGCTAACGCAGTTGCAGAGTCCGGTTCTATTTCAATTATCGGTGGTGGCGATAGCGCTGCTGCTGTTCAAAAATTAGGCTTTGCAGATAAGATGAGCCACATCTCTACCGGTGGCGGCGCTTCTCTTGAGTATCTTGAGGGTAAAGTTCTTCCCGGTATTGCTTGCCTAAACGAAAAATAATTAAACCTAAAAGCGCGGTAAATAAGGGTAAAAATGCCCTTAGCCGTGCTTTTGGCTTGTATATTTGTGAATTTTTGGAGGAAAATATAATGAACAAACAACTTCGTAAAGCAGTTATTGCAGGTAACTGGAAAATGAACAAAACCCCTGCTGAGACTTCCGCACTTATCAATGAAATGAAACCTTTAGTAAAGGACGCTGACTGTGACGTAGTTCTTTGCGTACCTTTTATTGACATTGCTGCCGCTACTGAGGCTGCCAAAGGTTCTAACATAAAAATCGGTGCTGAGAACGTTCACTTCAAAGCATCTGGCGCTTACACCGGTGAAATCTCTGCAGAAATGCTTAATGCCGCAGGTGTTGAGTATGTTGTTATTGGCCACAGCGAAAGAAGACAGTATTTTGGCGAAACCGACCAGACCGTTAACCTTCGCACCTTAGCCGCAGTTAATGCAGGTCTTACCGCTATAGTTTGTGTTGGCGAAACTTTAGAGCAACGCGAACTCGGCTACACCGAAACATTACTTAAATATCAAACCAAAATGGCTCTTACAAATGTAACTGCAGAGCAACTTAAAAACATCATCATCGCTTACGAGCCTGTTTGGGCTATCGGCACAGGCGTTACCGCTACTGCTGACCAAGCAGACGAAGGCAACGGCTTCGTTCGTGAGGCTATTGCAGAGGTTTACGGCAAAGACGTTGCAGAGACCGTTACCATTCAGTACGGCGGTTCTATGAATGCTAAAAATGCAGACGAACTAGTTGCTAAATACCACGTTGACGGTGGTCTTATCGGCGGCGCTTCACTTAAAGCAGAAGATTTCTCTGTAATCGTAAAAGCTGCTAGCAAATAATTTAAGGAATAAGTAAATATGAAAAAACCTGTTGTTTTATGTATTATGGATGGTTATGGCATTAACGCAGCTAATGACGGCAACGCTATTACTACTGCCAAAACCCCTAATCTTACAAAATTATTTAGCGAAAACCCATTTACAACTATCGGCGCATCGGGTCTAGACGTTGGTCTTCCCGATGGTCAGATGGGTAATAGCGAGGTTGGTCATACCAACATTGGCGCAGGCAGGGTTGTTTACCAAATGCTTGTTAAAATTTCAAAGTCTATCGAGGATGGTAGTTTCTTTGATACCCCGCCACTTAAAAACGCTATCGCTAATTGCAAGGAAAACAATTCCGCACTTCACCTTATAGGTCTATTGTCAGACGGTGGCGTTCATAGCCACATTGAGCATCTTTATGGTCTGCTCGAACTTGCAAAGCAAAGCGGTTTAGATAAAGTTTTCGTTCACTGCTTAATGGACGGACGCGACGTTTCTACCACTTCGGGTGTTGGTTTTATTAAAGACCTGCAAGACAAAATGGCAGAAATTGGTGTTGGTAAAATCGCTTCTATTATGGGTAGATTTTACGCTATGGACCGCGACTTTGCTTGGGACCGCGTAGAAAAGGCTTATGCCGCTATGGTTTACGGCGAGGGCTTACAATATGACGACCCCGTAGACGCTATGGAAAAATCTTACGCTAAAGACGTTACCGACGAGTTTATTGTTCCTACCGTTATTGATAAAGACGGTATGATTAAGGCTAACGATAGCGTTGTTTCCTTCAATTTCAGACCCGACCGTGCGCGTCAATTCACTCGCACCTTCGTTGACCCTGATTTTGATGGTTTTGAGCGCAAACTAGGCTACTTCCCATTAAATTACGTTTGTATGACACAGTACGACGAAACTATGCCTAACGTAACAGTAGCCTTCCCACCAGAAGAATTAACAATGACCTTTGGCGAATTCTTGGCTTCTAAAGATATGACTCAGTTAAGAATTGCTGAAACCCAAAAGTATGCACACGTTACATTCTTCTTTAATGGTGGCGAGGAGAAAACATTCAAGGGCGAGGATAGAATCCTTATTAAGTCTCCTGATGTTCCTACCTTTGACCTACAACCCGAAATGAGCGCTTACCCCGTTTGCGATGCAGTTTGCGAACAGATTGAATCGGGCAAGTACGATGCAGTAGTTTTAAATTTTGCTAACTGCGATATGGTTGGACACACAGGCGTTTTTGATGCCGCAGTTAAAGCGGTTGAAGCGGTTGACGAGTGTGTTGGCAGAGTTGTAGAATCGACACTTAAAATGGATGGCGTTGTATTTATAACCGCCGACCACGGTAATGCCGACCAAATGATTGGCGACGATGGTAATCCATTTACACCTCACACCACAAACCCCGTTCCTTTCTGTGTTGTTGGTTATCCTTGCGAACTTCGCGAGGGAGGCAGACTTGCTGATATAATCCCCTCAATGCTAACAGTTATGGGACTAGAAAAACCCGCACAAATGACCGGCGAAAGCTTAATTAAATAATTTTAAAAGTGCAGTATGTTTTTCATACTGCACTTTTTTATAACAACAAAAAGCACCGCTTAAAGCGGTGCTTTTTAGTTTTAATTAATCTTCCATATCGTCTTCAACAGACTCTAACTGAACGTATCCCATATTCTTGGTGTCAGTTACTGATGCTTCCAGACCCTCACAAAAATCGTTAGAAAGTTCATCTAACAAATTTGTTTCGGGTGACTCATATTTTTTCATTTACTTTACACCCTCCTTATTTATTGTAATTTACCTTGGTATAATATTCGCTGTTTAGTACTACATAAGCGCGTGCATATCTTACTTTTCGACACTTTACTTCGAATATGAAACAACAGGCAAGCACCTGTGAATTCAATGATTTTTAGCAACTATCTTAGTCAGGAAACTATTTAATTAAATCGTGGAAATCAAGCCCTACTGCTTGCAAATCTTTACGGAATTTTTCTACGTTTTCCTCGGTAGAAACTGCGGCTTTTTTCATTACCTCAGCTATTTTATTATGATTTTTGGTAATGGCAGAAATCCAGTTTATAACCCAAGCAAGCGGCAATAAAAATGGCATTTTATTTAAAAAACGATGCCTTTTTTTATTATCATCAAGCGAAGAAAATGCGCTTGAAAAGGTGTTCGAAAGACGAGCTTTTTTTATAGAGCCCGTTTTTATAGACTTTTTATAAGTTTTTGCAATGGCATGTTTTTCAAAACTGCCATACACACCGCTTGCAAATAGATTATCGGTAATAAGGTCGGTTATATCGGTATCTTCTTTACCATAAAACCAGACGTCAATCAATTTAAGCACGTTATCATAAAATTCTAGTAATTTTAATTCTAAAAGTTGTGCGCGAATATACTCATTATCTAAATTGTTATTAGCCTTTTGCATTACATAAAAATCAAAAACGTATTTTATGCCGGCACCACCATCTCGATAATGCTTTGCAAAATGCACGAAACTATAAATATATTGTTTCTCGTAAATCTTTTCGTCGCTTTCAAAAACACGCCATCCATCGCCATAATATCTTATGAAATCTTTATTATAGGTTGGCACTAAACTCTTATGCAACTCAACAATAAGTCCGTTTGGAAGTTTCCAGGTGATTTCGTGGTCGCTTTCGTAAGAGAATATATAGCCTAAATTCTTCATAAGAGGCTTTATCTTTTTATACTGACTATCGCGTATAAGAATATCGATATCACTCATCGAACGCATTTCCGGTTTCAGATAATAGTCTCTGATATACGAGCCTTTTAATAATCTAAAATCAATACCCTCGGCTTTAAAAGCGTTTGTTAAACGCTCTAGTTCATACATTTGATTTACTGTTGCGTAAATAATATTGTAGGTGTAGTCCTTAAAGCCCTGCATTTGCTCATCGCTAAAAAGATGCAGATTTTTAATGCCGTAATAAGCCAAAACGCTTAACTGATGGCGGTTGGCACATTTTGCTATTTTAGATACATCACTATTAGTGGAAACTTGACCGACATCTCCGCCAAGACCACTTATTAAAACATTTAAAAACAACCTTTGGAACTCGGTCAAATTACTCACCTCTAATCGAAAAAACTAGATTTTATTTTTGTTTAATATATTTTGATAATCTGGGCTTTTCAGGTAGTTCGTTTTGTTCGCTCACAGGCACTTTTTTAACAACAAAATGATATATCGCCAAGCCCATTACCATTCTGGCAATGAGGTACGCGCCACCCGACATCATATCACCACGAAGTAGGAAGAAGAACTGAATCATTAAGAAAGGATATACAATTCTTTCTTTAGAAAGCGGATTGTCGCTAGCCCAATATTTTCTATCCGCCCAAGACGTAATTGCACCGGCTACTATAGCATAAATAGCTACTCCGAAAACACCAAAATCCATAAAACCTTCTGCTAAAAGCGGAGCAGAAACATTAGTAAACTCGGGGTGTAATGCCGTAAAAACAGTATGTCCGGTACCTATAGGTTTACTAGACCAAATAGACCTTGGGAAGAAGAACAATAGTGCTCCTAAAAGCTGCTTACCATAACTGAAATCAAAGAAGCCAACGTAACGCCTTACATTGATAAACATAGAATAAGCATCGTAGTCGCCGCTTGTATAAACCTGTTGTATCTTTTCTTCAACAACTCGCCAGAAGTCTGATGCTTGCTCTAGTGAATACACGCTTCGGAAAATATCTATAGCGGGGAAAACAACAACCAGACCTAGTATAAATGCCGTAATAAACCATCGACCTTTTCTGGTTTTATCAATTAGTATTATCATTATTCCCGCATAAACTGCCGCCATTGCATATCTTGAAAGCGAGGTCGGGAAGCAACAAATTAAAAGGCAGGCTGTTGCAACAATCATTTGAAAAGTTACAATTTTTTTCTGTTTCGCTTCTATAAGATGCATAACAAAGGTATAAAGCACAGTATTGGTAAGGACATGTTCTTCTAAAAGTTTAAGCGGAGTTGAACCTGAAATTGCCTTATTACTACTAGAGTAACGAATAAACATATTCCCCAAACCAACGAACGCTGCATAATAGGCAACAATAATAATGGATAAGGCAAGCATAAAATTTAAAGCATTTTTTCTTATTATATAATCATATTCCTGTATTTTTACCTGCTTTTTAAGTTTGAGCGATGCAACCCTTTTTTTACCAAATCTCACCGTATAGCCAACTATATATATTATAGACCACGCCAGTACATATATATTACTAGTTAAGTACTGCCTATCCGTTGCTCTATATCCCCATATATAAGAACCGGAAACATATTGATAAAACGGAGCCAAACCAAAGAAGAACAAATTAAAGGTCCAAAACATTACCTTAAATCCAAAAGAATGCTCGGTGGTTGCAATTAACAGTTGAGTAACAAACAAAGCAATATTAAGGAAGAAAGTTAATATAACAAAAATATTACTTCTAGCAAAGGCGGGATTGTAAACAACGAACACACCTACCGCTACAATCAACACAAAAAGACCCGCCGCTGACAATACCTTGTTAGCGGTGGCATACCTTTGCTCTATACTAATTCCTTTTAAATACTTACTTTTCATTACCTAACCTGATTTCTTCAAATAAGTTAATATACTTTTTAAATCTTTCTTTTTGTGAAAACTCTTGTTTTAAAGAGTTTGTATCGATTTTTATATCTTTGCTTAAAACATCTAAAATTGCAGTTTTTAATGCTTCGGGGGTTTTCTTGGTTGTTACTGCACCCACACCTTCAATTAAGCACTCGGCGCTACCACCTGTATTATAGGTTACAACAGGGGTCCCACATGCTTGCGCCTCAAGGTTAACTGTTGGATAATTTTCTTCTTTGGTGGGATTAACAAGAACATCCGCTGCAGTATAAATCTCTGCCAACTGCTCTGCATTTTCGGTTCTTGTTATGCCTATAATTCCTTGTGGCAATTCGGATTTTTGCTGCTCGGTTAATCCTACAAGCACGATAGCAAAACTATCATCTAAAAGTGTTCTAAGTTCTAAGAAATCATTTAATCCTTTTCTGCTTTCCCAAACACTAGCTACACCTAGAATAATTTTTTTGTTTTCTATTCCATAAATCCTAACAAAATCCCCTTTTGTTACTTTGAAATTATCGGTATTTATACCATTGTTAATTACATGCACTGGGAATTTATTTAAAAAAGACTCTCTGGTTAAATCTGATAACCATTTGGATGGCGTTACTATAGTTAAATTATCTAATTGAGTTATCAACTGCTTTTTTCTTTTATAATTATTTTTCGAATTATCAAAAAACAATGATGCAGGATATTCTTTCTTTTTAGAACAATGTTGGCAACCTTGATGCCATTTTTGGCAATTTACAGAACAAAAATACGCACAATGCCCCGTAAACGACCAACAATCATGCAAGGTCCATACTACAGGTTTGCCTGATTCTTTTAAATATTCAAACAACAGTTTAATGTTTATATAATAACCGTGTAGATTATGTAGGTTTATAACATCAGGGTCATATTCTTTGACCCACTTTATAAACTTCTTTGTAGCAAATGTTGAATAAAAACCTGTGTTATCAAAAACTCTGCTTAACACACCATGGATTCTTACACCTAAATTACTTCCGATGCGCACCGCATAATTATTGAATTTTTCATCTGCCTTTTTTCTACCATATGCAATCTTACATTCATGCCCTTCTTCTGTAAGAATATTAGCAATATCAACACATATTCTGCCTGTGCTACCAGTACCGCATACGGAGTTTATAATCAACACACGCATAAAACACTACCCCAAAATAAATTTTGCAATCTCTATTGCCATGCCCTCTAAATAATATAAGATTCCATAGCCATTATCGTGATATAATTTATATTTAAGCTTGATACGTTTAAACATTTTTTTAAGGCTTTTTTCGTTACTCATTCCGCCAAAAGTGAAGTTAGACAGCACCTTATTAACTATGCGAAACTTACAACCTTTTTTTCTAAGCCTTAAAATTAGGTCATAATCATCAAACATACTTTCGCATCTGTACTGTTCTTGATTATAAACCTTTTTGGTTATAAATGTTGTCGGATGATTCCAATATCTAGATGATGCAAATTTTTTAAATTGCGCCTTCTTAATCATCATCTGACTGCCGTCTTCTCTTAAAATCCTTAAATCGCCGTAAATCACATCGTAGGGCTCTTTTTTATATTCTTCAACTATGATTTTTACAGCATCAGGTTCATAGTAGTCATCGCTATTAACATTACCCACGATAACTCCGTTACTTTTTTCAATACCCCTATTTATTGCATCATACATTCCGTTATCTTTTTCGGAATATATTTGGTACTTTATACCTTTTTCTTCGAATTTAGCACGATAACTTTCTGCTATTTTAACCGTATCGTCAGAAGAACCGCCATCCATAATGTTGTATTCAATATTAGTATAAGTTTGATTAAGCACCGACCCAATTGTTTTAGCAATAGTAGCGGCACTGTTAAATGCAGGGGTAATTATGCTTACCAATACATTATCCATTTTATACCTCCTGCTCTAACGACTCTTTTCCTTCAACAACATCAATAGCGCCTATAACCTTTTTAATGGTTATGAAGAATATTTTTAAATCCATTTTTGCGCCGAAATCTCTTAAATACATTGCATCGTATCTTGCTTTTTGTACGGGAGATACACTATCTCTTCCGTTTATTTGCGCCCATCCTGTCATTCCGGGACGAAGTTTATAAACACCAACATTTTGGCGCATCTCGTGAATATCTTTTTCTTCAGGAATTAAAGGACGTGGGCCTATAATGCTCATATCACCTTTAAAGATATTGATAAGCTGCGGCAATTCATCCAAAGAAAATCTACGCAAAATTTTGCCCATTTTTGTTATGTACTTATCAGGGTCATCAATGTCGGCGGTGGCTAAGTATTTTGGTGTATCGATATGCATAGTTCTGAACTTATACATCTTAAATACTTTTCCGCCTTTACCAACACGCTTTTGCATAAAAATCGCACTACCTTTAGAGGTTGCGCGAATTATTAGCGAAATTATAAGCATCGGTATAAATAACGCCACAAGTGCTACTGCTGAAACGCAGAAATCAAAGGTTCTTTTTATTGCAGAATAAATGATACTTGGCTCTTTTAAGCCATTAAACTCGGTATAATCAAACGTCTCCACACACTCGACGTTTTGATTAGAAGTTTCTAATATCTCTGCTGGGGTTTGAGTTTCAATCATAATCTTGTTCCTCTCTGGATTTTTAGAAAACAATGTACGATTTAATATACATTCGCACTCTTTGACATAAACATACAAATACAAAAATAGTATAACATATAAGAGATTTCAAGTCAACACAAGTTATATTAAATACTTATAATTTTTTTAAAATATGTCGTGTAATTTTATATTCTTTACACAATTATCTTTATTGGTTAATTTTAGCTTGTTTTTTTGCGGTATGGGTTGCAAAATTCTTCTAATTTTGCTATACTGTATGGAATAGCAAATGTAAAAAGGCGGTGAGCAGATAGTGAATATTGGCGAACTTAAGATTAAAGGGTACGCGGCGCTAGCACCAATGGCAGGCGTGGCAGACAAGGCTATGCGCGAAATTTGTATGGGTTATGGCGCGGCATATTGCATAAGCGAACTCATCTCCGCTAAAGGTGTATCTCTGGGCGACCGAAAATCCAAAGAACTTATGGCAATTTCCGACGCAGAGCGTCCCGTTGGTATTCAACTTTTTGGCTCAGACCCCGAAGTTGTAGCCGAGGCGGCAAAGGCTGCAGCGACACAAAAACCCGAATTTATTGATATAAATATGGGGTGTCCTGCCCCAAAAGTTGCCGGCAATGGCGGTGGCAGTGCATTGATGAAGAATCCGAAACTTGCGGGCGAAATTGTTAAGGCTTGTAAAGATGCGATAGACCTACCCGTAACTGTAAAAATCCGCGCAGGATGGGACAAAAACAACTTAACCGCTACCGACGTTGCAAAGTACTGCGAAGAAGCGGGTGCCGCGGCTGTAACCGTGCACGGCAGAACACGCGACCAAATGTATGCACCACCCGTTAATTTGGATATAATCAAGGCTGTTAAAGACTCGGTATCAATCCCCGTAATTGCAAACGGAGATATTGACTCGCCAAAAGCGGCGGCAGATATGTATCAAGCTACCGGTTGTGATTTTATTATGGTTGGCAGGGCGGCTATGGGGGCGCCTTGGATATTCTCTCAAATCAATGCCTATTTGAAAGACGGCACCATCCTTCCCGACCCGCCCCTTTCTCAAAGAATGCTAATTATGATTAAGCAAATAGAACTTATGAGAAAGTACAAAGGCGAGCATATTGCTATGTTGGAAGCAAGAAAACATACTGCCTGGTATATGAAAGGTCTCAGAGGAGCCGCAGAATTAAGGCGCAACTGCGCTAATATAACCTCTTTCGACGACGTTTTACAAGTTTCAAAGCTGGCTTTACAAAATGGCGAAGATTAACTTTTAAAAATTTACAATTTGGTATTGAAAGTTTTATCTCTTTGCACTACAATATTACTAGGAAACTTTATTACTTTACGGAGGTAATTTTTATGGATAAAAATCAAGACTACAATCCCGATATCGTAACTCTAACCGACGATGACGGTAAGGAATACACCTTTGAGGTTTTAGACGCTGTTGAGTGTGACCTTGGCAGATACCTTGCTATGTTGCCGGTTTACGACGACCCCCAAAAACAGTTAGAGGATTCGGGCGAATTGGTTATCGTTAAGGTTTTAGAAGAAGACGGCGAGGAGTTCTTTGCCGACATTGAAGACGATGACGAGTACGAAACTATTTCTGAAGCATTTATCGAAAGATTGCGCGATTATTTTGAAATAGACGAGCAATAATAAAAATACCCGTCCTGCATTGTGCGTGGACTTTTGTGGCTTTTATAACCCTACAAGTTTTTAAATCGGGAGCCCTGCTCTTGCAGTGGAGCTGCAGGCCTTACGCCTTTGGCGGTTCAAGGAAACATGAAACTGTAAGGAGAGCACCCACCTGTGTAACAAGCAGGTTATCAACGGCCACTTACGGCAATGCGGGATACACACTAATAATTAAAAGCCGATAGATTTTGTCTATCGGCTTTTTGCTATTATTTTAATAAATCGTTTTTCTTAATAAAATCTATTACCTCATCAACCGTTGTAAACGCTAGTGCTACAACAGTATCTGCACCGCCATAATAAATCGCTATTCTGCCTGTTTCGGCATCGGTCAATGCGGCGCACGGGAACACAACGTTTGGAACGTCGCCTACGCACTCATAATCGGTTCTTGGATTTAAAAGATAGCAGTTTGCACGGTGCTTTACCTTCCAAGGCTCATCTTTATCCATAATAGCGGCACCCATACTGTAAACAAAACCGTTACAACTTGTGGTAACACCGTGGTAGAAACAAAGCCAGCCCTCGTCTGTTTCAATAGGTGTTGGACCTGCTCCGATTTTAGTAGCCTCCCAAACCTTCTCGGGTTTCATAACAAATTTGTGCTTGCCCCAATATGTAAGGTCAGGACTTTGGCTTAAAAACAGTTCTCCGTAAGGGGTATGGCCTTTATCGCAAGGACGGCTGAAAAGCATATAATTACCATTTACTTTTCTTGGGAAAAGCACACCATTACGGGACACGGGCAAGGTAGCGTCGGGATATTCCTCGAACTCCTTAAAATCTTTGGTTCTTGCAATACCAATAGTAGTACCGCCCGGGTTGCCTATACGTACCCACGAAAGATAGAACCAACCATCAATCTCGCAAAGTCTTGGGTCGTAACCAGGGAAAATATATTCGCTATTAAGGTCCCAATGAATTGCATCCTTCGAAAAGCCCGTTACCAAGAACTGACTTCTTGTCATATCATCAACACGAAAAACACCTGCAAAGCCATCGCCGTAAGGCACAACTGCCGAGTTGAATATGCTGTTTGACATAAAAAGGTCGTCGCGGTTGATAATAGGGTTGCCACTGTATCTCCACACAGGATACTGATAACCTTGTGGCTTATCCTCCCAAGGAATATTTTTTAAAGGTTTGCCAATTATTTTTGCCATATTTTAACCTCCACTATTTTATATTTTAATTATACTATCATTTAAGAAGTTTTTCTACTGAATTTTTTTACTGAAAATTTGTAGAATTTTACTGTTTTATGATTTCGCGTTTATAGTTTCCAACTCTGCTTATCGTATAGTAAGAAAATACAAATAAATTTATTTGCAAATAGCGTAAAAAAGGCAGTAAAATACTTGTAAAATAAGGCTAATTATGGTAAACTAACTATATATGTACTTTTGAAAGGATTGAAAAGTATGGAAAAACAAAAGTTTTATATTACCACCGCGATAGCATACACTTCAAGCAAGCCACATATTGGCAACGCTTACGATATTGTTCTTGCGGATATGATTGCTCGTTACAAACGCAAGCAAGGCTTTGACGTTTACTTTATGACAGGTTCTGACGAGCACGGCCAAAAAATTGAGGAGCAGGCAAAGGCTCAAGGTATCTCCCCTAAAGAGTACGTTGATAAAGTTTCATCAGAAATTAAAATGGTTTGGGATAGCCTTAACACCACTTATGATAAGTTTATCCGCACTACCGACGACTATCACGAGGAGGCGGTTAAAAAGATTTTCAAAAAACTTTACAATCAAGGCGATATTTATAAAGGCACTTACGAAGGTAAATACTGTGTGCCTTGTGAGTCCTTCTTTACCCCGTCACAGTTGGTTGACGGCAAATGCCCAGACTGTGGCAGAGATTGTATAGACTCTAAAGAAGAGGCATATTTCCTAAAACTTTCAAAATACGCCGACAGACTTCTTAAATATTACGAGGAAAACACCGATTTCTTCCGTCCTGACTCAAGAAGAAGCGAAATGATAAACAACTTCTTAAAACCAGGACTTCAAGACCTTTGTGTTTCCCGTTCTACTTTCAAGTGGGGCGTTCCCGTTGATTTTGACGATAAGCACGTTATTTACGTTTGGATAGACGCGCTTTCTAACTACATCACAGGTATCGGCTACAACCCTGACGGCAGTAGCGATATGTATAAAAAATATTGGCCTGCCGACCTGCACGTTATCGGTAAGGATATCGTTCGTTTCCACACTATTTACTGGCCAATTATCCTTATGGCTTTAGGCGAGCCACTACCAAAACAGGTGTTGGCACATCCTTGGATGCTTTTTGCAGAGGATAAAATGTCTAAATCAAAGGGCAACGTTATTTACGCAGATGAACTTGCCGCCCGCTTTGGTGTTGATGCGGTTCGTTACTATCTACTTGCCGAAATGCCATTTGCACAAGACGGTAACATTACCTACGAAAGTTTTATTGGCAGATACAATTCAGACCTTGCCAACACACTCGGTAACCTTGTAAACCGCAGTATTGCTATGACTAATAAGTATTTTGGTGGCGCTACTAAATACGCAGACGCATTTGACGAATTCGATAGTTCGCTAATTGCCGCCGCTAATGAAACCATAGAAAAATACTACAAACTAATGGACGAATATCGCAACGCCGATGCCGCCGCACTAGTTATGAACTTTGCAAAGCACTGCAACAAGTATATTGACGAAACTATGCCTTGGGTGCTTGCTAAAGATGAAGATAAAAAAGAGCGTTTAAGTGGCGTTATGTACAATCTACTTGAAAGCATTCGCTTGTTATCTTCCTTGCTCGAGCCAATTATGCCCGACTGTGCAGATAAGATTAAAGCACAACTTGGAGCCCACGAAAACGAACTTAAATACGGCGCAGTTAAAGAGTATAACGTTGGTACTGCAGAGCCTTTATTCCAAAGAATTGATGCTGAAAAAGTTTTAGCAGAAATCAAAGCAGAAATAGAAGCCAAAGCAAAGGCTGCTACAGCTGAGAACGTTGTAACGCTACCTCAAATCGCTATTGATGATTTTGCAAAGGTTGAACTTCGCACCGCAAAGGTTATCGCTTGCGAGCCTATTAAACGCGCTAAGAAACTTTTGAAATTAACACTAAACGATGGTAGTGGCAAAGACAGAATTGTTGCCAGTGGTATTGCCACTTGGTACAAACCCGAGGATTTAATCGGTCATACAGTAATTGTTGTTGCTAACCTAAAACCTGCAGTTCTTTGCGGTGTTGAGAGCAACGGTATGATTCTTGCCGCCGATGTTGATGACAATGATGTTAAGGTAATCTTTGCCGACAACATTCCCGAGGGCTGCAAAATAAGATGATAGACGAATTGCTTTGTGGTGTGCCTGAGTGCCACGGCATTTTTGACACACACGCACATTATGACGATTCGCGATTTGATGATGTAAGAGACACCCTTTTGGAGCAACTGCACCTTAAGGGTGTTACAAATATCATCACTTGCGGATGCGATATTAAGTCTAGCGAAAGAGCGTTAGAACTAGCAAATAAATATGACTTTATTTATGCCGCAGTTGGTTTTCATCCCGAAAATCTAGACCCTACGCCCGATTTAGCGCACCTTAAAACCCTCTTGCAAAACGAGAAAACCGTAGCGCTCGGCGAAATTGGACTTGACTATCATTGGGATATTGACAAAGACCTTCAGCTGGGGTGGTTTGAGGAGCAATTAAAATTAAGTTTAGAACTTGACGTTCCTGTAATCATCCACGACAGAGAGGCGCACGACGACTGCCTGAAACTACTAAAAAAATACAAACCCAAAGGTGTTATGCACTGCTTTTCGGGTAGTGTAGAAACCGCAAAAGAAATTTTAAAACTTGGTATGTATATAGGCCTCGGAGGTGTAGTTACCTTTAAAAACGCACGCAAAACCGTTGAGGTTGCCGAAATGCTACCACTAGACAAGTTGCTTTTAGAAACCGACTGCCCCTATCTTGCGCCCGTACCATTCAGAGGTAAGACCTGCCACTCGGGGCATATAGCATTTGTTGCCGAGCGTATTGCAGAAATTCGCGGCACTACTAAAGAAGAAATAGTTAGCGTTACCAACAAAAACGCGAAAGAATTATTTAACATTAAATAAAGAACACACCCACAGGTTTAGTCCTGCGGGTGTGTTTTATTATTTCACCTTAATCTTTTTAACCGAGGACCAACTTGATTTGTAACTGCTACCCTTTGTTACACGTACGCGAACATAATAGGTCTTTTTGCTCTTTAGTTTTTTGATGGTCTTTGATACGGTCTTGTTCTTGGTTATCTTAACAGTCTTTGCGCTCTTGAATTTTTTAGAGGTGCTGTACTGGATTTCGTAACCTGAACCTGAAGTCTGTTTTTTAAACTTAACGGTAAATGATTTCTTACCTGCTTTTAGTGAAGAAATAGATGTCTTTTTAGGTACGATTTTGAAGGTTAAGGGTTTTGAATCACTGTAATTACCTTTGAAGGCAACCTTAACTGTCGCTTTACCAACTGACTTATTCTTTGAGTATGTTACTGTATAGTCGGTTTTTTCCTTTAAGATTTTGCCTGCTGCATCTTTAACAGTTACTTTTGGTTTTTTTGTTTTACCTGTATACGCAGTGCTTGTATACTCTAGTTTAACCGACTTAATCTTGCTGATTGTTCTTACTTTTTGAATGTAACCACATGCACATTTTTGAGAGATTACACCATCTTTAGAGGTGGTTGCTTTTTGGGATACATAGTTTGCACCGTATTTGTGAGAAGTTTTTGCTACAACTGTTTGGGCTTTTGTAACCTTGTTACAAGCAGTACACTTCTTGCCCTCGGTTAAACCTGTTTTGGTGCAAGTTGCAGGAACTGCAGGTAAGGTAGTTATGGTTTTATGATTGTCAGGGTCGGTTTCACCATAAGTTACACCACAAATACCACAAACAGCCTTGTCTACGCAAGTAGCTGTGCCTTTATGGTCTGTACAAGGACTTAAGGTTGCAATAATAGTATCCGCATAAACGTTAACACCAAAATCATTAGGATGGTTTAGCATATTGCCTGTGTAGTCTTCAACATTCTTTGCAGTAAGCATACTCTTAAACACGGAATATACAGGTGCAACCGCTACATTATCGTACTCTTCTGCAATTTCATAATATCCTTTTTCATGGTCCTCTAAATAGTTAGTCAAGTTAGATGGCCAGTTAGGAACAAATGCTGAAACTAAAAGTATCGAACAATCAGGATTTCGCTCTCTTAAAAAACTGATAATCTTTTTAGTGTTTGATTTCTGTTTGGCTTTGTCGTTACCCGGTTCGTTCATACCATAAGCAATAATTGCAAGGTCGGGGGTAGGTAGGTTAGAAGTTCCCTCGCCTTCGCCCAAAAGGAAATCTATATTATCGTTGCTTAAAAACCAATTTGAACTTGTACTACCAATACCACGGTTTGTAAGCACTATATTGCCACTATATTTTTCGTTTAGTGCATCCTCAATTTGCTTACTCCATGCATTGTTTGCCCAAGTAGGACGCGATGAAAGGCCATAATACTTATTCCAACCCGTCGAATGAACATAAGGGCACTCTTTCGCAGGAAGTTCAACGTTATTTTCTTTAGTATATTCGTACTTATATGTATCCATACCGCTGGCATTACAACCCTCAGCAATACTATCGCCTATAAGTACAATGTTGGTAGTTTCGCCACTTGAGGCCTTTTGGTGAAATTTATCTATATCATTAAGTTCGCTGTTTACTCCCTTAACATATAGCGCATTATCATCCCAAACTCTTGAATGGGTGTAAGATATGCACAACTGACTTTTCCACTGTTTTGGACCCCATTCACCTGCCTTTTCCCACATATTCACAGAGTTTACATCCAAATCTGCAGGATTATTATAAAGTGGGATACTGCTATTCTCTGTTAACACAAGTATGCCATCTTTTATAATAAAGTCAGCGCCTTCTCTATACTCGGTAGCAAGATCATAGGAACGGACAGTAATAATTTCATCGATAGGATAAAGCAACTTATACTCTGTTCTGCCTTTATAGAACATTGCAGTTTCTTGATATGTAATATCGTCATCAAAAATAGATGCATCATAAATAGACGATTTAACAGTCATATCTCTAGTTACCCATTCTAAATCATCGTCTATATCGGGCAAAGGCAAAATGTTTGGTCCCTCAGCAAAAGCAACAAACGTTACCGTAAACATCATCGCCACAGAAAGAACTGCCGCTAAAAAGCGTTTTGCAATTTTCATAATACTCTCTCCCTTTAGTTTTTATATTTCTATATTATCATACATATTATAGTTTTTCAAGCAAGCAAAAAGGTACAGCGAGATTGCCCTTGCTGTACCTTTTATAAATCAATTATTTAACCTTAACCTTTTTAACCGAGGACCAACTTGACTTATAGCTGCTGCCCTTTGTTACGCGTACGCGTACGTAGTAGGTCTTCTTGCTCTTTAACTTTTTAACGGTCTTTGATACGGTCTTGTTCTTAGAAATCTTAACAGTTTTTGCACTCTTGAATTTTTTAGATGTGCTGTACTGAATTTCGTAACCTGAGCCTGAAGTCTGTTTCTTATATTTTACGGTAAATGACTTTTTACCTGCTTTTAGCGAAGAAATAGAGGTCTTCTTAGGTACGATTTTGAAGGTTAATTTTTTGGTGCCGCTATAATTACCTTTGAAGGCAACTGTTACGGTAGCCTTACCAACCTTTTTGTTGTTAGAATATTTTACTGTATAGTTAGAAGCTGTAATAGTTCTGCCTGCGGCATCCTTAACGGTTGTTACCGTTGGCTTTAATGATTTGCCTGTGTAACTTTTACTAGTATAAGAAAGTTTAACGGTTTTAATTTTGCTTATTTTACCAGAGTTGATATAAGCGCCACAAACACAAGCTTTTCTAATAATACCATCTGCGCTTAAGGTTGCTTTTGATGCTACGTAAGTTCTTACATAACTATGTGCTTTTTTAGTACCGGTAGCAGTAACTGTATGTGTACCCTTGCCGCAACCATAATCGCACTTAGCGGTTTTTGTGCCGTCTTTCAAGCAAGTAGCATTGTTGTTATAAACATAAGTGGTGTACTTATGACCATTGGGGTTTAATTTACCATAAAGTTCGCCGCAAGTATCACATTCGGCTTTAGTTACGCAAGTAGCAGTGCCGCCTATGTGTGCGGTGCATTGTACTAAATCCAACTCTAAAGGTATCTCAACAGGTGTGTTGTCGTCATAAGAACTATCATTATTACCAGCGGTTATAGTCTCTACTGTAACCTTTGCTTGTTTTATACCATTTTCACCACAAGCACTTCTATCTACAGTAATTCCTAAAGTAGCTACTTCGTAACTATTGGTTGTTTGGTCTGGGAAAAGGTCTTCTAGGCATTTTTCATATTGAGCACCACACTCAATTATGATTACTCCCAACTCGCCGGTATATGCTCGCCAACCGGGAATATCGGTTGAAATATCTTTTACAGAAACACCTGCAGGCATTTCTACGTGGAATTGTATGCCTCTAATTTCACTTATTCCTTCCGGAATTGTGAAATTAACGTCTAATGTATCATTGATTTTTGTTATTTTGCCGCTTAAAGAAATAGCGTTTGTAACGTCTACTTCTGCTGCAGTAGCGGGTACAGCAAACAAAGAAATTGCCATGCAGAGAACTAAAACAATTGATGAAAATTTTCTGAATATTCTCACGGGTATCATCCTCCTACTATCATACTTAAATGATATAATAAACAAAGAATTTTGTCAACTATAATTATTCACAAAAACCCAGCACTTTTATTGTATATATACACCATATTTCTTTGTATGTTCGCACTATTCAGTTAATCAATAGCAACATTGTGTTAATAAAAAAGCACCGCCCAATTTGAGCGGTGTTTTAAAAATTTAATTAGTCTGAAACATAAGGTAGCAAAGAAACGAAACGTGCGCGTTTGATTGCAACGGTAAGTTCGCGCTGATGTGCAGCACAAGTACCGGTTACGCGGCGAGGAAGAATCTTTGCACGCTCGGAAATAAATTTACGAAGACGAGCTACATCCTTGTAATCTATAACTTCAACACGGTCTACGCAGAAATGGCAAACTTTCTTGCGGCTCTTTCTGCGGACAGGTCTATCCATTTTTTCCATAGATATTAGCCTCCTAACTGAAAATTACAAAAATTTTGTGGTTTAGAATGGCAAATCGTCATCACCGGGTAAAGAAGAAAAATCTTCAGCATCGGTGTTAGAGAACGATGGTGCCGCTTGCTGCTCTTGGAATGAACCTGCAGCTGCGGAAGCATCACGCTTTTCAGCAAAATGAACGTTATTAGCAACAACCTCGAAAGCGGTGCGGTTATTACCGTCTTTATCAGTATAGCGACGGGTTTGAATTGAACCGTCTACTGCAACAAGTTGGCCCTTTTTGAACCACTTTGATACAAACTCAGCGCGCTGACGCCAAGCAACGATATTGATAAAATCGGTTTGCCTTTCTTCACCGTTTTTGTAAGCCCTATCAACTGCTAATGTGAAGCTTGTTACAGGGATATTTGAAGTAGTATACCTAAGTTCAGGGTCGGCAGTAAGTCTGCCCATTAAAATTGCGGTGTTAAGCATGATTTTTCACTTCCTAAAATAAATTACTTTTTAACTATCATAGTTCTTAGAACGCCATCGGTAATTTTAGCTACACGATACATTTCCTCAGGGAAGCTTTCGCCTGATTCAAAGTTGTAAAGAACATAGTAAGCTTCTGTCTCGTAGTTGATTTCGTAAGCTAAGCGACGCTTGCCCCATGCATCAACACTCTCAACAGTACCATTTGCTGCTATCAACTGCTCGAATTTCTCCTGCAGTGCGGTAGCGGCTTCCTCTCCGCCTTTTAGTGAGAACACCATAACGGCTTCGTATTTGGTAGTCATCTAATTGCACCTCCTTCTGGTCTAATGGCTACATAAAACTGTAGCAAGGACGTTAGTTATTTTTAACGCTCAAATTATTATAGCAGACTGGAACCAATAAGTCAAGAGTTTTATTCTGTAGGTGTTTGCGCTCCGCTTTCAGTATTTTCCGTATCTCCGCTATCAGATACCACACTTGAAGTGGTTTGTGTTTCCGAAGATACAGGCGGTGTTACGCTTGTTACACTCGAAGTTTCCGGTTTTTGGGAACTGACCGCTTTTTGTCCCTTACTTACATAAAGAACAACGGTGCTTGTTACACTTGTACCCTCTTGAGGATTGGTACGGATAATTCTGCCTGATGATATTGTATCATTATACTCCTCAACGATGGTATAAGAAATACCACGTTTTGAAAGAATATTTATAGCATCGCTCTTTAGCCTATTTGTAAGATCAGGCATTGCAGGCGGGGCGCCTTTACTAATAGTCAGTTTAATCGACTCGGTATTCTTGATTTTTGTACCTTTTGGTATCGACTGACTAATTACAACACCACTTTCGTAAACCTCGGAATAAATTTCCTCTATAACGAACTGATATGCGCTGTAATCGGGGTTGCTCTTAATCTTGGTATTGTAATTCATACCAACGAAGTTCTGTACTTCGATATCCTCAATTTCCTTGTAATACGAAAGTTCAACCTTGCTTTCAACACTCACCTTCGTACCTGGCTTTGGAGACATTTTAAAGATTCTGTCGGTATCTTCGCCAAGTTTGGTTACTGCGATAGGCACGATATTTTCAGGCAGGAAGCCCATTTCCAAAAGTGCTACACGAGCCTCTAAATAGGTAGCCTCCTCGTCTATAAAGTCAGGCAAAGAAACGGTTTCACTACCAAGGCTTATGTATACGCCAAGTTTTTCTTCTGCCTCTATTTCGTGGCCAACCTTTTGAACCTGTTTATAAATTTGTCCTCGCTCGTACTTATCATTGTACTCTTTAGAAACAACCTCGAACTGAATATCTTTAAAGCCTTGTTCCTCGTAATATTCAAGAATCTCTGCGCAGGTTTTACCTTTAAAATCTATAACGGTTGCAACAACATTTTCCTCGTTAACGATATACTCACTGCTTGTAGGAACAGAAATATCGTTGCCGCCGCCTGTTACGGTATTAAACACGCTTTTCCAGTTTTTGCCTATAACCAAAGCAATTATCAAAAGCACCAAGGTTGTAGCAATAGCGATAGAAAGAATTCCGTATTGCTTGAAGAAGGTAGGCTTTTTGTCAGAATCGTCTTCCTTAACTGCTACAGGAACACCCGAATCTGCCATAAGTTCTTCTTTTAGTTTATCTATTGTTTTTGTGCGGTTTTCAGGCATTACCTGTAAAGCCGCTGCCAAAGATGCCAAAACATTTTTTGGAATTGACTCTACAAGTTTTGCAGGAATCGTCATATTATCATTAGACATACGTTCGGTAGCCTCAGGTGGCGGATTGCCAACAAGGGTACGGAACAAGGTTGCGGCAATGCCGTAAACATCTGTCCAAGGGCCAGGTTGCGCGTCGTAACCATACTGCTCGATAGCGGCAAAACCTGGGAAAAGTCTTGAAGAAATATCGCTTCTTGAGGTTCTAGCAGCCGCAATACAGAAACCGATTATGCGCACCTTGCCATCGCGACCAACGAGAAGTGTTTCAGGGCTTAAACCCCTATGCACGATATTTGCAGAATGTAGTTGACTTAAAGTTGGTAAAAGTGGCAAAAATAGTGAACGAGCCTGTTCCCAAGTAAGTTGACCACCGTTGCGCATTAAAAATTCGCGCAAGGTTATGCCCGATACGCTCTCAGTAACGTAATATGCAGTGCCACCTGCTTCAAAAATATCAATAACATCAAGTAGGTTTGCATTACCATTCAAGGTAGAAAGTGTACGAGCAAGTTCGATAAAGCAAATAAGAGACTCATTATAACTGAAAGAACTCTCACGGTCTACCCTGATTGTTCCGTCTGCTTCACGGGTGCAAATATCGCTTGGGAAATACTCGCGAATACGAACAACTCTGCCACTTGCAAGTTCTTTACCGATGTAGGTTATACCCTCACCGCCAAAGTCCAGCACCTTTCCAACAATATATTTACCGCCGAGTATGGTTCTTACGGGTAAGCCTTCGCCATTATCGGTTGCAGAATTATCATATCCGCATATAGAACAAATTTGTTCTTCACCGATTTCCCCCATACAGCCCATACAAAGACCCTTTGTATTTTCCATACTAAAGCACCTTTCCTTTCGTAAATACCAAGCTTTAATATAAATTTACATAACTATTTTATCATATATGTCAAGTGTTAGCCTTTTGCTCGTCTAGAGTTAGGCGATAACTCTCCAAAAATTCATCTATAAACAGGTCGGCTTCGGGTAACTTCAAATCTTTTACCGCCTTTAGCGTGCTTTGTTCTGCAACCGAGAACTCTGTATTTCCTGCCTTGCCTTCTTCGATGCATTTTATAAGCGCCGAAATTTTATCTGCCGCGCGGATAATCTTCTTATATTCACCATCGACTTCGTATACGCCTTTATACACGTCGATAAAATCGTCAGGTAAAAGTTTTAAAAGTTGTTCCTCTGCAGTTTTTTCAATTTCCTTATAAACAGAGCGGATTTTCTCGTTACTGTATTTAATCGGTGTAGGCATATCCCCTGTTATTATCTCGGTGGTATCGTGGAACATTGCAAGCACTGCCGCGTGTTCGGGGTTAAGATTACCTCCAAAACGCTTATTATTTATAACACACAATGCATGGGCTATAAAAGCAGTTTCTAAAGAATGTTCGGATAAATTCTCCGCTTTTGTATTACGCATAAGTCCCCAACGGTTAATATGCTTCATTCTGGATAACATAGCAAAATAGTGGTACAACATCTGTAATAAACCTCATCATATAAATTAAGTACTTAAACTATTGAATATTATAACAGAAACTGATATAATATCAATATATTTCTTTAATTATTCTTAAAAGGAGAGTTATGATGTTTCAGTTAAACGCTGTTCGACCAAGAAAAAATATGGCATTATATGCGTTTTTAATGGGCGCTTTTATAGCCGCGGCTTTTTTTGTGCCGTACATCATTTTGGGTGAAGGCTATTTTTTGTTTTACGGCGACTTTAACGTTCAACAAGTGCCGTTTTACGGGCTTGCGCACGATGCTATAAGAAGCGGTAACATCGGTTGGTCTAGCGTTACCGACCTTGGCGCAAACTTTATAGGCTCTTACTCCTTTTATCTTTTGGGCAGTCCGTTCTTTTTAGTAACCTTGCTTTTCCCAAATAGTTTTGTACCCTACTTAATGGGCCCGCTATTTATTTTAAAATTCGGTTGTGCCACCCTTACTGCCTATCTTTATATAAAACGTTACGTAAGAAGGCAAGAAAGTGCAGTTTTAGGCGCTATTCTTTACGCTTTTTCGGGATACTCTATATACAACATTTTCTACAACCATTTCCACGAAGCGATAATTGTATTCCCCTTGCTTCTTCTAAGTATGGATATGCTTATAGCCGAAAGAAAACGCGGTGTTTTCGGCACAATGGTATTTTTAGCCGCTATTACAAACTATTTCTTCTTTTACGGAATGGTTGTTTTCTGCATAATTTATTGGTTTATAAAGACCCTCGGTGGCAGTTATAAACAAAATCTCCGCAGTTTTGCCCTTATGGTTTTAGAGGCGGTGCTTGGTCTTTTAATGGCTATGGCGCTCCTTTTACCCTCTATTCTAAGCGTTCTTCAAAACGACCGACTTTCGAGCATTAGCCTTGGATACGATTCTTGGCTTTACGGCAGAGTGCAGATATATGCTAATATTTTAGAAGTTCTTTTCTTCCCGCCTGATATTCCTGCGCGCCCTGTGTTCTTCCCGGGTGCCGATGTTAAATGGTCTTCCCTTGGCGCTTGGTTACCGCTATTTAGCGTTACAGGTGTTTTGGCATTTATTAAGACTAAGAAAAAGCATTGGATTTCAAGGATATTAAAGGTATCGCTATTCATGGCACTTGTACCGATTTTAAATGCCGCATTCTCTTTCTTTAATAGTGCCTATTATGCGCGTTGGTTCTTTATGCCGATACTTATCATGTGCCTCGGTACTGTTATGGCTATTGAAAATCACGAGGTTGATTGGAAACCTGCACTTCGTACAGTTTCGATTATTACTATTGTTACGAGTCTTATTATAGGTCTTTGGCCTGAGGGCAAAAATGATGACGGTAGCATTACCCACTTTGGTATTTTCACTTACGAGGAAGGCAGTTACACCTATATCGCAAGATTTGCTACCGCTTGCTTAATTGCAATAGTTTCACTTCTTGTGCTTTGGCTACTTTTACGCGCTTACAGAAAATATCACGAACTATTCATAAAAAATGCAATTACCGCGGTTGCCATTATCTCGGTGATTTACTCCGCAGTATTTATTGGGTGCGGAAAGGCGCACAGTTACGATATAAAGAACGAGGTTATCCCAAACCTTATTGAAGGCGAACTAAAGTTAGAGGGCGACCCCGACACCTTCCGTATAGACTGCTACGAATGTATGGATAATACCGCTATGTTCTTAGGATATTCAAGCATAAACGCATTCCATTCTATTGTGCCTGCAAGCGTTACGGAATTTTACGAATACATCGGCGAAAGCCGTTCGGTTGCAAGCAGACCTACTACCGAATGTGCAGGTATACGTCCCTTGCTTTCGGTTAAGTATCTTCTAACCCGTGAGGGCGGCGAAAGTTTCCAAGACGAGAACGGCAACGACCGTATGGAAGGTTATAAATTTATAAAAACCGAAAACGGCTTTAACGTATACGAAAATGAAAACTATATCCCCTACGGCTTTACGTATGATTATTATACAACAAAAGAAACTGCCGACGAGGTTTCGGATTACTTGCGAGCCAACCTTATGGTCAGAGCCCTGCTTTTAGACGATGAACAAATTAAAAAATACAGCGACATTTTAAAAGACGTTGAGAGCGAAAGTTACATTTTATGTAACGAACAACTTTCCGAGGACTCAGCAAAAAGGAAAGCCACCGCGGCAGAAAAGTTTGAGTTTACAAACAGTGGGTTTAATGCTGAAATAACCCTTTCACGTAATAATCTTGTTTTCTTCTCGGTACCTTATGAGGACGGTTGGACCGCCTACGTTAACGGTAGTCCTGTAGAGATAGAAAAGGTTAATGTTGGCTTTATGGCCGTCCTTTGCAAAGAAGGCGAAAACCAAATCACATTTAGGTATACAACGCCAGGTCTTTATCTCGGCATTTTAATTTCGGTAACAAGCGCTGTGCTATTCTGCATTTATTTATTCGGTGTAAAACTATACCGCAGAAGGCACCCCTACCGCTACTGTGGCGAATGGCCTGAGGGCGAGGAGTTGGCGGATTATTTCAAAAATAATCCTGAACTACTACCACCTAAACCCGAGCCACCCGTAGTAGAGTCTACTGAGCCACCGAGGGAAGAAGATACGGGTAGCACCTATATCGATATAGATGCTTTACACAAATTTATAGGAGATAACGAGGATGAATAACACAAATAAAATTCCGACCCTATATGTTGCAGTTCCCTGTTATAACGAGCAAGAAGTATTAGACGAAACTGCCAAAAGACTGCAAGAAAAATTGAGTGAAATGATGGTCGAGGGGCTTATAAGCGATGGCAGTAGAATCCTCTTTATTGATGATGGCAGTAAAGACAAGACCTGGGAGATAATCGAGCAAAAGCACAATGAAAACAGTCTTGTCTGTGGTCTTAAACTAGCACACAACAGAGGGCATCAGAATGCGCTCCTCGCAGGTCTTATGACCGCTAAAAACCTTGCGGACTGTGTTATCTCCATTGATGCCGACCTACAAGATGATATATTGGTTTTGGACGAGTTTATAAAGAAATATCTAGGGGGATGCGACGTTGTTTACGGCGTTCGCAAATCAAGAAAAAGCGACACCTTTTTCAAACGTCAGACCGCGCAAAACTATTATAAACTTTTACATCTGCTTGGTGTTGACGTTGTTTATAACCACGCAGATTACAGACTTATGAGCCGCCGTGCGCTTGACGCTTTGGAAGAATACAAAGAGGTTAATTTATTCCTTCGCGGTATTGTAAAACTAATCGGTTTTAAAAGCGACACCGTAGAATATGAGCGCAAAGAAAGGTTCGCGGGTAAATCAAAATATCCACTTCGCAAAATGATTTCTTTTGCTCTTGACGGCATTACATCTTTTAGCATAAAGCCGATAAAAATCATTGGCAATCTGGGTATTGTTATTTCGATTTTAAGCGTATTTGGTCTTCTTTACGCCCTTATTGCAAAACTTACGGGTAACGCTGTAACAGGTTGGACCGCCATTGTTGCATCAATTTGGCTTATTGGTGGTATTCAACTTTTCTCGCTCGGTGTGATTGGCACCTACATTGGTAAAATTTACAGTGAAACCAAGGCACGCCCGAAATATTTAATTGAGGAATTTTTAGAAAAGTAGGTAATATTATGCCAAGGTTTTTTTGCGAGCATTTTTCGTCTAACCCCGTAATTAGCGGCGAGGACGGACGACATATTTCACGCTCTTTGCGAATGAAAATAGGCGAGCAGTTAACGGTATGTGACACTATGGGTACCGACTACAACTGCGAAATAGAAGATATCCAAGACGATACAGTATACTTAAAAATATTGGATAGCAAAGAAAACACAAGCGAGCCAAACATTAGAGTAACACTCTTTCAGTGCATACCTAAAGGCGACAAACTTGATTTAGTTGTGCAAAAGGCGGTAGAACTCGGCGTTAGTGAGATAGTTCCCGTTCTCTCCTCTCGTTGTGTTTCAAGACCCGACAGGAAGGCTATCCTCAAAAAATGCGCCAGACTGCAAAAAATTGCAGACGAGGCGGCAAAGCAATCGGGTCGAGGCATATTACCCAAAATTTCCGATATGATAAGTTTTAAAGATTGCTGTGAAAAACTAAAAGAATTTGATAAAAGCATTATTTTTTACGAACTTGGCGGCGCACCTTTAAAGGATATCGTTGACGATAGTAAAAGTTATGCAATACTAATAGGCTCTGAGGGTGGTTTTAGTGTAGACGAAGTAGAGAAAGCCACCGAAAGCGGTGCTATTTCCGCCACTTTAGGCAAACGTATACTTCGCACCGAAACCGCACCTTTGGCGGCACTCACAGGCATTATGTTGCTTAGCGGCAATATGGAATAAAAAGCAAAAAAGAAAGGAAATTCAAAATGGCTTTTAAACAATTATCAACACCTGAGAAAAACGACATTATCGCTACTATGCACCTTAACTGTGGAGATATTAAAATTTTAATGCTCCCAGAGGCTGCACCAAAAGCGGTTGAAAACTTTATAACCCACGCTAAAAACGGTTATTACAACGGTCTTACTTTCCACCGCGTTATTAACGACTTTATGATTCAAGGTGGCGACCCAACAGGTACGGGTTGCGGCGGCGAGTCTATCTACGGCACTAGTTTTGCCGATGAATTCACACCCGAAGCACATAACCTTCGTGGTTCTCTTTCGATGGCAAACTCAGGCCCTAACACCAATGGTAGCCAGTTCTTTATTGTTCAAGCAAGCAGTGTTCCTGCCCAAATGCTAGATCAAATGAAAGGAATGCCCGAAACTTTCCCACCCCAGTTTGTAGAGGCTTATGAGAAAATGGGCGGCACACCTTGGCTCGATTTCAGACACACAGTTTTTGGTCAAGTAATCGAAGGTATGGACGTTGTTGATAAGGTTGCTGCCACACCCGTTGGCGCTGGGGATAAACCTATCGACCCTGTAATTATTAACGGTATTGACGTTGAAACAGTATAGAGAAATTTACAAAAAAGCGAATGCGATTTTAGGTGACCTGACACCACTTGAAAATGACTGTGGCAAGCTTTGCTCTGCTGCTTGTTGCAAGGGCGATAATACTACGGGAATGAGACTTTTCCCCCACGAAGAAACCACTTTAAACGTGGTAGAGGGTGAGGGTGTTAAAATTTGCGTATGTAATGGGAATTGTGAAAGAGATGACCGACCTCTTAGTTGCAAAATATTTCCGTTCTTCCCCGTTTTACATAAAAATGGCAGAATTACTGCAGAGATTGACGTAAGAGCCTTGCGCCTTTGTCCGCTTACCGAAAATTGCGATAAGGTCAGGTTTAATAAAGATTTTGTAACTGCGGTAAGAAAGGTTGGCAGACTTCTTTCTTCCGACCCCGAATGCCGTGCATTCATAACCTCAACCGCCGCTGAAATTGAAAGTTACAAAAAACTTTTAGGCTTTAACAAAACCTATTCTAAAAGACGATAAAAAAAGCAGTAACCCCAGCAATTAAGTGCTAGGGTTACTGTTTTTTACTCTTTTATCTCTGCTATTTCGGTGAAATCTGACATTTTTAAAACCTTTATATATTTGTTAGTACATACATAAAAGTTTTCGCCAATATAAAGTCCGCGAATGTAATCAACCGTCCAAGTGTCCGTCAAATTTACTTTTGCAATCATGTTAAACTTATCGTTTTTATATTCATAAATGCGGTATTCAAACACGCGATGGTCATCTTTGGAGGTTTCCAAATAAAAACCAAACCAACCTTTTTTTGCATCTACAAAAATCGCTTTATGGTTATCTACACATTCCGAATATGCATAACCATCTGACACCGTTTTGGTAATAATTTCACTAACGTCTTTGGGGTCGGTGGTGTCAAACATTGTTAGTTTTAGTGAGGTTGTAACAGAGTTTTCGGTGTTGTAGCCGAAGCCCAAAAGTTTGCCCTCGCCAAAGGGATGCAGATAACTTGAAAATCCATCTATTTTTAAAGCAGATAGTATCTTTGGCTTTTTAGGATTTTTAAGGTCTACCGCAAAAAGCGGGTCGGTTTCGCGGAATGTTACAAAGTAGCCTATATCCCCCGTGAAACGTGCAGAATAAATACGCTCGTCTTCTGCCAAGTTTTCAATAGCGCCAACTTTACGCATCTTATCAATGCTTAAAACATAAAGCGAATTTGTTGTAGTGGTATCATTATAGGTATAAATATAATCGCCTTTATTAACCTCGCTTACATTTTTGTGGGTAACGGTGGTGCAAACGCGCAAATATCCATTATAAATGTCCATTGAAAATTGGTTTAAAAGGCTACCCTTTACCCTGCCTGTATGCTTATACTGAATTTTGCCGTCGTTAATTTTAAATAGCAAAAGGTCGGTGGCATCAACCCTAGATTTAGTATCAAAAAACGAATACTGATACTCGCTGACGATTAGGTTTTCACTATCCATATAAACGTTATTGCCGCCACCTAAAACCGCTACTGAAGAAATCTGTGTAGCCTTTTTGACATCGTATGCGCCTACTACCAACATTCTGCTACTATCGGGGTTAGATGGTGCAATTATACAATCAGATGAAACATAACTTTTCTCGTTTTTTCCATAGAAGGCAGGCACGTAGGTAGAAATATCATTTTGGTTTATATTGCTAAGTATTGTGCGCTTATTGGTAACAATGTAAAGTTTGCCGTCAGCCATTCTTGACGAGCAATACTCGCCTTCTTGAATGCCATACCCCACTAATTTGAATTCGGGTGTAGAAGTGTCATATACCGCATACTGAACACCCCCGTTATATGCATATTTTTCACCCATCTGCAAAGTGTTTATAACTATAAGTCGGTTGCCGTTAACATAAGCTTCAATCAAATAACAACTATTGTTCTGAAATAATTTATTTTCAATAGGCAAACTTTTTACCCTTTTTGTATCCTTGCCATCTGCTTTATAAATTTTTACAAAACTATTTATTTTCAAGTCGCTTGTGTGTGCCGTGCTGACGTACTCGTTTTTACAAATGTAAATATACTTACCGTCGGTTTTAACTACGTCGGCTTCGTCTACGTCCTCAAACTGTGTGTTGGTGCTAGAATATTCTTCGCTATCACCGGAATTATTCTTATCAGCAGTACCGCTTTGCGCTGTCACACTACCCTTATTTTCGCCCGTTGCGGTGTTGGGGGCGGACTGTGTAGTAATATCTTCAGCATATTCCATCACAGCATCGTCAATAACGGTTCCTTTTTCCGCAAAGCCCTCTGTATCGGTATAAAGGTGGATTTCTTCTCTTTCTTTTATACTGCTTAAAACCTTGTATAACTCTTTATAACCCTTTTTAATATCGGCTTTTTTCGGCTCGCTTACAGAACTGGTTTCTTGTTTTATGGCGGGTGTGGTTGGTGCTTTAGTGCCAAAATACACAGCGCCTAAAACTATAGCCAAACTAGCCGCTACGGCGATTATTCTTTTATATGGGAAGTTTACCTTTATAACCTTTTTCTCATCTTCTTCCAAAATCTTTTCTATATTTTCTTTAACTTGCTTTTCGGGGTGCAGATTATCTAACACTTTTTTATATTCGTCTTTAAACAATATCTTCATCTCCTGTCATATAGTCTTTAAGTTGCTCTCTAGCACGTTTTAGCCTTTGCTTTACTGCGGATTGGGAAATATTAAGTATCTTTGAAATCTCGCCAACCTTTAAATCCTCATAATAATAAAGATGCACCACGGTTTTATATTTTGGTTTTAGTTTGTTTACCGCAACAAGTAGAGAATTATCCTCTATTTCGTTATATGTATCGGTTACTCCGTCTTCATCGAACGATGCAAAATGACGCATCCAAGCACTACTTAAAAGTTTATTAGAGCAGTTTATGGTAACCTTAATAAGCCACGCTTTTGCATGTTGTTCACTCTCAAATTGCGGTTTTAGGCGTACCACCCTCAAAAACACCTCTTGCAGTACGTCATCAGCATAAGTCCTTGTGCCAACCCTTGTTAATGCCAATCGCCACACCATCTCAGAATACTGTAAAAACAGTTCTTTTGGTGTAGGTGATAATTTTTTGCCTGTTTTTTCGCGCGAAATTTCAAGCATATATTTCCCTCCCTTCGCTAATAACACCCCGTAAGTGCCATTTTGGTTACATTTTTTGGTAATTATGTGCAAAAGCCACCGCAGTAGATGAAAAATGCTACTGTGATGGCTCTTTTTTAATTAGTTATTGCGGCGCAGAAATGTGTTATAACAAGTTCTAAAATACAACCTGCGCGCAAAGTTTTTAAGGTGTTTGTTACCTCTGCGGTAACCTTCATTAGTTCTGCACGCGATAGTGGCAAGGTTGGTGTTTCGCCCATAGTAATACGGCGAAGTTCAACCGACGCTCTTGAATAAACAAGATTTAAAAATGCGCTGAAACCAACTAAATCGTTCTTATATTTTTTAAGTGTTTTTAACAGTTCATAGGTTTGGTGATTACCCAAGACTTTTAGAAAGGTTTCTACCAAAGCCGCATCTTCACTCTCGCCATCACCCTTTAACTGCAAAAGCGACTTACCAATATTATTATCGGTTATGCTAAGCGCTATATCTATTTGGTCTTTGCTAGCTGATGGGCAAAGATTTTCTAAAACCGCAAACGCCTCGCTATACTGCGGAGCATTCAAGGTTAGCACCGTGCAACGCGAAATTATTGTTTCTAGTAACATTGACGAGGACGGCGCAAGAAGAATAAATACAACGTACTGTGGCGGTTCTTCTAATATTTTAAGAAAAGCGTTTTGTGCAGGTACGTTCATTTTTTCTGCATTTTCAATTATATACACCTTGCGCTCGCACCTATCGGGTCTTTCGTAAGCGCGACGGCGAACCTCTCTGATTTCGTCTATGGTTATAAGGTTCTTTTTGTTAGGGGTTACCACCGAAAAATCGGGGTTACTGCCCGCCTCAAAAAGCGTGCAAGAACGACAAGTGCCACAATAAATGCTACTGTCCATACAAAGTATAGATTTTGCAAGTTCACGCGCTACTGTTCGCTTGCCAACACCTGCGGCGCCCTCAATTAAAATAGCGTGTGGAAGATGGCCGCCCGTTAGCATACCGTTTAAAATGCTAATTAAATTTTTATTGCCTGCAAAATTTTCGAGCATACCAATCCCCCTCTTTTTTGTATTTCTAAATATGTTTCTGAACGAGGAAAATTTGTCTACTTTTTGCCACTGAGTTTTTTATCGGTTAAAGCGTGAAATTTGCCGCAAGGCTTTGTGCCTTGCAAAAACAAACACAAAAAACCGTTAGAAAAGGCAGTGAGCAAAAGTGCATAATTTTCTGAGTGAAGAAACATTAAACAATATATCCTACCTTTTTCATAGCCTTAAAGAGTGTGCGGTTGGCAAGTTTTGCCGCCTTTTCTGCACCCTCTTTATATAGTCTTTCGAGTTCTTTTTTATCCTTAATTAGTCTTTCGTAGTTCTCACGAATTGGGCGAAGTTCTTCAACAACTGCTTCGCCAACTGCCTTTTTGAACTCACCATAACCTTTCCCCTCAAACTCTGCCTCGATTTCCTCTGCAGTTTTGCCGGTAATGGTTGAATAGATACCGATAAGGTTGTTGATACCGAGTTTGTTTTCGCCGACGGCTACCCTTGCCTCCGAATCGGTTACGGCGCGGTTGATTTTGCGAATAATATCCTCGGGCTTATCGAGAATAGCGATATATGAATTCAAGTTTTCATCAGATTTTGACATCTTTTTGGTTGGGTCTTGAAGTGACATAACACGTGCGCCAACCTTTGCAATATATGGTTCGGGGATTTTAAATACGTCGCCATAAATACCGTTAAAACGGCAAGCAATATCGCGTGTTATTTCAATGTGTTGTTTTTGGTCTTGACCAACCGGCACAAAGTCGGGTTGGTACAAAAGAATATCTGCCGCCATTAAAACAGGATATGAAAACAAGCCTACGTTAACGTTGTCGGCGTGCTTTTGAGACTTATCCTTAAACTGAGTCATTCTAGACATCTCGCCAAACTGTGTATAACAACTTAAAAGCCAACTCAACTGTGCGTGATGTGGCACGTGCGACTGAATAAAAATTGTAGATTTTTCAGGGTCTAGACCTAGCGCCAAAAGCAAAGCATAGGTGCTTAAAATTTGGCTACGGAGTTTTGCAGGCTCTTGCCTTACTGTAATTGCGTGCAAATCGGCAACTGCATATATACAGTCATACTCTCCACTTTTCTCCATAGCGACAAAGTTTTTAAGCGCACCAAGGTAGTTGCCAAGGGTTAACTGACCGCTTGGTTGTATGCAACTTAGCACCCTTTTTTTAGGTTGTTCAATGATATTTTCTTGGCTCATACTAGATTTCCTTCCTATGTATAGACATAAGTTATTTTGTTAAAAATACAAATACACATATATATTACCACAAATTTTCGCTAGCGACAAGTAGGGAGAGTAAAAAATGTACAAAAAGAAAAAATCACACAGTATACTCCTCTTTTTTACCTCTATGTTTTTGACTATTTTCATCTTAGGTGGCGGTATTCTGCTACTATTTTGCGATTCAATAGAGCCTGATGCAGCGAACGTTACTCCCGAAGAAAGTAACAGTGCTAGAATACTTTTTTGCGAAACCGACAATAATTTAAGTTACGAAATAAACCTAGATTTTTATAAAAATCGCCTTACAGTAAAGCGATTAGAATTTGACAACTCAATATACCAACAAAAAGGGTTAAGCGGTGCACTAAGACAGGCAGAAGCGATTAACGGCAAGTTTACGGGCGCCGTCTTTGCAACCGAAACACAAGCCGCCTCACTAGTGGATTATAGCGGCGGCTATCCTTGCGATGTTGGCGAGCATATATCCACCCTTTGCGGCGATATCGGTACAGGTTTCAGAACTCTAGGCGGTATAAACGTAATAAGCATTTTCAAGAGCGAAAAAAACAACCGCGAACTGTGTTTGGAGATAGTAGAAACCATTGCGCTTAATTGGTGCAAAATTTTGGACGAGCCTCGCAATTACTTTAAACTTTTAGACCTTACCACAAACAATCTTTCCTACACAAATTATTTGCCGATATCGGAAAATTTTACCGAGTTTTAAGGCAACATATTGACAAACTATAAATTTATGGTAAAATACTTTCATAAAAAACAGAGTAGGCTAGCGTGCGTTAAGTGTCGCTTGAACGGGGAGTTGTCAAGCGAACGAAAGGGATTTTCCTTGCGGTACGCCTGCCGCATCCCGCTGTCCATATAAAAGAAAAGGCCAACCTTATTCTTTGTGGATTACTGAGATGTACTCTTATAAAGAATGGGGTATTTTTATGAAATTTTCAGAGTATTTTAAACCGAAATTCCAAACCTTTGACGTGGTGTTTTTAGGGTTGCTACTTGCATTTAACGTTATATTTAATGCCTTTCCACCGATCAACCTTCCAATCGTTCAACTGACCTTTGGGTTTATTCCTATCGCCATCGCAGGTTACTACTACGGACCTATTGCTAGCGCCTTGGTTGCGGCGCTTGGAGATTTATTTGGCACCATGATTGTTTCCACAGGTCCGCTATTTTTAGGTTTCACTTTTTCTGCAGCAATTACGGGTCTTATCTTCGGCTTTTTCTTATACAAAAAACCGAACGTTATAAAGATTGTGCTTGCGGTCGTTTTAAACCAGATGCTTATAACTCTTTTGCTAAACTCTTATTTTATATCCGTTGTTTCTTCGAAAGCCACTTTCGTCGGACTTATAGCAACACGTGCTTTAGGGTCTGCTGTTATGATTCCTATACAAATTGCGGTATTGATTTTTATAACCAAGGTGGTCTTTGGAAAACTAAAACCTATGCTAAATAGCAAGCGTAAATAATTAAAATCTCGCTCGAAATCGGCTATGATTTCGGGCGTTTTATTTTGCCGACATTCGTTATTGTTCACAAAAAACTCTGCTCCTTTTTATAAACTCTGCGAATGGATTATTATAACTGTATAATTATAATAGAGTGGTAGGGTCAAATTTTTTGGATTTTTTCACTAAAATTTTGACTTTATTTTCATATGATTTTGTGTTATATTTATTATGGAAAATAATATTTAGGAGAGTGTATAATATGAAATTTAAAATTAGGCGTATTGTCAGCGTTATTTTAACCTTGGCAATAATTGTGGGTTTATTCTCACAAATTCAGTTTGGCGCATTTGCCGCAACAGTTACGCACGACGTAACGGGCGATGCTGCAAACAATTTAAACCTTACATCCAACTACGATGTAAGTCTTAACGCAACCAATATCCCCGTCGGCGTTTTCACACAAGAGATGCTCGACACAAACCTTGTAAAACCTGATAAAATTACTCTTCAAAAATTATCAGGCGATGCTGCTCCAAGCCTTAGCAGTAGTACTTCTTGGAATAACGTTGTAGATGGTGCTTTTGACTGCAACGGCACACACAAATCATTTGCTTATGTAGGAAACATGGGCGATACAGGCGCTAAATTGACCATCGACCTTGGTGCAGAATACACATTAAGTGATTTCTATTTGCTTTCTGCATACCATGCATACCGTAGCATCTACAAATATGACGTATTTGTTGGCAACGATAAAGATGCTCTTTACAATGACGATAACCTTGTATTCTCTTACAATTATGACGGTTATAAGGCAGGCAACAACGCATCCGCCGATGCCGTTGGCAAACTCAACACTGCCGATGGTGGCAAGAACGCTGAAGGTCAAATTTATACCTTTACAGGTAGCAAAAAGCCTACAGGCTCCTTTATAGGCGTTAAAATCACGGGAATGGGTAAATATACAGGCCAAGGCGGTTGGCTCTACTTCTCCGAACTTGGTGCACATGGTTTGGAAAAAGCAAACGTGAACGTTAGTGGCGACATTTTTTCTAACCCAAATTTCACCTACGAATCAAACTACGACCTTTCACTTAACGCCACAGACATTCCTGTCGGCATTTTTACACAAGATATGCTTGACACAAACATTGTAAAACCAGAAAAAATCACCCTTCAAAAAATGTCAGGCGATGTTGCTCCAAGCCTTACCTGGAACAATGTTATAGATGGTGCTTTTGACTGCAACGGCACGCACAATTCATACGCTTTTGCGACAAATATGGACGTTAATGGCGTTAAATTAACAATTGACCTTGGTGTAGAACACACCTTAAGCGATTTCTATATACTTTCTGCTTATCATGCATACCGTAGCATCTACGAGTATGAAATCTTTGTTGGCAACGATAAAGATGCTCTTTACAATGACAATAACCTTGTATTCTCTTACAATTATGACGGTTATAAGGCAGGCAACAACGCATCCGCCGATGCCGTTGGCAAACTCAACGCTGCCGATGGTGGCAAGAACGCTGAAGGTCAAATTTATACCTTTACAGGTAGCAAAAAGCCTACAGGCTCCTTTATAGGCGTTAAAATCACGGGAATGGGTAAATATACAGGCCAACCTGGATGGTTTTACATATCCGAACTTGGTGCACATGGGGAACCAAAAACCTATCTTAGCGGTGATATTTTCTCTAATCCCAACTTTACTTATGCATCCAATTATGACCTAGACCTTAATGCAACTTCCATTTCCACTTCTACGCTCACAGCCGAAATGGTAGCCACCAACATTGTTACTGCAGACGGAATAAAACTTAACCGTTTGAATGAAGGCGGCGACATCACATCATCTGCCAGTCATGGTTGGGACCCTGTGCTAGATGGTTTGTTTGACACAAACGGACTAAACAGTAATTATACCTACTACGGTGGCCTTGGCGACACAGGTGCACGTCTCACCATAGATCTTAACGGCAGCTATGTTTTGAAAGATTTCTACATGCTTTCAGCGTTTCAAGCCTGCCGAAGCATTTATGCTTACGACATTTACGTTGGTGATGCTGAAAATGATCTTTACAGTAGCAAAAACCTTGTGTTTTCTTACAACTACAATGGATACGTTGCCGGTAACAACACCGCCGGAAAACTTAACACCATAAACGGCAATGCCGAAGGACAAATTTATACCTTTACAGGTAACGACAAACCTATTGGTAATTACATTGGTGTTGCAATACGCGGTATGAATAACTTCACTAATTTCGAAACCAAATGGTTGTATTTCTCCGAAATTGGAGCACATGGTACCAAAATTTCCGGTTGTGACGAGCATGAGGGACGCGATATGACTATTAAATCTTCTGTTCAAGATACCACTATTTTTGATAGTGATGTTATGTATCAAGAGACCGCTTTCTTCTGTGAAGGCAGAGATGAGTATCAACTTCTCTACCCCATCGATGAAATTATTACGGTTCGTTCTTACGACCTTTCTAAAGAATACCGCAACGGTATTGACTACGTTATAAAAGATGGTAAACTCTGCTTAACAGAAGGCACTAGCATCCCGCTTTATGCAAACCCCGAAAATAATGCCGATTTCAACGTTGTTGGTAGCGCTAAATGGACCACAGCAGGCGCTTGGAAAACAAAGCAATGGAAATATCAGTTAAATATAAGTTACACCCATTCAAGCGTTTGGGACGAAGATGCTTTATACGTAAAGGGCATAGAAGGTAAACTTAACGATATTTCTAAATTCCACGAAAAAGCATCTAGCGGCGAAACTACAAATGTTATCTTTATCGGTGATAGTATTACCGAGGGTTGTAACGCCAGCGGTCAGGATAATATAAAGGTTGCACAATACGCTACCGACGCAACCACCAAAGCAGAACTACCCGCACGCGACTGCCCACAAAATGTTCACGTTACCGGTTGGAAGGAATATCACGGATTATCTACTCGTCCCGACTGGGCAAACGACGCTTGGGCAACACAAGTGGCCAATGCTTTGAAAGAAAAATACGGCGATAATATTGTTATGACCAACCGCGGCATTGGTAGTACTTCGGCAAGATGGGTTAACCAACACGACAATATTGAGTACCTCTTCGGCGAGGGCGAGGGCACAACTAATATGCCTAATCCTGACCTTGTGTTTATCGCTTACGGTATGAATGAACTTGGTGAATCTAAACAAACCCAAAATCAGCGCACTAGAAACATTATTGATTTTCTAAGAGAAAGAAACCCAGATTGTTCTATCGTGCTTGTTTCGGCGTTCCAACCTAACTGGCCACAGAACGAAACCAACAATCTAGGCGTTCACGAACAAGGTTTCTACGAATTAGCCGAGGAATACGATAATATGATTGTAGCACCCGTTAACTCTATGTTTATGAGCGTGCTAGACGCTAAACACGTGTACGATTATACCGGCAATCTGCTTAACCACCCCAACGATTTTGGTGTTAACATTTATGCAGATACAATTCTCGCTGTTTTAGAGGGCGAAGAAGCTACACTAGAACTTAACTCTAATATAGAGGACGTTAAACCTACATATACAGGTTCTACCTTGGTTGGCGGTCAGATTACTGTTACCGCACCTGAAGTTGATGGCTACACATTTAGCCATTTTGAGATTAACGGACAAATAGTTGCAGGCGACCAAGATAATACTGCGATTGTTTCTATGACAAGCAATATGGTTGTTAATGCAGTTTACACAATCAACACCTACACCGTAACCTTCAAGGTTGATGGCGAGGTTGTTAAAACCCAAGATGTTGAATACGGCTCACCTGCAACCGCTCCTGCAGTAGCAGATAAATATGGTTATACATTCAGTGGTTGGGACGTAGATTTCGCAAATGTTACCGAGGACCTAGAAGTTAACGGTGCATACACCGAAAAAGCAGATAACTG
>JAZNBX010000029.1:0-46740 GCA_045587265.1 Acutalibacteraceae bacterium | reverse complement strand
CTGCGCCGACGCTCGCATTTCTTCAATAATAACTTCGTTTCTCTTGGTCTGTTTTAGTTTGTGAAAATATCCTTATCGTTCAGTTCTTGATTTGTATTGCCGGATTCGTTTTGGCTTACAGTCGTTTCCTCGACAGATACTTGTGCGAACATCTGCGCGGGCTGTTCATCAACCGAGCCTTGCGTTGTAGGAGGTGCAGGAGTGTTTTCTTGGTTATTTACAATGAATTTGCGGAGCGCGAAGAACAAGATAGCACCGATAGGAAGCAGGACACGGCAAACGGTTTTTCCGCTTCCGTATACGATCAGTGCCGAATAGTTGCCAAAGAAGCTGAACCCGAAGTTGAAGGCAAGGTTTTTAATCGTTCCTTGCGTAGTATATACGATCGCGAGCATACCTACTGCAATTATCGCTATCCACAAGCCCTTAAAGCGCATATCGGCTTTTGCACATTTAATTATAGCAAAGACGATTACGGCAAGCGATATAAGGTTAAGCAATAGCATTATCCATTGGAAGAGCGATGCTCCGTCCATAGTTCCGAGCGTGCCGGTGTAGTAGAGGTCGGTTTTTTCAAAAGGAGCAATATAAAAAGCCGTAAGATGCTTATTATCGGACTGTGAGGCAACCTCGATTAAGAAAATGCCCTTATCAGTTTCCACCTTATAAGAAGCGGTAATAACGGTTACGTCGGATTGAAAGTTTTTATGAAAGGAATTAAGCTTTATGGTATAGGTTGTTGCACCGTTAAGCGCTTGACGCATTTGGTCATAAGTTGGCTTGAACTGCTCTTTCGTGCAGATTCCCGAAACGGTTGAATACGCTGCGTTAAAATCGTCTTCAATCAAGGCATCGAGCATAGCTCGTGTATCCTTTGAAATCTCTTCATCCTCGAACATTTCCTCCATTCCGCTGCAGCTTGCAAAGGAAACGGCAAGTATAAGAGCTATAAACGTTAACATTATAGTTTTTAAATATTTTTTCATATTGTTACCGCCTTTCTTAAAATTATTATAGCATATAATGCAGGTATAGTCAAGTAAGTGAAATTATAACACAAATTATTATATAATTCAATGCTTTGCGGAGCAAAGCTACCTTTTCTTTTATCTCTTCTCTCTAATCTTTTCTCCGGAAACGACAATTTGAGAGAAGAGAGAAGAACGAAAAGAGAAAAGTGAAGAGAAGAAAAAGAAACGACAATCTTCTGTCGAAAATTGTCGTTTCTTTTTGGAGCTGGTGGAGGGATTCGGACCCTCGGCCTATTGATTACGAATCAATTGCGCTACCCCTGCGCCACACCAGCATAGCGCCCACTATTGCAGACGCAAAACGAATTATACCATTAATTTATTCGATTGTCAATATCTTATTGCTAATTACGCGCTAATAAATTCTTCTTCCTTTCTTACAAAACCGCCATCCACATTCTTATTTTTCATAAGCGTGAGAATGACAATGCCAATAGTAAGAACGATAGTTACACCGATTCCGCCCTCGGGGCCGAAAGCACCGCCGCTCCAAAGTGTGCCGCCGTCGGTTTCTGCCGAAAGGAAGAGGGACTCGCCCATATTCATACCGCTAACCTTGCAGCCGAAAATGTTACCCTGCGCAAAATTCCATACGGTATGGATTGCACAGATACCCCATATACTGCCGCGGCGAAGGAAATAAAGCGCGGCGAACACGCCGAAAAGGAAAAGGTTTATTATTGCCATAAGGCTGATGCCGGGGTTAGAAATATGCATACACGCAAAGAGCGCCGAGCTTACGAAAACACCGATAGGCACGTTCGAACTTGCAGAGCCGGAAATAAAGAAGTAGCTTCTGAGCAATATTTCCTCACTTGCGCCCTGCACAACGAAGCCTAAGAAGAAAAGAATAATAAGACCGAACGATGCATCGCGGTTAAATCCGACAAACTGAAGCTCTCCGTTCAAAACTATCGTAAGGTAAGCTGCGGAAAACATCAAAAGGCCGATAAGCAAGCCGATTGCATATTCTGCAACGGCGCCCTTTTTAATAAAGCCGAGCGTAAACATTCTGCGCTTTTCGATTTTTACGCAGTAGACAAGCACGGTCAAAATAGTTGCCACCGTTGCAAAAAGCTGAACAAGATTGAGCCACGCGGGCATATTTGTGGTAAGCCGTTCTATTACAGACGTAAGTGCGTTGGTGTAATCCTGCGCAAAGACGTCGGGGTCGGTAATTTCACCGCTGAATGCGCCGCCGAGTGCTTCGGAAACAGCCTCGTCGGTGAAAATGGCAATCATCATAGGTCCCGTAAGAATCGTGGACATAATCATTGACGCTATAAAATAGACGAGAAGGAATATAAGAGCAACGCGAAAGAAGGAGCGCCTTTTCGTCGTTGCCTCGGTTTCTTCGATAAGTGCATTTGGCATAAATACTTCGTTCATAGCAATCTCTCCTTAATATAACTAAAAAGATTTTAACATAGGAAAAATTAAAAGTCAATGCAGATAGTTGTAAAAAAGGTATTGCAAAATTCAAAACTGTGTGATATAATAACTCTCGCGCGATAAAAAGCAACATAATTGCCGGAATGATGGAATTGGCAGACGTGCTGGACTCAAAATCCAGTGGTAGCGATACCGTGCGGGTTCGACCCCCGCTTCCGGCACCAAAAAGAAACGACAATTTTCGACAGAAGATTGTCGTTTCTTTTTGTTCTCTTCACTTTTCTCTTTTCATTCTTCTCTCTTCTCTCAAATTGTCGTTTCAAATTGTCGTTTCCAGAGAAAAGATAAGAGAGAAGAGATAAAAGAAAAGGTAGCTTTGCTCCGCAAAGCATAGGATTATATAATAATTTGTGATATAATTTAACTAGAGGTGATAATGATTGAACAGCCCGTTACTTGATAAATCCCTTGATTTTGCAACTCAAATCGTACTGTTTTATGAAGATTTTCCAAAACGAAAAAAGATACCACTATTGCCAAACAATTGCTTCGTTCCGCGACAAGCATCGGTGCAAACATAAACGAAGCCATTTACGGAAACAGTAAAGCTGATTTTATATCCAAGCTTCATATTTCTCTTAAGGAAACAGGAGAAAGTATTTATTGGTTGAAACTTCTTAAAAACACAAAGCTTGTGAATTATGATTTCGATTGCTTACTCTCACTTGCTGAAGAAATTAAGAGAATGCTTATCGCATCTTTGAATACCGCAAAGGAGAGCGCGAAATGATATATGTGTGCAACGAAGCTGTTTATGAAAAAGAAGTACTCATCGGCTATATTGATTGCGTTTCAAACGGTGTTACTGATGCGTATATTCAAGACTTGATGGTTCATCCCGATTATCAACGCAGAGGGGTAGGCACTGAATTGATGACAATAATGATTAATTATTTGAAACAAAAACACATATATATGATCTCTGTCGTTTTTGAAGAAACCCTTAAGCCTTTCTACGAAAAGTTTGGTTTCTTTAATATGCTTTGCGGACAAATTGAAACGTATGATTGCGTTTAAATTTTTGTGAGAGTTCATAGTCATACAAAGACAAGCAAAAATATCACTATGCCGTTAGGCATAATATCGCTCCGCCAACGGCGTAATATCACTAAAATCTCCGTCAAGATTGATTCCAACGCCCGAAATAATGGATTATCTTGTTTATTCTGTGTTTTATGCTATAATAAGAAAAAAGTTGGTGGAACTATGAAAATAACATTTTTGGGAACCGGCGCTGCCGATTGGCAAATAGAAAATTCTGAAAATATGACTGAGGTTCGTCGCCTTTCTTCTGTTCTTATTGACGACACCTTGCTTATAGACCCTGGCCCACAAATATTTGATGCATTAAATGAATACGGAAAAGACCCGAAAAATATAAAGTACATTATAAATACCCACAAGCACTGTGACCACTTTTGCGCGGAAACCGTAAGTGGATTAGAGGCTAACGGCGCAAAATTTTTCACCTTGTTTGGCGGTGATGTTAAAAACATTGGTGATTATACCGTTTGCGCCTATAATGCGAATCATTCCACTTACCAAAACACAGTTCACTTTATTATTACCGATGGTGAAAAGACATTGTTTTACGGTCTTGACGGTGCTTGGCTTTTATACGATGAGGTTCAAGCAATTAAAGAATATAAACCCGATTTTGCAGTTTTTGATGCAACGATAGGTGATATTGACGGCGACTACCGTATTTTTGAACACAATAATCTTAATATGGTGTTGGAAATGAAAAAATCATTAGAAAACTATATTGGAAAGTTTTGCATCAGTCATATGGCACGAACATTGCATACCGCTCATAAAACCCTGAGTGAAAAAATGAAACAATGCAATATCATCACCGCCTATGACGGATTGGAAATAGAGATATAGTTGGCATTATAATAGTTCTTAACAGTCAAAACAGAAACCGACCAATAGGTCGGTTTTTTGTTTTGTGGAAAAAACGTGAGATGAGAAAAACCGAAGGTGTTGCACCCGCGCGAGTATTGTGATATACTTTAGCCGAGGTGGTAATGTGCTTAAAGATATACTAGCAAAAAAACCGAATGCAAAAATAAAACTCTTGGGCGACTCTATTACCCACGGCGTTGGTGGCAATGGGTTTCAGCAAAACGGAGAGCCTATTGTAAAGGGTTTCGCACGTAATCCAGACGGCTACTGTTGGGCAAAACAGTTTAAGGAGTATTTGGAAAACAATTATGGATGTACCGTTGCTAACAACGCTTGCACGGGCACAACCATTCAGTTTATTATAGAAAATTTTGATGCTTTGGTGGATGAAAACGACGATTTTATACTTTGTACCATCGGCACGAATAACCGCCACGCATTTTTTGAGGTTGGCGAAAGACCAACCAGAGAACAACACGGCAAGGCGTTTTACGATTACATAATTAAACTTTATAATATTATAAAGGCAAAGGGCAAGGAAGTAGTTTTTGTAGCAAACATTCCTGCCGCCGCTGCAAACGAACTAGATGGCGAGAGTTTTTGGCGAGTTCTACATATGGACGATATAAACGCCATCTACAAAGCCGCCGCCGAGAAGGCAGGATTTCCGCTTATTAGTATGTACGATTTATTTACTGCATACTGTAAAGAAAACGACCTAGATTTTGAGTCGTTACTTGCCGATGGTCTGCACCCTAACGACCGTGGCTACGACGTTATGTATAAACTACTAATGAAAGCCCTGCAATTTTAAGAAAAAAGCCGTCCTGACAGGGCGGCTTTAAGTGAATACAGGCATAAAAAGTTTGGTCGCAACAAAACCTATAAAACCGCAACCGGGGAAAGTGAACACCCAAGCAAGCGCCATTTCTTTTACAACGAAAAGGTTTATAGAGGAGAAAGATTTAGCCGCGCCAACCCCCATAATTGAGGTGGTTTTCACGTGGGTGGTGGAAACGGGAAGGCTGAAAACAGAGCAAAAAAGAAGCGAAATCGAGGTGGCAAGGTCTGCCGAAAAGCCTTGATATTTTTGGAGGCACACCATATCCATTCCGACCGATTTGATGATTTTTTTACCGCCCATAGCCGTGCCAAGCGCCATTACTATAGAGCAAAGTAACATAAGCCAAAGGGGTACGGAAATATTGTTGGGCAGGGTATTTCCGCGTGCCATATAAACACAAAGCAGTATAACGCCCATAAATTTTTGTCCATCTTGCGCGCCGTGCATAAAGGACGTAGCCGCCGCCCCGAAAATCTGCGCTAGGGTAAAAAAACGCTCGGTTTTTATGCGGTTGGCGTAATTAAAAAGTTTAGTAACAATACGGCATATAAGAAAACCAAGGCAAAAGCCTAAAAACACCGAGATAAAAATGCCGTAAATAACCTTTAACCATTCAGAAAAGTTAATGCCGTCAAATCCGCCGTTTATCGCAACGGCACTACCTGTAAGACCTGCAATTAGCGCGTGGCTTTCGCTTGTCGGTATGCCAAAAATCCAGGCAATAGTTGCCCATAGCACAATGCCAAATAACGCGGCGCAAAGAGCGATAATTGCAACTCTACTATCCCTACCAAAATCCACCATTTTTGTTATAGTTTCGGCAACCGTCGCGTTTAGAATCGTCATTAAAAAAACGCCTAAAAAGTTGAAAATTGCCGCCATAAAAATAGCCATTTTTAGTGGTAAACACCTAGTTACAACACAGGTTGCTATCGCGTTTGGCGCATCGGTCCAACCATTCACTAAAATAACACCAAGGGTCAAAAAAACTGCAGTAAAAAGTAGCCTATTTTCCGCCATTTCACCTAAAAAAGATAATATATCCACCGCCCACCTTCTTTCTAATACATTATAGGTGAAAAGCCTGATAAAAATGTCAAAACCGACCGCAAATTTGCCTTGTAAATCGGAAATTGTGTGCTATAATTATGCTATAAAAGCCCTTGGAGGTAGATTGTGTGAAAAAGTTAAATTTAGCGTTATTAGAAAAGAATATTAACGCGGCGGCAGAGTATGATTTTGCTAATAACAAGGTTTATGGCTCGGCATACAGCGTGTGTCAGCGTGGCAAAACAGTGTTTCATAAATGTTACGGCAAGACCGGTCTTTGCGGTACGCCCGTTGCGGATAACACCCTATTTAGACTAGCATCTATGACTAAACCCATTACCGCAATAGCGGTACTAATCCTTGTGGAAAGGGGACTTTTGTCGCTAGACGACTGCACGTCAAAATACTTCCCAAAAATCAAGGATATACATATAACCGATAGCAACAGAAACTATTTAGGTCTGCCTAAAAATCTGCCAACTATCAGAAATCTTTTAAGCCATTGTGGCGGCATTGGTAGTAACTACGATAAGTTTTCTAATATGACCGATGCCGATAGAAAAACCTTGGACGCAAGCGTAGATTATATGATAAGAATCGGGCTTGATTACGAGCCGACTACCAAGCAACAGTATAGTGGTACGGGCGCGTTTGATTTGATTGCTAAAATCGTTGAAATGGTTAGCGGTACCGATTATTTATCCTTCCTTAATAAAGAGATTTTCGAGCCTTGTGGTATGGTAGACACAACCTTTACACCCAGCACCGAGCAGTTGGGAAGGCTTATTAAAATGCACATCAGAAAAGACGATAAAAACGATGAATTTGAGATGTTCGAGGGTTGTGTTTTCGAGGCGTTTCCCAGCACACATTACCTTGGCGGCGCGGGACTTGTTTCAACAATTAGCGATTATATGAAATTTGCAAAAATGCTTCTAAATCGCGGAAAAACCGACACAAAACGAATCGTTAGCGAGGAGTCTATCGCCTTAATGAGCACGCCCTGGGTACCAAAGGAAGTTCAAAATGGGAACGAGCGTTGGGGCCTTGGCGTCAGGGTTATAACCGAGCCCGAATACCTCTATTTGCCGATAGGCGCGTTTGGTTGGAGTGGCGCTTATGGATCGCATTTTTGGATTGACCCCGAAAATGATATTTGCGCGGTATTTATGAAAAACTCTAAAACCGATGGTGGCGCGGCAAATGAATCGGCAAGATTTTTTGAAAAAGCCGTCTACACTGCATTAGAAACTAAATAAAGTTTTTTTGGGAAAAGTGACGCAAAAATGCTATAATAGAGATGAAAAATCCAAAACTCAACCAACGGTATGTTTATTTTTTCTCGAAAACGGAATATCATTAAGCAAACACGAATAATCCAAACTTGATTTTAAAGGGATGATTTTCGCCTTTGCATTGTTAAAATACTCGTTAATCCGAAAGGATTAACTGCGTTTTGTGCCGCACAAAGCCAAAAATTCATCTCCTTTAAAATTCTTCGACCCTAAAAGAGTAGAATTTCGAGGGATTTTTTGTGCGGAAGAATCCGTAAGGCTTACGCCTACGGATGATGACAAACCGAAAAGCACCGAAATTATGCCGTTTAGGGCAGGTTCGGATTATTCGTGTTTGCTTATGGTAGCAAAACTAAAGGAGACGTTTTATGAATCAGATAAAGATAGGCGTGTTTATTGCAGAGTGCAGAAAAAGTATTGGCTTAACGCAAAGCGGTCTTGCCGAAAAATTAGGAATTACCGATAGGGCGGTCTCAAAGTGGGAGAGAGGCAAATCTCTGCCCGACGCGTCCTTGATGCTAGACCTTTGCGGTATACTCGGAATTTCGGTAAACGACTTATTAAGTGGGGAGAAAATAGGAATGGATAATTACACTAAAGAATTAGAAAATAAACTTTTGGAAATGGTTAAGGAAAAAGAGCGAAAAGATAAGCAATTATTGGGGCTTGAATGGGTAGTCGGCAGTCTTTCGGTGTTCATTTTGCTAGCGTCTACGATTGTCGCGTCATATGCACCCAACCTGCAAGAGTGGGTTAGAGTTTTGATAGTGTTAGCAGGTCTAATTCCGTGTATGATAGGTGTATGCTTTGCCATCAAAATAGAGCAAACCGCAGGCTATTATGAGTGCCGTGAGTGCGGTCATAGATACGTGCCAACCTTAAAGGCGGTTGTTTGGTCGCCGCACATGGGCAGAACAAGACATATGCGTTGCCCAAATTGTCAGAAAAAATCGTGGCAAAAAAAGGTAATAGCCCACGAAAAATAATACTAAAAAAACCAACCCCGCCCGTTCAAAAAACGGCGGGGGATTTTTATGTTTATAAACAAAAAACAAAGCACCTAACTTTATCCAAGTTAAGTGCTAAGTTGGTGCGGGTGACAGGACTTGAACCTGCACGTGAAAGACACTAGATCCTAAGTCTAGCGCGTCTGCCAATTCCGCCACACCCGCGTATATAAACTATTTAATTGTCAGGCAGACGCGCTTTACGTTAACACAAAGTCTCTGCCCGCGTTGACTCTTGCGGTGCCCGAAAAAAATTTCCGTCTTGGAGCGACGAATTTTTTCGACCGCGGCGCCTTTTTGCGTTTCGCTTACTCGTCCGCTGGACGCGCTCGCGCAAAAACTGCCAATTCCGCCACACCCGCATATTCTTTTTTCGAGAACATTACTATTATATGTAACCTTTTATGAAAAGTCAAGTGTTTTTTTAGATTTTGCTGTTTTTCGCATAAAAGGCATCAAATTAAAGGGAAATAAACCCTTTCTTTTTTCGCTCTAAAATGTTGAAATATGGATTTAGGTGTAGTATAATAAAATCGTGCGATTATATTTTATTATAGGTATATATCTTATAGTTACGTATTAGGGAAAGTATTATTTGCATTTTTATAAAAATTTTTAGGTGAGGGCTTTGTATGAACAGCGTTTTTAAAAAGGATTTATACAGATACTACGGCGAGGGTGGAGAGCCTTTTTTGAAAAGGATTTTTAGACCCCTCGAATTAAAGCATATCGCAGTATTAAGACGCGCAAATGCTTGCAAGTTTTTACCACTTAAACTTTTTTATATGCTAAGGCTAAGGCGTATGCAGAATAAAACTCAAATACAAATCCCTGCTAGGACACACATTGGCGAGGGTCTATACATAGGGCACTTGGGCCGCATTATCATTAATCCCGAGGCGTGTCTTGGTAAAAACATAAATCTTAGCACGGGCGTTGTAATAGGAGCCGAGAACCGCGGCAAAAGACGTGGCGCACCCACAATCAGCGATAACTGTTGGATTGGCGCAAACGCCGTTATAGTGGGCAACGTAAAAATCGGTAGCGATGTGCTTATCGCACCACTAACTTACGTAAACTTTGACGTTCCCGACCATAGCGTTGTTGTTGGAAACCCAGGTAAGATAATTCCTAAAGAAAATGCAACCGAGGATTATGTTTGCAATCGCGTGTAATTTTTAAATACTAAGGCAAAAGGAGGTGGCAGTATGGCCGAAAAAGATACAAGAATAAAAAACAACGTTGTTTCGTCGCTTGTGTATCAAGTGGTGCTTATAGCTTTAAGTTTTCTTTTGCCAAGGCTTTATCTCCAAAACTTTGGTTCGGAGGTCAACGGTGTTCTTTCAACCATAAAACAGATTTTCGCGTATATGGTTTTGCTTGAAGCGGGCGTAGGGCTTGCTACCACCCAGGCGCTTTACAAAAGAATTGGCGAAAAGGATTATAAAAGTGCAAACTCGGTGCTTGCCGCCACCAATTCTTACTATATCAGGACGGGTGTAATATACCTCATACTCGTAATGATTGTTGCGGTGGTGTACGCCTACATAATACCAAACCCGATAAACCAAAACGTTTTATTCTTTATCGTTATACTCAACGCTATACCGTCGCTTTTCAGTTATTTCATAGGCGCAAAATACAGAATACTGATGGAGGTTGACGGTAGAAAGTACGTAATAAACAACTCTGAAACGGTGCTTCAACTTGCCTCAAACGTGGGTAAAATTTTGGTGCTGCTTTTGACCGATAGCCTGATACTAATACAGGCGGTTTATTGTGCTATTGCGCTTTGCCAATTAGCATACCTTTATTTCTATGCCAAGCGCAGATACACTTGGATAGACCTCAAAACCGAGCCCGACTTTAAATCCATAGCGCAGAAAAACTCGGTGCTTGTGCATCAACTTTCGGGAATGGTGTTTACCAACACCGACATAATTCTTATTTCTTTAATGTGCGACTTTGGCGTGGTTAGCGTTTACGCGATTTACAGTATGTTCTTCTCGCAAATGCAGAACTTTATAACAAGCGTTGTTTCGGGATTTAATTTTGCACTCGGTCAAATGTTCCATATAGACCGCAATAAATTTTTAAAAGTTTTCTCGGCGTACGAAACAATTTACATAATGGCAACCTTTATAATCTATACGCTAATGGCAGTATTTTTACTGCCACTGATACAGATATACACCGGCGGTATCAACGATGCTAACTACTCAAATGTATATCTAGTATTTCTGTTTGTAATAATGAATCTACTTTCTAACGGCAAACTGCCCACCAATAGCGTTATCGAGTATTCGGGCGATTTTGAAAAGACTCGCTCCCACGCCATTTTAGAAATGGTTATAAATATCTCAGTATCCATAGTGGCAATTTACTACCTTGGAATATGCGGTGCTATTATCGGCACTATTGCAGCGCTATTGTGCCGCAGTATTGTGATGATACGCTTTACAAATAAAAAGGTGTTAGAAAGAAGTCAGTGGGCAACCTACAAGCATTGGCTTATAAACGGTAGCGTCTTCGCAATTATAATGGGCGTTTTCTTTGTAGACGCGTTCAGCGGCGCGACCTTTTTAAAACTGCTTTTAAACGGAGTTATTCATTCTGTATGGATAGTGGCACTTTACGTGGTGGCGAATATCCTCTTTAACCGAGCAGGATTTAAAACTATTCTTGAACTATATAGGGAGAAAAAAGGATGAGCATTCCAAAGGTAATTCACTATTGTTGGTTTGGGCGTGGCGAACTTCCCAAACTTGCAAAAAAATGTATAAAGAGTTGGAAAAAGTATTGCCCCGATTACGAAATCATTTGCCACACGGAAGATAATTTTGATATTAGCGAAAACAAATACGCTAAAGAGGCATATGACGCGGGCAAGTGGGCGTTTGTTAGCGACTATGCAAGGCTAAAGATTATCTACGAGCAGGGCGGTATTTATCTTGATACCGACGTTGAACTAATAAAACCGCTCGACGACCTTTTGGAAGGTGGCTTTATGGGTTTTGACGATAACGGGATAATTGCTACGGGTCTTGGCTTTGCCGCAGAAAAGGAAAACCCATTGGTTGCCGCCTTTTTAAAGGACTATGAGGATATTTCTTTTATAAATCCTGACGGCAGTTTTGATTTAACCCCTTGCCCCGACAGAAACACGAAAACGGCGCAAAACTTGGGAATGGATTTGGAAAATAAATCCCAAGAGTTTATGGGTATCCGTTTTCTGCCCGAGGACTACCTTTGCCCGATGAAATACGATACGGGTAAAAAGATAATCACCAAAAACACCTATTCGATACATCATTTCTCGGCTTCGTGGACCTCCTCAAAAGCAAAGCGTACAACCTTTATGAAGCGTGTTTTGGGTGTTAAACTTTACAAAAAATTATACGGAAAGTTTTTGTATAAATTAAAATGGCTGGAGTGGTAACAAGTGCCTGAAAAGTTTTTTAAAAAATTAAATAAGAGCATATTGCCGCAGTGGAAGGTCTGCTTTATAGCGGCTTTGGTTGTAGGCCTTTTGGCGCACCTTTACAAAATAACGGGCTGGCTACCAAATTGGGACTCCCTTGTGTTTAGGTACGATGCGCAAAATATGCTATCTATCGGCAGATGGTTTTTGCCGGTTGCTTGCTCCTTTAGTTCTTTTTACGACCTGCCCTTTTTAAACGGTATTTTGGCAATAATCTTGCACGCCGTAAGTGCAGTTTTAGTTTGCAAAATATTTGGGGTTAGAAAAAAGATTACCGCCGCTTTACTCGGTGCAGTAATTGTTTCGTTTCCAACCGTTACCTCGGTTTTAATGTATAACTACGTTGCAGACGGATATAGTATTTCATTCCTTTTGGCAACTTTGGCGGCGCTTTATATGACCAAAGAAAAGCCTAATTACATAATTTCTGCGCTGTGTATTACATTGTCGGTCGCTATTTACCAAGCATACCTGACCGTAACCGTAATGCTTATATTATTTAAACTTATTGATGATGCGATATTCGGCGAACAATCTCCTGGCAAAATACTCAAAAAAGCAGGACTTATGCTTCTTTCGGGCGCCATTGGTATGGTACTTTACAGCGTGGTACTAAAAATAATACTTGCTGCCACCTCTACAGAACTTCTCGATTATCAGGGCGCGAATGCCGCTTTATCGCTATCTAGCATAGATATACCGCGTTCTTTATACGTTATCAAAGAAACCTTCTTAACCTATTTCTTTGATATAAGTGGCGGAATAAGCGTTTTTGTTTGCATTAACGTTTTGGTCTTTTTGGTGGCTATCGGATATTATGCAGGTTACGTAATCAAAAACAAACTCTATAAAAAGCCGCTAAGACTTTTAATTGTACTTGTGCTTAGCGCAACGCTACCCATTGGAGCAACGGTTTTGGCTTTGATAAATGCAGGGGTTGATTATCACAACCTAATGCTTATGGGGTATAGCGTGTTTTATGTTATCTTCATTCTGATTTATGAAAGAGATAGCGAAGGTAAAGAAAAACTCGTAGCCACAAAACGTTGGCTAGTGTTGGCTTTGTCGGTAGCGCTTATTGCAAATCATATAGTAATTGCAAACGTAAGTTACCATAAAGCGCAGATGGCTTATGAAAAATCTTACGGCACCTTAATTCGTATCACCGATAGAATTGAGCAGACCGAAAACGGAGACACCGCTCAAAACATCGTGGTAATCGGCGCGCTAGAGGATAGCGAGGCTTACAGCGCTACGCTACCGCCCGAAATTACAGGTATAACCGATGGACACATAATCCGTGCAGACGACGAAATAGTTGGTCAAAGTGTATTTTGTAGCGCAATAAATGACTACTGTGGCAAAGACTATAAATTTTTGGCGGGCGAAGAAAAGGAAACCTATATGGAGTCTAAAGAGGTTAAGGCTATGGGTACTTGGCCATCTAAAGATAGCATTAAGAAAATAGACGATACCATAATTGTAAAACTTGGGGTAGAAGGTGAAAAATAAGTGGTATATTTTTGTGCTGATGATTACGGAATGAACGATACGGTATCCAAGCATATAAAAGAGTGTGTAGATGCGGGCGCAATAAATACAGTTAGCATTTTTCCGAATTTCGACTCGGTGGATTTAGAAGACTTGACAAAGGATAACAACCTTCGTATTTCCTTGCACCTGAATCTAGTAGAGGGCAAATGTATGGCAAAACCCGATGAGGTGAGTTTAATTGCCGACCAAGACGGAAATATAAAGCACACCTTTGGTGGACTGCTAAAACTCGGTATATTTAAAAGGGGAGAGTTCGAGCGTCAGATAGAAAAGGAAATCAAGGCGCAGGTGGTGTATTGGAAAAAAAGGCTCCCCGAAGGCAAAGGCTTTTGCATAGACAGTCATCAGCATACACATATGATACCCGCCGTTTTCAAAACTTTGGTAAAGGTTTTAAGGGAAGAAGAAATTGATATTCGGCACATGCGCGTTCCTGCAGAGCCGCTTTTACCCTTTATTAAAAAACCATCGATTTATTGTACATACAGCGTGGTAAACCTCATAAAACAGTGGTTATTAAAGTTTCTGTGGCTAATAAATCGGCCACAGGCTAAAAAGCAAAAAATCCCAACCGCCATATTTTTAGGAATCCTCTTTTCAGGTCGGATGGACGATAAACGAGTAAGCGAAATTTTAAAAGAATATAAGAAATTAGCATTAAAGCGTAACTGCGATATAGAGGTTCTCTTTCATCCGGGATATATAGATAAAGAGGTAACCGATTTTAAAGAAAAAAACGTAGTTTTCGAACATTTTTATTTGTCGGCAAACAGAAAATTAGAATTTGATTCGGTAATGAAGCTAAAAGAGAGAAGCGTGTAACAATGCCATATATTGAACAGGACAAAGTAGACGAGAAAACCAGATTGAAGTTAGAAGCGATAATTGAAAAATCGTATGCTTCGTATTGGAGAAAGAAAAGACTTTTCGACATATTTTTTGCATCTTTAATTTTGCTTTTCTTTTTACCGCTAATGGCAATAATCGCATTGGTAATTGTAATTGACGACCCAAGCGCAGGCCCTTTCTATAAACAGGTAAGGTCGGGCAGACACGGTAAAGAATTTTATATGTACAAGTTCAGAACCATGCGCGCAGGCTCGGATAAAATGATTGACGAACTTGTAAAGCAAAACGAAATGGACGGCCCTGTTTTCAAAATGAAGCACGACCCGAGAATAACAAGGGTGGGCAAGTTCTTGCGCAAGGTTTCTTTGGACGAACTTATGCAGTTCTTTAATGTGCTAAAAGGCGATATGACCTTGGTAGGTCCAAGACCGCCTCTACCACGCGAGGTTGCATATTATACCGATTATCAAAAACTTCGTCTTTTGGTAACCCCCGGTATCACTTGCACCTGGCAGATACATAAAAACAGAAACGATGTTCCATTTGAAGAATGGGTTGAAATGGATATCGAGTACATACAAACAAGAACGTATTTTAACGACATAAAAATTATGCTTAAAACACCAATAGTTATGCTTACTGCCACAGGCAGATAATTTGATTTGGAGTGGATAAAATGAAGGTCGCGATGATAGGGCATAAGGTTGTACCTTCAAGACGTGGCGGAATAGAAAAGGTGCTAACCTCCCTTTGCCCACTGTTAGTGGAGCAGGGTGTAGAGGTTACCTGCTATAACCGAACAAGCGATAAGGTTGAAAACGAATATCTAGAGTGGGTTAAAGAGGGTAGTTTTAACGGTGTAAAACTAAAATCTGCGCCAACATTAAACGTTAAGGGTATTGCCGCTATGATGGCATCCTTTACGGCGGCCATTGCGGCTACATTCAGTAAGTGCGAGGTTGTGCATTTCCATGCTGAAGGACCATGCGCTGCGCTCTGGATACCAAAACTTTTTGGCAAAAAGTGTGTTGCTACCGTTCACGGCCTTGATTGGCAGAGGGAAAAGTGGGGCAAGGGCTTTGCATCTAAATATATAAAGTTTGGCGAAAAGTGCCTCGTAAAATATGCCGACGAGGTTATTGTTTTAAGCCGTGCGGCACACGATTATTTTAAAGAAACCTACGGCAGAGATACCGTTATTATCCACAACGGAATAGAAAAGTCCGAAAAAAGAAAAGCAAACTTAATTACAAAAGAGTTCGGGCTAACCTCTAATGAATATATCGGCATTATCTCAAGGCTTACTGCCGAAAAGGGTATTCATTATCTAATAGATGCTTACAAGGGAATTAAAACCGATAAAAAACTTGTTATCGTTGGCGATACAAGTGATACCGACGACTACGTTGAATTTCTTAAAGAAAAAGCGGGCGATAATGAGAATATTATCTTCACGGGATTTCAGTCGGGAGAGGTTTTAGAAGAACTTTATTCTAACGCGTATATTATGACTCTACCATCTGATTTGGAGGGTATGTCTATGAGCCTACTTGAAGCGCTTTCTTACGGCAATGCGGTGCTTTGCTCTGATATACCCGAAAACACGGCGGTTGCTGAGGATAGAGCGGTGTATTTTAAAAAGAGCGACGTAGACGACCTTAAGAATAAACTAGAAAACCTATTAAGTGATTCTAAAGCCGTAGAAAATTTGCGAGCAGGGGTAGACAAGTTTATTTTATCAAGATACAACTGGAAAGATATTGCAGTTAAAACCTGCGATTTATATAAAACCATAGCGAAAGGTTAGGTTGATATGTATAACGAAATAGAAGTTTTAGGAGGGCAATTAAAAAACCTTTTAAAAGAATCAGAGCCTACTGCGTTTTACGAAACATGGGCAGATACTTTTGAGATAGAGTCTATTGATGAAAAAAGTGTTGTTATAGCCTACCACGGCAACGAGCCTATTAAAAAGTTTAAAAAAGAATGCGAAACCATTTTGCATACAAATATCTGTGTAGTTGCAGGTTTTAAAGAGAAAATCAAAATAATTAAGGCAGACGGCAGTAAAAAGCCAAAGGTTAAGCAAGAAAAAATAACTAGCGCTAAACCAAAAAACACCACCGTTAAAAAGAACATAAAAACAATAAAGTTTTTGGCAATTTCTTTGGTGTTCGTATTTATTGCTTTAATCTTCGGCGTAGTTTTGTGGAACTACGTTGAAAACAGAAACTTTAAAGAAACCTTTTATAACGTAGGTAGCCTAAAGGTTAATAATAGCGTAAGGGTTATCGCGCTTTCGGATTTACACGGATGCAGTTACGGCAAGGATAACGAAAAGTTAATTTCGCGCATAGAGAAATTAAATCCCGACCTTATAATCTGCACGGGCGATATGATAGATTCGGACAATGCCGATATAAGTAGGGTAGAAACTTTGGGTAAAGCACTTTCTAAAGTAGCGCCTCTATATTACGTTTACGGCAATAACGAAGTTTTAAATACTTACGGCTTCGCTCTTAATAAATCGATACTGAAAGAAAAGTTAGATATTACCGACGTAACAAAACTAGAGGATAGTTTAGATGATAAACTTGAAAATGCAGGCTACAAGGTTTTAAAGAATGGTATGGATACCATAACGGTAGGCACAACCAAGATAGATGTTTATGGTGTACTAACCTCAAATCCATCGGCTTTCTGGGATTATAGTGGCGAAAGTTTTGGAGAGTATCTTAATAATGATACCGACCACTTAAAGATAACCGCAATTCACGAGCCCTTTATTTTTGAAGAGTTTAACCCTGACAGTTGGGGCGACCTGATGCTTTGCGGTCATACCCACGGCGGTGAAATACAGGTGCCCATTTTAGGTCCTTTGTATACAAAAGAGGGGGGCTTGTTCCCTGAAAGGCAGGGCAAGTTCGTTTATGGCAGAAGCGACGTTGCGGGAAGACCTTTAATTGTTAATTCAGGTCTAGATAACAGAAACCTATGGCGCATAAACAACCAACCCGAACTGGTTGTTATTGACATCAACAAGTTTTAAGCGTAAAGCTTTAGGAGGTTAAAAATGCTTATATCAATATTTCAAAAAGCACCGATTTTAATCGTAGGCTTGTTGCTCGTTATCGCGGCAATAACAATATATTTCCGCGCTAAAAACGTAAACTTTACAGAGTTTGGGCAGATTTTTAAAACTGCCAAATACTTTAGCCTTTGGGTAATAGTTGGCACAATTCTCTTTACGGGTGTGTTCGGCATATTCAACCACCTTAAATTAAGGCAGTCGGTGCATGCGGTAGTTTCTCTAAACTATTCCGAGGCTTCGGCGGCGCAAAACTCTAACGGGACCCGATATAATATGGCGGAAATCATTTCCGACGAAGTTATTGAAAAGGCAATCGAAAAGGGCGCTTTCGAGGACGTAACCGTTAAGCAACTTAAAAACTGTCTATCGGTTTACCCAATGGTGCAAGGAGACGTTGCCGACGAATCACAGTACCACATTTCAACCGAGTTTGCGGTGGAATATCACGCGTCAAAACACACTTCTCATCTGGACGCTCACAACGTAATAAAACTTATCGTGGCTTCTTATAAAGAATATTATATTGAAAAGTATACCGACAACTTTAGCCTTAACCCCGACGACCCCGATTTTGAGAGTATGGAGTATATGGACATCGTTTCCTATTTCAATAAAGAAACGCAGTCAATTCTTAATTACCTTTACGGTATGGCAGAAAAGAACTCTAGTTTTACTACCGAGGATAACGCAACCTTTAATTCTATTGCGGGCAAGGTGTATCAGTTCAAAGAAACCCAGATAAATCAGAATTTGAGGTCGCTCGTTTTACAAAACGGTATTGCTAAGGATAAAAAGGTGTACATAGAAAGGCTTTCTTTCCAAAACAAAAACACCGATTACGACCGTAGGAGAAATCAATCTTCCTTCGACCTTTGCAACGACGCTATTGATATGTATAGCGAGGAAATGACAAGGGTTGTGCTTGTTCCTACTTGGGACCAAGAGGGCAAGTATTATATGGGTAGAACAAAGGTTGGTATTGATGAAATTTCGGTGCAGGCGACTGAGTATAGCGATAACGTTGCTTCAAACGAAAAAGAGATTATGGATAATAATTTGGTTATCGATAAAATGAAGGAGAACACTCCAACCGAAGAAACCTATGTTGCGGCAAACACTTTGGTAGACTCGATTTACAAGAGCATCAGAGAGTTTGAAAAAGAGGCAATCAACGCAGGCAGAGAGTATTCGAACTATAAAATGAATCAGTGTATTGCGGTTAGCATTTACGGTGTTTCACTAATGAACGAACTAAAATCTTTGGTAATTTTCGCGGCATTTGCTTACGTATCGTTAATGCTATTTAGCATTTCAAAAACATTTCCCAAAAAGGCATAAAATTATTAAAGGAGAAAAGAAATGAAAAATTTTCAGATTTTCAGATATTTGAGAAAACTTTTACCGTTTATAATGATTTTCTGCCTTATTGCAACCTATTTCGTTTATTACAAACTTTCCAGTGGCAACACCTTCACCGCTTCCGAGGTTATTCATTATAACGACGCGCAAGCAGAGCAGGGTCTTGCGCCAACGGGGGAGAAACTTGACGTAAACGAAATAAAATCTTCGGCAGTAATCTCAAAGGTTGTTGATAGAATGGGGCTTACCGGCGCCTATTCGGTAGATAGCCTTATTTCTAGAATAAACATAACACCGATTGAAGATAAAGATAAGGTGGCGCAAAAGGAAGCAAAGTTAGAAGAGGGCGAGGAGTATATCTACGAGCCAAGCACCTTTGTAATTTCCTTTACCGCCGCAAGTTATGAGGGCGAGGAGTTTGCAAGACTAGTTCTTGACGAAACTTTAGACGTTTATTTTGCAGAGTTCAGCCAAAAGTACGTTAACGTTTCGCCTGCAAACAACACCATCGAAAATCTCGATAGCAGTAATTACGATTATATTGAGATGATGGAAGTAATTGACAAGAGTATAGAAGAAACCTTGACTACTTTGTATCAGCGTATGGACCAAACAAGTTATTACAGGTCTACAAAAACGGGCGCATCTTTTAGTGATATAGCCGAGGAGTTCAACTATTTAAGAAACGTTAAGGTTTCGGGAATTTTCTCGGATATTTACAAGTATCAGATAACCAAGGATAAACAAGTTTTGGTATCGGATTACGAAACCAGAATAGACAATAACAAAATCTCAAATCAAAAGGACGAAAGCATCGTAAAAGACGTTGTAACCGTAATAGATGCCTACGTTGAAAAGATGAGGGACTCGGGAAACACCAATATAACCTACGAGTACATTCTCGACAACCTACACGAGAGAAATCTTGAGGAGTATTTTGGCGACCAGACCGTAACTTATGACGAACTTATTTACAGTTGGAAAGACCATAATGAGTCAAAGCAACACGCTATTATAGATTCGGCATATTGCAAGTACGTTATAAACACCTTTACAAAATGCTCGGGCGACTGCTCGGGTAAATGTGAAAAATCGGGTGCAACCTGCACAGAACTCAATAACGATAACTATGCAGAACTAAAGCAAAAAACCGAGGATAGAATTAACGAACTGCTAGTAGAACTAAATGAACTTTACGATATAACTATGAAGACCAACGAGGAATACAACGAGTACTTGGGCGCTAGTTATATTTCGGTTTTATCAACCGCTTCGGTAAAGCCTAGCGTCAATGTAAAACTTTACACAATCATCGCATTCTTCTTTCTTATGGTAGTTTGTTTTGGCGGTGCGGTAGTTCTTGGTAGAATAGGCGATATTATTAACTATATCTACTATACCGACCACCTGACAGGATTAAGCAACCGCGCGTATTTTGATAAATACCTAAAAGCAAAGGATAAAAAACTTTTAGACGACGGCGCGGTGTATAGCCTTGTTGATATAGCAAACCTTGCCGAAATCAGTGCCGAACATTCAAGGGCGGTGGGCGACGATGTTATTAAGATGTTCAAAGACCTTATTAAAGAGTCGTTCGGCAAAACCAAAACCGAGATTATTTATAACGGCAACGGCAGTTTTGTAATGCTAACCGATGATTCGGATTATATTACTGTTGAGGATATAATCACTCTCTTCAGGTTAAGGCTAGACGAGAGAGAAGAACACAGAAATATAGCAATTAAGTACAAAGTCGGTATTGCAGAAACATTTAAGGAAAATAAAACTGCAAGAAGACTGCTTTCTGAAGCAATTAAGAACAAAAAGGAATATATTTCCGAGGTAGAATAAATTCAAAAAGGGGGCGGGATGAAAGTGGAAACCAATAAAATACTTAAGGTTTTTAAAACCTTTTATTTTATGGCAATCGCTACAATGATGTATTACTTTTTAAACGAAGTAATACAAATTGGTTTGCACGTTACCTTCCGCCACGCTTTTGCTTTGGTGCTAGTGGCTTCGGCAATCCTTCTCTTTTTGTATAAGCCGAATATTGCAAGGGGCGTTACCGCATTAAAATCAGCAACCCTTTATAGTGTTCCCTTGGGAATTACCACTGTAGTTTCGCTTTTTATTTGGTTTGTAGGTCTTGTAGACGTCGGGGTTATTTCGAGAGGACTTTCAAGTTCGTTTATATATGTAAATATGTTTTCCTTCGCATTAGCGGCGGGGGCAATGCTTTACATATTTGGCGAAAAGGGTATTTTATACAACCTCGTTGCAATACTTATTGCAAACGTTTTGATGATTGTTACCATCATCGCACAAAATGGACTTGGAAACTATATGTCCGAATTTATAACCCTTGTTACAACCTTTGCGGGCGAAACGGGCGAAATCATCGTTCAAGCCGAAATACACGAACTTGCTTTCTGCTTGGGCGCGTACCTTATTTATCTGCTTTATAAGCCTAAAAAAAGCATAACTTATTTCATTCTTTTAGGGCTTAGTTTGTTCTGCTTTGTGTCGGCTTTTAAGCGAATTGCATTTATAGCAATCGCTGTAGCGCTAATATTAGGGTATGCCGTAAAACTTGCCTCAAAAATAAACAATAAAATGGCAACAAATCTTATGTTGTTTTTGAGTTTTGCGGTGGTGGCACTGCTTATAGCATATATAGCGCTTATAAAGGGCGACGCTTTTGAACTTTTAGAAAAGGCGGGCATAAACACAAGCGGACGTGTTGAAATTTACAATGCAGTAGATGAATTTTATGAGTTTAGCCCTACCTTTTTAGGCAATGGTATCGGATTTTTGACCTACCAACTAAATACATTTATGAATGTTGACGTGGCGTCGGTACATAACGATTTTCTGCAACATTTTATCGACCTTGGCTTTTGGGGCTATATTGTATGGCTTCTTTCGATGACGGTTTTAAGGGTGTGGTATTTTGGCAGAAAAGGTAAGGTTGAAAACGCGATAATCACCTTTATGTTAACTTTATATTTAATAATCGTATCTACTACCGATAACACTATGAACTATCCGCTTTTAACCGGAGTTCTGGCGCTACTTATGATAGGTAGCGGCTTTGATAATGGGGTGCGCGAAACCGAAGAAAAGATTTTCGGTTGTGTATCACCCGAAAACAGCAAAGAGAAGGGAGAGGGACAGATATGAAAATTTTAATGGTAAATAAGTTCCTATATTCCCGTGGTGGCGCCGAAAACTATATGCTTTACCTCGCCTCGCAGTTAGAAAAACTCGGCCACGAGGTGCAGTATTTCGGTATGTACGACGAGAAGAACTCGGTCGGCAACACCTTACAAAAATATACCATGAATATGGATTTTCACTCTAGCGGTATTGCACGCTTTCTCTATCCTTTTAAAATAATTTATTCTTTTGAGGCAAAGAAAAAACTTATCGAGGTTATTGATGATTTTCGCCCCGATATAATACATATGAACAACATTAACTTCCAACTTACCCCGTCGGTAATTTATGCCGCTAAAAAAAGGAGAGTACCGCTTGTTCAAACGGTACACGATTATCAAATGATTTGCCCAAACCACCTTTTATATAACTTTAAGAAAAACGAAATTTGCGAAAAATGTCTTTCGGGTAAATATTCCGGATGTATTAAAAATAAATGTATTCACGGCTCGGGCGTTAAGAGCATTTTAGGTGCTATCGAGGCAAGATTTTATGCAATTTTAAAGACCTATAAAAAGGTTGATTTGTTTATTACTCCAAGCAGATTTTTAGAAAACAAACTACTAGAAGCCAATAAACTTTTTAGCGGCAAAACCAAAACGATACATAATTTTATTGATAAAGATAAATTTAAGCACCAAGAGGATTGCGAGGATTATATAGGCTTTGCGGGTAGACTTTCTAAAGAAAAGGGCGTAGATTTAATTGCCGCCGCCGCAAAACTTTGCCCCGAGCACACCTTTATGGTTGCAGGAAGCGGACCTGACGAGGACGTTTTAAAAAATATAGAAAACGTAAAAATGGTAGGCTTCCTCTCTGGCGAAAAACTTGTAGAATTTATGGGCAAGGCAAAACTTTTATTAGTGCCGTCGATTTGGTATGAGAACTGTCCCTTATCTATTTTAGAGGCGCAGTGTATGGGCGTACCCGTTTTAACAATGAAAAACGGCGGAATGGCAGAACTTGTAGAAGATGGTGTTACAGGTGCGTTATTGAGTGAGCCAACGCCTGAAGCGTTGGCAGAAAAAATAAGGGAAACGTTAAAAGAAGATACTTATAAAACACTTAGAGAAAACTGCGAAAAAGCACATAAAAACATCTTAAGTGTTGAAACCTATTGCGAAAAACTAATGGAAGAGTACCAAAAACTAGTTGCGAGGTGAAACCTATGCCACAACCTAAAGTAAGCATTATAATCCCTGTGTATAACGTGGAAAAGTATATTAAAAGATGCGTTAATTCTTTGTTAGAGCAGACCTTAAAGGATATTGAAATAATACTTGTAGACGATGCTTCGACCGATAAAAGCCCCGAACTTTGCGACGAATTGGCAAGTAACGATAACAGAATTAAGGTTATACATAAACAAAACGAGGGCGCAGGACTTTCAAGAAATGCGGCTTTGAAAATCGCCACAGGGGAATATATAGGTTTTGTGGATTCGGATGATTTTGTAGACCCTCTTATGTTCGAAACCCTTTACAACACCGCCGAAAAATTTGGTTCTGACCTCGTTTTATCGGGGTTCCGGTTTGTAGATGGAAATATGTTTGAAAGTAAGGGCGAGAACGTTACAAAAGAGTATTTCCCTGAAACCACCCACTTTGAAACATCCCAGCAGTTAAAGGAACTTCGTATGGGTATAGTCGGCGCAAAACCTTTAGAACCCGACGACAGTAGGTACGGAATGAGCATTTGGAAAAATCTGTTCCGCCATAGTGTAATTAAGGAGAACAATCTTAAATTTGAGTCGGAAAGGGAAATGCTTTCCGAGGACGCGCTTTTTATGATAGACTATATCGCTAACACCCGTAAGGCAACCGGCATTAAAGATGCTTTTTATAACTACTGCCGAAACGGCGAATCTATTTCAAAGTCGTATAAAAAAGATAGGTTCGAAAAAAGCCTTGTGTTCGTCGGCGAGGTAGAAAAAAGGTTTGAGGATATAGCCCCAAAAGAGTACAAAATTTATATTTATAGATTTTGGCAGGCTATGTGCAGGGTGCTTTGCTCGCAAGAAATAATGCACGCGAAAGACGAGGGTGTTAAGTATAGCGTTTTAAAGGAGAGACTTAAAAACTTTCTCGAGCACGAATTAACAAAAGAAGCGCTAAAGGCATACCCCTTAAAAACATTGCCCTTAAAACAAAGGGTTTTTGCTTATGTAATGAAGTATAAAATATACGCGATTTTAAAATTACTTGTTAGATTAAGAAGCAGATAGGTGATATAAATGTTTTTCTCTGTAATAGTTCCCGTTTATAATGTAGAAGATTATCTTAAAGCGTGTGTAGACAGCGTTTTGGGACAGACCTTTTCGGATTTCGAACTTATTTTGGTAGATGATGGTTCGCCCGATAATTGCCCTAAAATTTGCGATGATTATGCTAAAAAAGATGGTCGCATAAAGGTAGTTCATAAGGTGAATGGTGGCTTGGCATCGGCACGTAGAGCAGGTATAAAGGTAGCCTCGGGCGAATACGTATATAATTTGGATTCCGACGACCTTATCGAAACAGATACTTTGGAGTGCGCCTACAACATAATAAAAGAAACCTGTGCCGAAATTGTGTCTTTTTCGTATCGCTGGGTGGCGGATGGCAACACCGTTAAAATTACAAACGATGGTATTAACGAAGGTTTTTATGATAAAGAGGGGATAAAAAGACATATCTTCCCAAGGCTTTTGATGGACCAAAATATGAATCACATTTCCTACTATCTTGCAGGCAAGGCGGTAAAGAGGGAACTGCTAACGCCTCACCAATTAAACGTTAGTGAAAAAATCTCGTTGGGAGAGGATTTGTGTTGTGTAATCCCTTGTTATCTTAATGCACAAAGTGTTTATATAAGCGAGAAAAATGCATACCTGTATTCAGTTAGGTATGATTCAATTTCAAAGGATTTTAACTCGGGTCAAATAGACCGCATTGAAGATGTTATAAATCATATCAGCACAAAAGAACTTATGGAAAAAGTTCCCGATATAAAAGCCCAACTTTGCCGCTATTCAGCATTTATGTGCTTTGCAATATTAGCCTTGGCGGCAGAGGGCAACTATTTTAAGAGCATAAAAGAGATAAAGACAAAAATTATGGCCTCACAGCATAAAGAAAAAATAGCAAATGCAGAGTTTAAAAACATTTCTAAAAAAAGCAAGATTGCTATTTCTTTAATGAAGATTAATGCATACCGCACCGCATTTTATTTTCTTAATTTTTGCAAAACCGTAAGAAAAATATTAAGAAAGGGGACGAACTGATGAAACCCCAAATTTCGGTAATTATGAGCGTTTATAATGGCGAAACCTACTTGGAAGAAGCCATAATGAGCGTTGTAAATCAAACCTTAAAAAACTGGGAACTGATTGTTATAAATGATTGTTCGACCGATAAAACTGCCGAAATTTTAAAAGAATTGGCCGAAAAAGACCCTAGAATAAAGGTGCATACAAACGAGGTTAATTTGAAACTTCCTGCATCTTTAAATAAGGCGATTTCGCTATCAAGCGGCAAATATATAGCAAGAATGGATGCCGACGATATTTGCCTGCCCGACAGACTTTATAAACAGTTCGAGTTTATGGAGTCGCATCCCGAGGTTTCCTTATCATCCCCTAAATTTATGACGGTGAAAAATGGCACCTATGCTCCGGGCGGTGTTGGTGGCAGATGCGATAGTGAGGCTATAAAAGCAATGCTTTTGGTTGCTAATCCAATCTTGCACCCCGGTGTTATTGCTAAAGCCGAGGTTATGAAAAAATATAATTACGATACCACCCTTACGTGTACCGAGGACCTTGAACTTTGGACAAGGATGGTAATTGCGGGCGAGAAACTAGAGATTTTGCCCGAGTGCCTTTTGATTTACCGCCTGCACGATAAACAAATTACAAGCACCACGTTGGATAGACAGCATACCGAGGTGCTTAAAATAGAGGAAAAATATTATAACGCGGTTGCAAAAGAACTAGTTGAGAGCGAGAAAGACTTTTATATTAGTGGCATATATTTTAAGGAGAATGCAAACGTTGAAAAATTCTTAAAATATGCAAAATGGTTAAAAACCGCCACCGCTAAAACGGTTCAAAAATGTGCTATAAACTATGCGATTTTTGAAATTTTGGCAGAGTATAAAAGGCATAATGTAAAGAAAAGCGACGTTATAAAAGCGATCTTTATGTTTGGACCTTTCTTTGTAGCAAAAGAAATTATCCGCAGAAAAGTTGCGGCAAAACGAGATATTAAGAACTGCTTAAAGGTAGCCGAAAGCATCGGCATAAAAAGGGCTGGCGGTACCGCCTCGTACCCTATTTTTGAACAGGAGTAAAAGGAATGCGATTATTTGAATATCCATACGTAATAATAACCGTACTTGCCATGTGCTTTATCTTAATGGGCATAATTGGGCTTTATTTTGCGATGAAATCTGTAAAGACCGCCAAAGAAGAAGCCGAAAAAGGTTTTTGCGGTATAAGTAAAATAGAAAGCGATTTTGCGAGAGCTAAAAATGCACGTAAAAACCGCTCGTTAGTTTATGTTACAGTTTCGCTTGATGGTATGAAACGCCTGCACCCTGAATCAAGGGCTAGCAGACTTTATAGCGAAATCGGTAACTGCTTACTGCATAAATTTAGCGCCGATAATCACGAAATTGCACTTTGCGGCAAGACCGGCTTTTTGGTGCTTAACTGCTTGGATGACGAGCAAAATGCCGAAATTATAGAGAAAGTTTCAGAGGATATTAACCAAATACTAATCAAGCATAGCGTGGTTAATATCGTTGGTGTTAATTTCGGCTTCCATACAACAAGTTCAACCGAGGTGGACTTTAAAACCGCGCTGGAACGCGCAAAAAAGGCTTGCAGTATGGCGGAGAGGAGCGACGAATTATACTGTCAGTGGGATAGCAGTAGCGGTAAAGAATTCGAGCGTAAAATTAAAATGGAAAACAATATCCATAGAGAGATAGACAACAACAAATTCTTTCTCGAGTATCAACCCATTATCGACGCTAAAACCGAAAAAATAATCGGCGCAGAAGTGCTTTCGCGCCTAAATTCTGCCGATGGAATTATAACACCATTAACCTTTCTTTCGGCGGTTAATAACGTAGGTATTAACGATAAATTTGATTACTATATTTTCGAAAAGAACTGCAAATGGATTTCAAACGATGCCGAGCGTCGCGCAAAATACGTCTACACGATAAACTTTTCGCGCGCTACCTTCTGCGACCCCAACTTTGCAGATAACATAATTAGAATTATGGAAAAACACGGTTGCCATTACTCCAATATCGCGGTTGAGATTTTAGAGGATAAAAGCTTAACCGAAGAAGATACGAAGATTATGTCCGCTAACCTTAAGCGCCTAAAAGAAAAGGGTATGCTAATACTTTTGGACGATTTTGGTAAGGGTTACACATGCTTTGGCGACCTAACGGAACTAGATATAAGCATAGTTAAAATCGATAAAGCCATTACACAAAATGCTATAAACAGCGCAGGTTTTGCAATTCTTAAAAACATCATTAACACCGCCCATGATTTAGGGCTAAAAACACTTTGCGAGGGCATTGAAACCGAGGAGCACAAAAAAATAGTTGTTGATGCGGGTTGCGACCTACTGCAAGGCTTTTATTTTTGGCGACCAATGTCCGTGTCAAAACTTGAAACCTTGCTAAAAGACTAAAAAAAAGACACCTTCAAGGTGTCTTTTCCTTTATTTGCTAAAGAGGGATTTTATAATTCTATCGCGGTTATTCGTTAAGTGTATTTCTTTGATTTGACGCAACCTTTTTAAAAAGGTTTCCGCCTTCTTTAAATCGGTAGGCAGCATATTTGCGTTTTTTGGGATGCCCATTTCTTTGTCGTATACTTCGGTATAGCATACGTGGCTCCAAAAGTTCCTTCTTTCACGAAGATGGTCAAGTTCTTTGTAGTCGTCTTTAGAAAATATTACGATGTTCTTTTCGTTTTCAATCCTTTTAATTTCTCGCACAACACCGCCGATTGAGTCTTTTTCAATCTCCTGAAGTGCTTCGTGGAAAGGGTCGCCGCAAATTGCTGCATATAGACCCTCTAAATCAAATTCTATCCATTGGTATATCTCAATCAACAAACTGTGGCTGATTCGATATTCTTTAAGCGTCATATTTATACCTCCCGCTACTTATATGATACCATTTGTTCGCCCGATGTGCAACAAAAACTGCCCGAATTTCTTCGGACAGTTTGAAAAACCAGTATTCTAATATAATTTTGTTTACATCTTTGTTACTAGTCTTGAAGTAAGGCTGGCAAGTTAGTATAATGATTGTAACTAGTTTAAAAGGTAGGTGAGAGTATGGAAACTTTATTAAGGGCAAAACAGGGCTATTCTGCAGATATTGAAAGGCTTTATAAGACCTCAATTCCCGAGGTTTATTACGTTTGCCTGACCCTTACTAACAGTAAAGAAAAGGCAACCGCTATATGTGAAGAACTTTATAAAAAGGTGTTTTCTACTCTCGACAGGCTTTCGGATGACACCGATTTTACCGCTTGGATGAAGAACGCGGCGGTGGTTGCGTGCATATCTGTTTTAAGGAAGAATAATCCGTACATTTTGCGTCATATCGGTAGCACTAATCTGCCAAAATTAGAGGTAGAGGAGAACTGCCCACTAACTACCGAGCAGACTGCAAGGGTTTTTGAAAACACTTTAAGGCGAATGGATTTTCCCGCACGTATGGCAACCGTTTGCTATTACTTTAATAATATGACCAGAGCGCAACTTTGCCGAATTACCGATTTGGACGACTTTGAGGTTGACGCGACCTTGGCTCGCGCGGCGGATTATATTGCGAAACTTTCAGAGGAACTTAAAAGCAAAGGGGTTGTTTCTACACGTATTGACCCAAAAGCCTTATTAGAACTTTTGTGTTTGGAAGAAACATTACCTAAAATTGACCCAAAAACTCTGTACGTCGCACTAGAGCCGATTGAGGAAATTGCCAAAACAACATCTAAAAGAGAGGGCGTTAAAATCTCGGTTGCCGCGTATATCGCGGTTGCGGTTGCAGTTTTGGTTGCTGCGGGTGTTACAGCGTTGCAGACAGGCGTTTTTGGAAACTATAAAGATGTGTCAACACTCTCGTCGGTTACCTCTAGTAAAGAGGTGGTAAGTGAGGTGCAAAGTTTACCGCAAGCAGTAGTGTCCGAGGTGCAAAGCGCCGCGGCTACAAGCAGTATAGTAAGCAGTACAGTAAGTAGTGTTGTAAGCAAACCCGTAGAGTCCAAGCCTGAGGAGATTAAGCCTGCCAAAAAATCGCCACAAGCCCCTTATCTTTTTACCAAAGCAGTAAGTTATGATGCAACGGGCGAAAAAGAGCGCACTCAGCAGTTTGTTTATTCTGGTGGCAGGGTCAAAACTGTGCAGACCAAAACCGATATTTTTACCGAAACCTTGACTTATAACTGGACCAAAAAAGGCAGAAAATGCACCATAACCAATAACAAAGGAACGGTTGTTGAAAAGGTAGAGTACGACCCAAACGGCAATCCAACAAAGCGCGTGTTCACTAATGATACGGTAACTTTCAAGTGGACTTATAAGTATAATAAAGACGGGTATATCAAGACTGCTAGTTATAAATCTAACACAAACGGCAGTTATGCTTACACCTATACTAGCGACAACCGCGTTAAAAGTGTTAAGCACACAGTAGGGGGCGACACCTACACTACTACCTACACTTATGATGAAGACGGTATGATAAGTAGCAGAACCGAAACAGATTTTGACGGTAGCCAAAAGTTATATACCTACACATACAACTATTCCGATATGTCTTACGATATAAATTGCTCTGACGGAAGCCGTGAGCACGGTGTATTAGCCGAGAATAAATAAAATAAAACTAACCCCAAACCGCAAGGTAAGGGGTTAAATTTTTGCTAATAAGCGTTGAAAAGAAATATGCAGTGTGATAAAATATATTTAAGTAATTTTAAGGAGTAATAATATGCAACCTAACAACCGCGTAGAAGTTTCTAATAAAGAAAGGTATAAAAAATATTATAAAACCCCAAAAAGCGAAACCGCATTTTCACTTGTTTGGACACCAATAAAAGAGTATGGAATGTTTGTTTTACCCCTGCTTTTAGCATATCTTTTGCTATATTTTGTTATTTTTGAAGGGGGCGGCAAAGAGGATGGGAACGCCGCCGTATATATAATTGTAGGTGTTTCGATAATAGTTGTAACCATAGCGGCGTATATTTTGCGCGCCCTTTTAAGAAAATGGCGTTTTGAAAAGTATGCGAATTTTGAGGTTTCGGTTTATAAAGGTAACAAGTGGCTTTGTCCTTTGTGCAAAAATCAAAACAACCTTTTATCTCCGTGTGCAAGTTGTGGCATTTATCCAAATCTTAAAAAGGTAAACAAAGAAGCCCCCATCGATTTGAAGAATTATAAAGGCCGCAACCAAAAAGCCTACGACGAATATAAACCACAATTCCAAATGGATGACTAACAAAAACCACCCAAAATTTTGGGTGGTTTTGCTTTTTAGTTTTGTTCTTTTAAAAGTTTAATTGCCTGCTCGGTGTACTTGGATTTGTACTGACCCTTTTTGCGAACTACTGCAGGTTGGCGCATTGTGGTGTTGTCGCTAAGTTCGAAAAGTGAAAACTCGCCGCTATCCATTCGGCTATTAACGAATTGCTTAGGAAGTAGTGTTGCGCCTGCGCCCGAAAGGGCAATTTCTAAAGCAGTTACAAGTCCCGTTACCTCGGCAACAATTTTTGGATACACGCTTGTAGCCGCGCAAAGTTTGTCAAACAGTACGCGCATTTCTTGTGTTGCGCTGACTACTATAAATGGTAGGTTTTTGCAATCTCTAAAACTTATACTCTCACCATTAAGGTTATGTTTTTTGCAAAGTGCATTCGGTACAACTAAAACAAGGCGGTCAGGTTCTAATGGGGTTACTTCTAAAACGCTATCGTCAACGGGTAGGTTGATAATAGCAAAATCAAACTTGCCTTCGGTAGCATCGTGACGTAACTGCTCGCTGCCTTCTTCAATAAGTTTTACACCAAGACCCGAAAAACTAGAGGTAAGTTTTTTTATAAGCGAGGGCATAAGGTAACTGCTTCTAAATGGTGTGACACCAATAACAAGTTCACCCTTGTCGCCCGACTTAAACTGCATCATAGACTTTATAAGTTGGTCTTCTTTGTAAAGAATTTCGCGCGCCTCTTTAATAAAATGAACGCCCGCAGGGGTAGGGGTAACTATATTGCTTGTTCTTTTAAAAAGTTTAACGCCAAGTTCGTTTTCAAGCGACAATATCTGCTTGCTTAATGCAGGTTGTGAAACGTTTAGAGTTTCAGCAAGTTTCGAGAAACTTCCAACTTCTGACAACTGCACCGCATATTGTAACTGACGCGAGTTCATAAAATACCCCCTAAAATATATTACCTATATATATTAGCACTTTTTTAAAAAAAATGCAACAACCCAAAAAATTAAAAAAAATTAAAAAAAACACTTGACTTTTACGAAATTTTTGGTATAATATAACCGTTAGGTAATAAAACCCATAACCAAAAAGGAATTTTGAAAGGAGTATAAAAATGCCATTATCAATTCTTTATCTAGGCATAATGCTAGCAGTAATATGTATATGGTTTTTGGTAATCAAACGTCCCGTTTACGAAGGCGTATTCGTAAGCTTTATCGTTTTGGTTGCCGTAACAGGTACATGGGGCAGTCTTTGGGGCTACATCAACGCAGGCCTTAAAACCTCACTGCTATACTCAATGGTTGCATTCGTTGCAATGTCAATCATACTAACAAAAACAAAAATTATCGACAGTTGTATTGCGGTTATTCTATCGGTTGTTGGTAGAATTTCGGGCGGTGCGGGTTATGCCGCAGTTGTTGCAAGTAGTTTTATGGGCGCGCTTTCAGGCTCTGGCCCCGGAAACGTTATGGCAACAGGCTCTATTACTATCCCTGCTATGAAGCGTTCGGGCTTCCCCGCAGAACTTGCTGCTAATATCGAGAGTAACTCTAGTTACCTAGGTAATATGATACCTCCTTCTTCTAATATCGTTGCCGCTATGGGTGCATACACCGCTTATTGTGTTGCAACAGGCACCGAGGAGGCATCAACAGGTAAATTCTGGATGGTGCTTTGGGTAATTGCACTTTGGTTTATTTTGCAAAGAATCCTTATGGTGTTTGCTTTCTGCAAATATTACAAGGTTAAGCCAATGAAAAAAGAAGATTTGCCAAGCATGAAAGAAACTATCAAAACAGGTTGGCAGGCATTACTTTTGCCCGTTATCATTATTTTGCCTTTCGTTTTAGATGCTGTATTTAAAGATACATTCTTTACCGCACGATTGGGTGCAGACGGCGCAAAGGCACTTTCTAGTTCAATTCTTCTCTTTATTGGTGGTATTGCCGCGGCATACTCTTGCTTAATTGCTAAGGACAAGTCTGTTGTTAAATTAAGCAATATAGTAAAAATCTTCTCGAATAGTGTTAAAACCATCGCACCTACAATCGCAGTTTGTGTGTTCGGCTATATGATAGGCGCACTCTTTGCAGAACTTAACGTTGCAGAGGACCTTGGCGTAATTATCAATGGTTTAAATATCGGCAAACTCGGCACAGTTCTTATCATCTGCGTAATTACCTGCTTTATGGGTATGGTTGTTCCCGGTTCATCACAGGTTGTTATCTTTGGTACAACCTTTATAACAGTGCTTGCAAATGTTGGCGTTGACCCAATGGTTGCCGCCGCTATGCTGCCTTGTATTTGCGGTGTTATGTGTGGTATCACACCACCTTTGGCATTGGGACTATATGCAGGTATGTCGATAGCAGAGTCCGACTTCTCAAAAACAGTTAAAAACGACTGGTGGTGGGTTGCCACCCAGTTTATCTTGCAGGTAGTAGTCCTTATGGGCTGGCTCCCCTTAGGCGTTTAAAGGAGGTACTGCTATGAAAAAGTTTAAAGAAATTTGTTCTAAAATCAGCGACGTAATTCGTGTAATATTCGGTTACGGCATTACAGTTTCTCTCTTTGCAGGCGGTCTTACATTCTTTGGTTTTATCGCAGCTTTAATTATCGGCGGCGAAACCGCAACTGCAATCTGTCTCTTTATTTCAAAACAGATTATCCCCGTAATAATTTATATTTCAACAATTTCGGTTGTGCTTGGCATTATCGCTATGTATCTAAAAGGCGAAGTTGCGCTAACTTCCAATAAGAAAAAGTCCTCAAAGCACGAAGGAGAAATGTAAACTAGAAGCACCGCTACGGCGGTGCTTTTTAATAAGCAAACGGCACTTGACACGAGGGGTGCCTTATGTTAAAATAACTTTGTTAATAGCCGTGAGGGAAAGAGTAGCAATATTGGCTCCCGTTTAGAGAGTGTGCGGTTGGTGCAAGCACATCGGGGCGTTTTGTGAAGACCATTCCTTAGCTGCTTTGCCCAAATGTTTTAAAAGTAAGCAAAGCCGTAAAACCTGCGTTAAAGGTAATGAGTTAAAAAACAAGGTGGAACCGTGCTAATTGCACCCTTGATGGCAGAATTGCCGTCAAAGGTGTTTTTTTATTTGGTACACCAAAAGGAGAAATATTTATGAAAGTTATTTATGCTAATGGCACTGCTGACCAATGTGCGCCTGAGGAGGAGTTACATATACTTCGCCACACTGCCGCACACGTTTTGGCTCAGGCAGTATCACGCCTATATCCACACGCAAAGTTCGCCTACGGTCCTGCTAATGATAGCGGTTTTTATTACGACGTAGACTTGGGCGATACTAAACTAACTGACGAGGATTTACAGGCTATCGAAAAAGAAATGAAAAAGATAGTTAAGGAAAATCTACCTTTGCGTCCTTACGTTTTACCACGTGACGAAGCCATTAAACATATGGAAGAGCGTGGCGAGATTTATAAGGTTGAGCATATTGGCGACCTCGACCCCGATGCCCAGATTAGTTTCTTTAAACAGGGCGATTATGTTGATATGTGCGTTGGCCCTCATCTTTGCTACACAAAGGCGCTAAAGGCTTTCAAAATTATGGGTCAGTCGGGCGCATATTGGAAGAACGATAAAAATAATAAGATGCTAACCCGTATTAAAGGTACTGCATTTAAAACCCAAGAGGAACTTGATAACTACCTCGTTCTTTTAGAGGAAGCAGAAAAGCGCGACCACCGCAGAATTGGTAAAGAAATGGGTATGTTTATGTTCCAAGACGAAGCACCCGGTTTCCCATTCTTCCTACCAAAAGGTATGGTGCTTAAAAACACCCTTATCGACTATTGGCGCGATATTCACTACAGGGATAATTATGTAGAGGTTTCAACTCCGCTTATTATGAACCGTCAACTTTGGGAAACAAGCGGACACTGGGACCACTATAAAGATAATATGTATTCTACTACTATTGACGAGGAAACCTACTGCATTAAACCAATGAACTGCCCCGGCGGTGTTATGGTTTATAGAAGTCAGCCTCATAGTTATCGTGATTTGCCACTTCGTATGGGCGAATTAGGCTTGGTTCATCGTCACGAACTAAAGGGCGCTTTGCACGGCCTTTTCCGTGTTCGTTGCTTTACTCAAGACGATGCGCACATCTTTATGAGAAGAGAGCAGATTACCGATGAAATCGTGGGGGTTGTAAATCTTATTAACGAGGTTTACTCAAAGTTCGGCTTTAAATATAGCGTTGAACTCTCAACCAGACCCGAGGATAGTATGGGTAGCGACGAGGATTGGGAGGCAGCAACAACCGGCCTCGAAAATGCGCTAAAAGAACTAGGACTTCCTTACACCATTAACGAGGGCGACGGCGCTTTCTACGGTCCTAAAATTGACTTCCACCTCGAAGATAGCCTTGGCAGAACCTGGCAGTGCGGTACAATTCAGTTAGACTTCCAGATGCCTATTAACTTCGAACTTGAGTATGTTGACGATAAGGGCGAAAAACAAAGACCTATTATGATTCATCGTGTTTGCTTTGGTTCTATCGAGCGTTTCATTGGTATTATTACCGAGCATTTTGCAGGTAAATTTCCCGTATGGCTAGCACCTGTTCAGGCAAAGGTTTTACTCGTTTCAGAGAAGTTTACCGAGTACGGCGAAAAGGTTTACAACGCGCTTCGTGAAGCAGGCATTCGTTGCGAACTTGATAACCGTAATGAGAAAATCGGTTATATGATTCGTGAGGCGCAGGTTGTAGGCAGAGTGCCATATATGATTATCATTGGTCAAAAGGAAATGGAGGAGGGCACAGTTTCTGTAAGAAACCGCGACACCGCCGAAACCGAAACAATGACTTTAGAGGCATTCCTCGAAAAAATCACAAACGAAAACCGCAACCGCATCTAACCTAATAAAACAAAGACCCGAAGGAAGAACCTTCGGGTCTTTTTGTTGTTTAGTTAATTAAAATCAGGGGAGTTTGGCGGAGATAATGTTATCAATGTTTTTATCCCATTCGGCAGCTTCCCCAACCCAACCACGAATAAATTGCATAGCGATACTTGCTTCAACTAGTGGGCGGTGTCCCTTTGCTTTTTCGCCAACCGAATAGGTAAGCACAAAGCAGTTAAAGTTGTGCGGAATAAATGCCTCGGCAACGGGATAACCTTCGTGCTTGATGCAAACTGCACCGTAACCGCCGCCTGGGATAACGAGCAGAGCATCGCATTTTTTCTCGGAATATGATTCCGCAATATAGCAAGTAAGGGTAACATTAGGGTCGTCTTTAATAAGATTTATCTTTTCGATTTTCATGTTTATTACTCGCTTTTTGTGGGTGTTTCGCAAAAATAATATTTATTTTTTATCAATAAACATTTGGCACCAAGTTTCAGTGTTTATAGCTTTCCACATGTTTGTAAATTCTTTAGAAGGAATGGTGGCTGCGTTATCAAACCAATATTGAATTTTATCAGCATCAAATAAACCGCGGTCTTTCATTTTACCAAGAATTTGGTCGTGTACATATTCAACAAAACGTGGATTTGTAAGCATATCGCGTTCTTTTAAATTCATTATCATCTTTTTGCGATAGGCAAAATCGTGACCATAATGTTTTGCAACGATTTCCTTTAAAACCCATTTACCTTGCATCCACGTAAAAGGATTTTCTCCTAAATTTAAAGGAGACCTGTCAACAAAACGGACCAAGTAATCTTCGTTCATAGTCATAAATAAATCCGCTAAATCATTATCTAGAAAAGGTGCTCTATTTTGAATTGAACTTGCCATAGTCATTTTGTCTTGTCTTAAAGACGCTTCGGGTAAGCATTCGCGAATTTCAAACTTTAGATGTTTTGTGAAATTTGAACCCTCAAACTTGTTAAAAATATCCATTCTTTCTTCAAGGAGTTTACTAACTTTATCGTATCCCACTGTTGTAAAACTTGTGTTTGTTTCTCCCGACATAACTGCATATTCTGCATAAGTGTCGTAACTTTTAATTGCACTTCCCGAAACACCTAGTTTCGAAAGAAATGGTGCAAGTACACCACCTGCAAATCTACTATAACCGCCTGCTAATTCGTCAGAACCTTCGCCACAAAAAAGCACATCTGAAGAAGCTTTCGCTAATTGTCCTAGCCTTAAAAAGCAAGAAAAATAAGGACGATATACGGGGGCATCGTTATGCCATGTCATTTTTTCATAATTGTCGAAAAAGAAATCGGGGGTCATTTGGAATTTGTGTAAATTCAAATTCAATTTGTTTGCGACGTAATTGATATAGTATTCTTCACCTTCGTCACCGGTTCCGTCGATAATTGCCACCGCTTCAGTAAAATTATCTTTTTCTTTCTTTTTCGCATAGTGGGCAATTAAGGTTGAGTCAATTCCGCCTGAAAGCTGAATGCCCATTCTCTTTTTTTCAGTTTGGCGAGAAACAGCTTTGTCTAAAAGTTCTTCAGTTGCCTCGATAGCCTCTTTGCTGCTCTTGAACATATTTGTTCTTTCGTAATCGTCCCAACTGAAATAATAATTGCTATGAATTCCGTCAGCGGTTACAGTTAAAATTTGACATGGCTCTAACAGTTTAACTCCTTTTAACAGTACTCTATCTCCTGTTCTAGCAAAAATAAGCCTTGCGTTACAGGCGTCTAAGTCTAAATTCCTTTGAAAATCTTCTATTTGGATAATGCCCTTTAATTCCGAAGCAAAAATCAATTTGTTATCATATTCTGAATAATATAAAGGTTTTGCTCCGTATCTATCCCTAACTACATGAAAGCAGTTCTTGTTTAAGTCGGAAATGACCATAGCAAAAACGCCGTTTAACATTTTTGCCATTTTTTCTATACCATATTCTATATATGCACACAAAAGCACTTCTGCATCAAACTGGGTTTTAAAAGCGTATCCCTTTGATATTAGCTCGCTTTTTATTTCTTCGATATTTGCAAAGTTGCCATCGTAAGATATACCGATCGTTTTATTATTATTGCAATAAGGTTGTGCACAATCTCTTTCTTTGTTAACTGACAACAAATTATGGCCAATAATTCCCTTCGCAGAAAAAGTAGGGTTAATTTGTTTTGCCGAGTCGGTAAGAATTACATCATTGTCAAAACTAAAGACGAGCATAGATGTTTTATCAGGTCCTCGATGTTTCTGCACCGACATAACATCGTCAAATTGCAAAAGATTTTCATAAGAAAGTTTGTTTTTGTTAAGACTGAGTATTCCGCTAATTGCGCTCATATTTTTGCCTCCAATAGTATTTTATTTAATAATTTGTTGTTTGTGCGATATTTCAGGGAGTTTAAATAACTTCCAAGGAAACTGATTTTTAGGTGGTAGACTGTATTCGCTAACCGTCATTTTTCGTATTGGGTGAGCGAATTCCAGGTGATGCGACCAAAGGGCAATAAAGCAACCATTTTCGTGGCTACCATACTTGCCGTCACCAACAAGTGGCATTTTTCTGTGGGAAAACTGCACTCTGATTTGGTGTGTGCGCCCTGTATGAAGCCTTATTTTAACAAGCGACATTTCGCCCTTTTCGGTGGTAATTGTCTGCAAGGTGGTATACTCTAACTTTGCATCCTTTGCGCCTTTTCGCATAGTTTTAACTACAAAGGACTTGTTTTTTGCCGAGTCTTTAAAAAGAATATCCACCATCTCACCGGAATTTTCTTCGGGTTTGCCGTGCACTACCGCCAAATACTCTTTAATAATTTTGCGGTCGCGCACCATTGCAGATAAAACCTTGGTCGCAGCCCTGCTTTTCGAGTAAACCATAGTGCCGCCCACCATTTTATCAAGGCGATGAATGGTGTCTATTTGATATGCGCCCGTCATCTTTTTTAGTATTTCGGGCATAGTGCGGTGGGTGTTAGACTGCAACTCGGATAAAATGTTTACAGGCTTTTCGCACACCACAATAAATTTGTCTTGAAATAATACGTTAATCATAATTTTACCTAATACATCTCAGGCTTTCTAGACCATTCTACTGTTAACCAATCGGCAACGGCACCGCTTTCGCAACTGCCGATAATCAGGTCGGAGGCTGCTTTTGTTTCATCAAATGCATTCTCTACCGCAATACCGCAGTCGGCAATCTTTAGCATATCTATGTCGTTAAGGTTGTCGCCAAAGGCGATAAGTCGTTCGAAGCCGAAATTATCCATAAAGTTTTTAGCGCCGTTTGCCTTGCCCGCACAAGACGAGTAGATTTCCAAAAAGCAGTAACTTTCGTCCCCACTTATAAATAGCGAGCAAGAAATTGCGCTAATTCTTTTAAGTCTTTTCTCTAACTTTTCCAAAAGCGTTTTCGCGCCCACACAGATTATATAAGGGGTATGTATAGAAATGTTATAATCGGTCGTCTTTTTAAAACTAGGATAATAGCCAAGTCGCGCATCAATAAATTTCTTTTCGGCAGGGGTTACGGCACCTGTGTAACTAACCGAAACGTCGCCGTCTTTGTAACTGAACAAAAACGGATTAAGTCCCGTCGATTTGCAAATAGAAACAACGCTTGATGCGGTCTTGCTATCAATGGTGCGAAGGAAAGAAACTGCACCGCTGTTTGTATCGTAAAAGCAACTACCGTTCATTAAAATTATAGGCAGTTTTAGTTTAAGGTCGGAAAGCACGGGGGCAATACTTCTTGGAGTGCGAGAGGTGTTTATGGTTAAGGGTAAACCGCGCTCTACAAGAGCGTTAAGGGTTTTTACAACCTCGGGCGATAGTTTGTCGCCTTTAGGCAGTAAGGTCCCGTCAAGGTCTGCCATATATAAGGTTTTCATGTATCTTCGCCCTCCAATTCTTCTAGTTCTTCTAGCGCTAAATCCCAACTTTGCATAAGTTTTTCTAATTTTGATTGTAGCGAGTCAAGGCTTTCGGATAACTCCATAGCCTTTTTGTAGTCGCCACTAATTTCGGGATTTGCAAGGTCTGTTTCTATTGACGATATTTCTAATTCGGTGGTTTCTATCTCCGCTTCATTTCGCTTAATGTCGGCGCGGAGTTTGCGAATTTTAGCCTTTATTTCTTTGCGGTTGTGGTAATCCATACCGCCTGCGCCCATTTCTTTTTTTGGCTTATTTTCCGCTTCTAATTTTGGTGCGCGGTGCGATAAAAATTCATCGTAATTACCGCGAAAAGCCGTAAGATTACCGTTCTCTAAATAGAGAATATCGCTAGCCAAAGTGTTTATAAAATAGCGGTCGTGCGAAACTGCTATTAGAGTACCACCAAAGTTTTTAAGCGCATTTTCTAAAACCTCGCGTGAGTGAATGTCAAGGTGGTTGGTAGGCTCATCTAAAAACAAAAGATTGTCGCCCGAAAGCATAAGTCTGCACAAAGCGACTCTAGCCCTCTCGCCACCGCTTAAAGACCCGATTTTAGAAAAAACCTCGTCTCCACGGAACAAAAATGCGGCAAGCGCACTTCTGATTGTAGTATCTAAAAGTTCGGGATGTGCCTCGCGAATAATATCAAAAATCGTACTGTCTTGGTCTAGGTCGGCTTGCATCTGGTCAAAGTATCCAACGCTAACGCGTGAGCCGAATTTAACCTTTTCGCTAGACAAAAGTTGCTTTAAAAGTGTAGTTTTACCGCATCCGTTAGCGCCAAGCAAAAACACCTTTTGACCACGCTTAATATCAAGATTGACTCCAGAAAAAAGCGGTACACCGTCAAAACTTTTTGATATGTTCTCCGCCTTTAAAACGTCGTTGCCGGTGTCGGATTTAATAGAAAACTGAAAAGAAACAGACGCCTCTTGCGACTCGGGAGTAATAAGGGTGTCTTTTATGCGGTCAATAGACTTTTGCTTGTGGTCAATAGTCCTGTAATTGCGCTCCATACTAAAGGTGCGCTGCTGCTCAATAATACCCTCAATGCGCTTAATTTCACGTATTTTGTTTTGGTACTCACGGCGAATAGATTCTTCACGCTCTGCCTCAATTTCCTTGTGGCGAGTGTAGTTGCCGTTGTTGCAAACAAGTCTTGCGTGCTTAAGTTCAAAGGTACGGGTTGTAAGTTTATCTAAAAAATAGCGGTCGTGCGAGATTATAAGTGCCGCCGCGCGTGAGGATAGCAAAAACTCCTCAAGCCATTCAACACTTTCGGTGTCTAGGTGGTTGGTCGGCTCATCCAATAAAATGAGTTCAGGCTCGGAAAGTAAAAGTTTTGCCAAGCCGATTTTAGACTTTTGACCGCCGCTTAATTTGCTAACGCTTAAATCTAATTCTTCCTCTGAAAAACCAAGACCCAAAAGGGTGGCGCGTGTGCGCGACTCAAAGGTAAGACCGCCACTTTTTAAAAACTGCTCTTGCAATGCGGCTTGTTTTTCCAAAAGAGTGGCGTTGGCGCTAGTTTTAAGGGATATATTTATTTTATCAATCTCTGTTTGCAGAGTGGTTAAATGTTCGAAAACGGTGAGCGCTTCAGCGTAGGTTGAACGCTCGGAGTCCTTGCAAGCGTGTTGCTCAAGGTAGCCGATACGAAGACCGCTTTTTCTAGAGAATCCGCCCGCATCAGAGGAGAGTTCGCCCGTAATAAGTTTTAAAAGGGTGGTTTTGCCGCATCCATTTACGCCAACAAAACCGATTTTATCGCCCTCGTTTATATTAAAGGAAACATCGGAGAATAGCGTGCGCTCGCCAAAACTTTTGCTAACGCTCGAGGCATTAAGTAAAGTCATAAAATGCTCCTAAGGTTGTTTGAAATATGCAATAAGAGCGGTAACTGCGGCAGGAAGTAAACTGCAAAGCGCAACTAAAACGCCCGAAATCGAGGTTAAAATACCGCTAAATGCCAAGTATCCTACAACGCCTACCGATAGGCAAATAAGAATTGTGTTAACGATAAGTAGGATAGAAATAATACTTTTAAGATTTATAGCAGAGGTTATGCTGGATAAAAGACCACAAAGGTTGTCACCAAAACTAGCGCCAGCCGAAATGCTTTCTTTAAAGGAAACGGCAGATTTGTATGCCGTCGAACCCGATGGGGATAGCACCTTTATAGAATCGGGGTAAAGACCAAAGTAGTCGCAAAGCATTTCGTCGCAAACGTTGGGGTCATTAGAATTAACAAGCATTGTAACGCCCGTATTGCAAAGGCGACGGAGTTCGTATGTAATCTCCTCGTCTGCTTCGTAGCCAACAATAAATAGTGCGCAAAGTTGGTCGCCAATTCCGAGATATACGGGGAAGTAGCCTTGGCGCAAAATCTTTTTGTCAAGTTCCAGACTAGGTGTTTTAATGCTATGACCTTCCATTAAAGTGCGGTTACCAACGAAAATACGCTTGTCCTCAATCCAACCCGAAAGGCCCATATTGTTTTCGTACTTAATGCTGTCGATAAGTGGCATTTCTTCGCCGTTCGACTCTAAAATTTCCTCAAAAATAGGTGCAAGCGGAGATTTTGCCGCAGTAAGCAGAGCCGCCGCAGAAGCAATATACTTGTCAACTGCACCGCGGTTAAGAACCTGCATATTGTAAAGTTTAATAGTGCCGGCAGGGAATAGGTCTTTAACGTCAAAAGCAACTGCATTAGCGTTGGCAACACTTTCAATAGAGGTGTAGCCTGCAAGCATTGCGTCATAAGCCTTTAACTTTTTAGATGCAATAGCGAAAGGCAGGTTGCAAATAAGTAAAGAAGAAACGGGACTGCAAGCGGCACAGGTAAGTGTGAATGCGGTAAGCGAGCCGAAAAGGCCTGAAGTAAAGAATGCGATAACCGCAAGAACTGCCGCCGCAATCAATGTAAAGATAGTAAGAACGTTTACGCGCTTTTCGTAAGCATCCTCGCTATAGGCGTTTTTAAGGTAGTTTGTAACGTTTTTGGTAGATTTGCCGATGGCGATAAGTGCATCGCCAACAACGCTGCCGCCCGCCATAACCGAGGCAGAAAGGTTGTCCTCAATAAATGTAACGGCATTTTTCTCTTGCTCGGTTGCAATAACCTCGAAACCGCGACGAATGCGGTTAAGCATACTGCGCTTGCCGAGTAGGTTGAATAGTAGTAACAATGCGCCGATAGGTGCAAGGGTTGGCATATCCGCGATATTGCCTACCACCGCGGTAATAAGTGTGTAAACGAATATCATACTGGATGATAGTGCGGCAGGGGAGTCCATATCGGGTGTGCCTTTAAAGGTTTCTGCAAGACCTTTTAGTGTGTTGAAGTTGATTATTAACGCTAGTGCTAAAAGTATAGTGTTAAGTAGAATAAATGTAGTAGCCGATTGTAGCAAAGCGGTTTTGAAAACAAAATCGCAAACCGCCAAAATAACCGTAATAGCGGCGGTGGGAATGATTCTTGCAGTAACGCTGACTAACTGACTCTTTATGTCGGTGTGAACGCTTTGGGCATCGTTAAAGTTGTTGTAATCGTCCAAAGAGGGCTTTTCGTCGCTCTCTTTTATTTCGCCTTCGGGAAGTTCTGCCTCCTCTGTGCCTGAAAGGTACATACGGGTAGGTGCTTCATCTTCTTGATCGTCCTCGGCTAGAGCCTCTAAATGTTTGCGCCATTCTGCCGCTTTAACAGGGTCTGCTTGACGTCCCTCGCTTGCAGGCTCGATTACCCTTGTTGCATCAATGCTTGGTGGGGTCGGCTCGTCTGCAAGGCTATATTGAAGATTTTTGACCTCTTTGCCAACGTCCTCTTTAAAGGTAGATTCTTCGGAATAAGAATCAAGGTTAATTACCGCGGTGTCGCCATCTATTCCGTCGGGGGTAGTGGTGTCGGAAAGATGAGAGTCGGTAAACATATCAAAATTGTATTTTGGGGCGGGTTTTGGGGTTGGTGGTGGGAACTCGCCACTGTCATAAAGACTTGAAAGACGCTTTCTGGCGCCTAGTTCGGCGGCGTGAATAATATCGTCGATACTGCGCTCGGGGTTAATAGGAATCTCTTGTGTTACAAAGTTTTTGCACTTTGAAAGCAAGGATTGACTTTCGTGACGGCGCAGTGGGTTGTTAAGACTATCGTTAAGGGATTCAAAAATAGCGTCTGCGGTGCTTTCGCCCTCGCGTGTGTCGGGGGTGGGGAGGGTTGGCTCCACCGCTTTAGTTTCTTCCTCTAGAGGTTTAGGCGTTTGCTTTGGCTCTGTCTTTTCCTCTATGGGTTCTGTTTTGGGCTCTTCCTTTTTATATATTTCAGATTCTATTTTAGCAAGTTTGCCCTTGGCGCGCTCTGCCATCATTCTGTCATAAAGTTCCTGTGCTTTGGGGGATAGACCGCTATCACGACGAGGTGCGGGGGCTTCCTCTTTTTGCGGTGCGGGGGTTTCTTCGGGTGCTTTGCGCTCGGTAATAGAGCGGACAATTGCATCCGCTTCGGCTTTTAGTTCTGCCTTTTTTGTGTTTTCAGGCTTAATCTCTTTTTCTTCTCCGCTAGGCACGGTAAAACTACGTGTTTCGCTTAAAATCTCCTCTTTGGGCTCACTCTTTTGAGGCGCAACAAAACTATCGGGTACTGCGGTATCCGATAAGGTTGGCTTTTCTTTTTGCTCAACACCCAAAATTTCGTTTGGAGTTAGCGAGTTTGGAGCCGATTTGTGTTTGCGCTGCTCCCAAGGAGTAACACCATACTCGGAATCTTTGGCATCGTCCTCTTTTGGTGCGATAGGCGCCGTAGAAACCGGTTGAAAGTCGAGTATAAAATCGTTTTCATACTCATCGTCATGCTTTTTAAACAATCCCATTTTATATCCCCCGATATGTAAAATTAAAATTATTTCGAATTGTGTGCTTTTGTGCCTGTACGTTGGCGCGCAACCTCGTACATAAGTACGCCTGCGGCAACCGACGCGTTTAATGAATTTATGAAGCCTTGCATTGGTAGTGAAATCATACCGTCACAGTGTTCTGCAACAAGTCTGCCGATACCTTTGCCCTCGTTACCAATAACAAGCGCGGTAGCACCGGTATAATCGCCACTGCACCAACTAGAGCCGTCCATATCTGCGCCGTAAACCCAAACGCCTGCCTCTTTTAGTTTTTCGATTTCTGCAACCAGATTGGTAACCTTTGCAACGCGCATATATTCAAGCGCACCGCTTGCCGATTTAGCAACAGTAGCGTTAAGTGAAGCCGCCCTTCGCTTTGGAATGATAATTCCGTGCACGGCGCAAGCCTCTGCGGTACGGATTATCGCGCCAAGGTTATGTGGGTCTTCAATCTCGTCACAAATTATAATAAAGGGTGGCTCGCCCTTTTCTTTAGCATATTCCAAAATTTCATCTACGGTAGAGTAACTGTGTGCGGCAATACTTACTGCAACGCCTTGGTGATTTGCACCACCTGCAAGCCAATCAAGTTTAGTAGAGGCAACCTCTTTTATCACAATGCCACGCTCGCTACATTTGGCGATAATAGCGGTAATCGTGCCACCGCTAACGCCGTGCGCTACGTAAAGCCTGTCAATCTCACGACCCGAACGAACTGCTTCAAGCACGGGATTTCTACCAACGATTATATCTTCGCGAGGGGTGTTTCCCGCACCCGCGTTGTCCAGTCTTTTATCCAAAAAAAGCACATCCTTTTTAAAAATACAAATACACAGTCTAGTATAACATAAACTCGGCAAAAATAAAAGTGTAAAATATGTAATATTTTAAATTATATATAAGGGTGTTATTTCGGTAATATTTGCATATAAAAAATGCTACCTCGGAATGAGATAGCATTTTTTGTTTTACAGTATATAAATTTCAACGTTTCTTCTACCGAAGTTTACAGCATCGGTGTAGGAATACATATAAAGGTCGGCGATGGTGTTGCCCCAAGAGGTAAATCCGCCTGTATCTGCGGCAACAGCGTATCCGTAAATCCAACTACCGTCTGTGGTGCGGATGTACATTTCGGTACCATAAGGGATAATGTTAGGGTCAACTGCAATATAGCCCTGCTTTACTGCAACGCCGGTTGAACAAGTGTGGCCTGTGCAGTATGCAGATGCAACGCCTGTGATAAGCTTTTTATAATTAATTGGCTTACCGTTTTTATCTAAAAGAATATCTTTGTCATATTTTAGGTCAGACATCCAGGTGTTTTTGTTGGCTCTTTCGTATTTTACGCCAACCTTAACCTTTTCGGTCATAGCCTTTTTTGTTACTGCGCGAGTGATGCTCTTATCAACCTCAACGCCGTTAACAAACTTTGTGATTGTTGTAATTTCTTCCTCACCGTCAACACCCTCGGTAATAACCTTGGTTTCGCCTACTTTTAGGTCGGTAGTAGCGATTTTGTTAACTCTGTGGGAGATTTTGTTGGTAATAGTATCGGTGATATACTCAACATCGTTATACTTAATTACCATATTTTCTTCTAACGAAGTATCTAGCTTGTGGTTAACCTCGTCGTAAACGTCGGGGGTGTAGCCACGTGTTTTTAATAAAGACTCGACTGTGCCTTCTGAAACCTCAACGGTTTCACTTTTGTCGCCAACCTGTAAAGTAACAGGGAAAGCACGGTTAATTTCAATAGTCATATCCGATGAAGTTTTATCGGAAATTTTTATACTGTCGTTCTTTTCGATTTCGATTGAGTTAGAGGTCAGTATAGATTCAGCATTGCTGCCATAAGAATATACCTGAATTTCTTTGTCGCCGTCCAGAATAGATACAGATTTAACAAACTGAACAGGTATAGTCGCAACAACTACCGCAGCCATTAATAAAACCGCTAAGGCTTTTCTGTGGCCACGAAGCGCAGAACCGATACGCCCGCACAAATTCTTAATCATGGAACTCTCCTTTGTAATAATGTAACGCGTAAACCTTTCGGCAGTGGTTTACTGCGTGCCGATGCATGAGAATATAGATGCTTTTCGCACCGACCTTATGGATTATATAGGCTAAAAACGAGTAAGTCAACACTTTTTACACCAAAAAACATAGGCATTTTTGCCAAACTTTTGGTCGCTTTAAACGTCAATAAAGGTTACAAACCTGTAATAAAAGGGTTGTTTGCTGTAATTTTTCTGTAATTGATTGTGCAATTTTACTATAGATTGTGAAAATATAGAGCAAAATTATCCCTAAAATATAAGGTGTTTACAAAAATGCAATATATAGTGTTTGC
>JAZNBX010000028.1:0-15069 GCA_045587265.1 Acutalibacteraceae bacterium | reverse complement strand
GAAAAGGTAAACAAACTTGTGACTCATTTAGAATCAACCTCCTAAAAAATTTTTAACTGCCTTAATTTGCTGTTTTTGTACAGCACAAACACCCACATTTTTGAGTATCCAATTTATTATACCAAAACTAAATCTAGATTTCTACCCTTTTTTAAGAAAATTTTAAAATACTAACGGACATTTTTTTGTATAATTATGCTAAATAACATAAGTTTTTAGTTTGGCGCAAAATTCCCGTTGCCATATTTTAGATAATAGGTTATAATAATATATTATACTAAAAGGAGTGTGCTTTGTGGATATTCTGGTTGGCGACAAGGTTACTTTGAAAAAACCGCATCCTTGTGGTTGTAATGTCTTTTTGGTTACACGCGTGGGTATGGATTTTAAACTGCGCTGCACCAAATGCGACCATGAAATTATGACACCCCGCACAAAAATTCAAAAATTTATTAAACATATAGATATAAGTGAAAGGAAGAAAGATTAGTGCTTAACAAACTACAAATTGTTGAAGAGCGTTTTGAGGAAATTAACCAAAACCTGAACGACCCTACCGTTATTGGTAATCAAGACTTATTTCGCGACCTTATGAAAGAGTATAAAAATCTTGAGCCAATCGTTGAGAAGTACCGCGAGTACAGAGGCGCTATCAGCGACGAAAAGGGCGCTTTAGAAATGCTCTCTGAAGGTGGACTTGACCGCGAGGACGAGGAAATGGTTAAGGAAGAATTATCTGCCGCCAAAAAGAAAATAGCCGAAACCGAAGCGGAACTTAAAATACTTCTTCTCCCCCGCGACCCTAACGATGATAAAAACGTTATCGTTGAAATTCGTGGTGGCGCAGGCGGTGAAGAAGCGGCGCTTTTTGCAAGCGTGCTTACCCGTATGTACACCATGTATTCCGAGGCACGCGGTTGGAATGTTGAAATAGTAAACGCTAGCGAAACCGAACTTGGTGGTTACAAAGAAATTAGTTTTATGATAGAGGGCGACGGCGCTTACTCACGTCTAAAATATGAAAGTGGCGTGCATCGTGTTCAGCGTGTGCCCGAAACCGAGGCAGGCGGAAGAATTCACACATCTACCGTTACTGTTGCGGTACTTCCCGAAGCCGAGGAAGTTGAGTTTGAACTTAACCCTGCAGACCTTAAAATTGACACCTTCCGTTCTAGCGGTGCGGGTGGTCAGCACATCAACAAAACTAGTTCTGCAATACGTGTTACCCACATTCCAACAGGTACAGTTGTTGAGTGTCAAGACGAGCGTAGTCAATTTAAAAACAAAGATAAAGCGCTTAAAGTTTTGCGCTCTAGACTTTATGAAGAAAAACTTCGTGAGCAGACCGATGCTATCGCATCCGACAGACGCGCACAGGTTGGTACGGGCGACAGAAGTGAGCGTATCCGCACCTACAACTACCCACAAGGCAGAATTACCGACCACAGAATTGGTCTTACACTTTATAAACTTGATACCGTGCTTTCGGGCGATATGGACGAGGTTATTGATTCAATCATCACCTACTACCGTGCAGAAATGCTAAAATCCGAGGCAAACTAAAATGACAACCAAACACATTATAATTAACTCGAAAGCCGACAAAGAGGGCATTAGGGAGGTTGCCGAAATATTAAAGCGTGGCGGCATTGTTGCAATTCCAACCGAAACGGTTTACGGACTTGCCGCAAACGCGCTTGACGGTAATGCCGTGGCTAAAATTTTTAAAGCCAAGGGCAGACCGCAGGACAATCCGCTAATCGTTCACGTAAGTAATATCGAAATGGCAAAACCTCTTGTTCGTGAGTTTACAAAGAGCGCCGAAGCTTTAAGCAACAAATACTGGCCGGGGCCCCTAACAATGATTTTAGAGCGCACCGATAAAGTACCAAAAGAAGTTTCGGCAGGGCTTTCAACAGTGGCTATACGCTACCCTAAAAACGAGGTTGCTGCCGCAATAATCGAGGCTTGCGGTCTACCACTTGCAGCCCCTAGCGCAAACCTATCAGGTAGCCCTAGCCCAACCACTGCAGAGCATTGTATAAAAGACCTTGACGGCCGTGTTGATGCGATTGTAATTTCGGGCGACTGTGAGGTAGGTCTTGAATCTACCGTTATTTCGCTTGTGGGCATTCCAAGACTTTTGCGCCCCGGCGCAGTTACTGTAAACCAACTACGCGAGGTTTTAGGTGAAATAGAAATCGACTCTGCAGTTTTGGCAGAACCCGAAAAAGACAAACCCGTTGCAAGCCCAGGTATGAAATACAAACACTACGCCCCAAAAACAAAGGTTATACTTGTTGATTCGGGTCGTGAAGAATACGTTTCTTACGTTAATTCTCAAAAGAACGAAGGGGTTTTCGCCCTTTGCTTCTTTGAAGATACCAAAGGTCTTGACGTTCCTACAGTTTGCTACGGACACAGCGACGGAAGCGGTCAGGCAGAAGGTCTTTTTGCCGCTTTACGTGAACTTGACGAAAATGGTGCAACCATTGCTTACGCCCACTCGCCATCTCTTGAGGGTGTAGGGCTTGCGGTTTATAACCGCCTTATTCGTGCCGCCGCATTCTGCACAATAAAATTATAAAAAGAGGTGTTTTCTATGCAAAAATTTGTTGTTGGTCTTACAGGCCCTACAGGCTCTGGCAAATCTACCGCAAGAGAAGTTGCGGCAGAACTTGGCTTTTTTTGCATAGATGCCGATAAGGTTGCACGCGATGCCGTAAGAATTGGCTCGCCATTACTACCTATTTTGCAAAAAGAATTTGGTGACGTTTTAAACCTTGATGGTAGCCTTAACAGAGCCAAATTAGCAAGTGCCGCATTTTGCGATACAGCAAATACCGAGAAACTTAATTCTATAATGCTACCGCATATCGTGGGTAGGATTGAGAATATTATTAAAAGTAGCGAAAGTGATTTTGTTTTGCTTGACGCCCCGACACTTTTTGAAGCGGGTGCCCAAAAAATTTGCCAAAGAACCGTTGGAGTTGTGGCAGACGAAAACATCCGTTTAAAGCGCATTATGGAACGCGACAAAATAACCGAAGATGCCGCAACTTTGCGGATTAGCGCAGGCAAACCTACGTCTTTTTATAAGGAAAAGTGCGACTATATATTAACCAACAACGCTACTGCCGACGAGTTTTGTTCAGCGGCGAAAGATTTATTTATAAAACTAAAGCAGGAGGCAGTATGAGGGTAATTCGTTATATTTCGCGAAGATTTTTTCGCCGTACCATAGCGGTTGTGCTAGCCTTCGCTTTGCTTATACTTTTCGGCGATAAACTTGCAAGTTACACCGCAAAACTGCTCTACCCACAGAAATACGAAACCGAAATCGAAGCCTATTGCAGTGAATATGGCGTCAAGGAAAGCCTTTGCTATGCGATGATTAAATGCGAAAGCGACTTTAACGAGAATGCCGAAAGTTCGGCAGGTGCTATCGGACTTATGCAACTAACGCCCGAGACCTTTTCGTATGTTTGTAAAAACATATACGACTATGAAATAGACCCACACCTTATTTACGACCCTGCAACCAACATAAAGTGCGGTGTATGGCTTATAAGTTACCTACAAAAAGAAATGTCGGGCGAGCGTGAGGTTATTGCCGCCTATAATGCAGGTGTAAACAAAGTTAAAGAGTGGCTTAAAAACCCCGAGTATTCTTCTGATGGCGTTACCCTTTCCAAAGTTCCATACGAGGAAACCGATAACCACATAAAAAAGGTTTTAAAAACAAAAGATATTTATACAAAACTTTATAATATGGAGTGATACCAATGTGTGAAAAGAAAAGTGAAGCAACGACCTTGAAGGAGCAACTTTTTCTAAACCGCAAGAATGGTAGAAATTTAGTTTCTGCCGAGGAATTAGAAAAATGCGATGCTTTTTGCGAGGATTATAAGAAGTTTTTAGATAACGCTAAAACCGAGCGCGAAGCGGTTGACACCACTATAGAAATTATAGAAAAGGCAGGCTTTGTGCCTTTTAAAAAGGGCGTAGACTATAAGGCAGGCGACAAGGTTTATTATAACAATCGTGGCAAAGCAATCGCTATTGCGGTAATTGGTACAGAACCCGTAGAAAAGGGTGTTCGCATAGCCGCCGCACATATCGACTCGCCAAGGCTTGACCTAAAACCCAATCCGCTATATGAGTCTGATGAAATAGCACTTTTCAAAACCCACTACTATGGCGGCATTAAGAAATATCAATGGACAACTATTCCTTTAAGTTTACACGGCGTTTTCTGTAAAAAAGACGGCACTACAGTAAAGGTTAATATTGGTGAAGACGAGGGTGACCCAAAATTCGTTATTACCGACCTTTTGCCACACTTGGCCCAAGACCAAATGGGCAGAAAACTTTCTGAAGGCATCAAGGGCGAGGAACTTAATATATTGGTTGGCTCGCACCCACTTTGCGACGACGAAAGCGATGCAGTTAAACTTAATATTTTAAAACTTCTTAATGAAAAATACGGCGTTACCGAAGCGGATTTCCTTTCTGCAGAACTTGAGTGTGTGCCTGCCGCAAAGGCTTGCGATATTGGTCTTGACCGCTCTATGATTGGCTCTTACGGGCACGATGACAGAGTTTGCGCCTACCCCGCTATTCGCGCAATTCTTGATATTGACACACCTAAAACCACCGCAGTTACCATTCTTGCAGACAAAGAAGAAACAGGTTCGGGCGGTAATACAGGTATGGAATCGGCTTGGCTTAAATACTTTATCTACGACCTTGCAAAAATGCAGGGCGGTGATATTCACGAAACTCTCGCTAACTCCAAATGTCTTTCTGCCGACGTTAATGCGGCGCTTGACCCAACATTCTCGGACGTTTCGGAAAAGCGCAACGCTTCTTTAATTAACTACGGCGCGGTTATTACAAAATACACTGGTGCCAGAGGTAAATCGGGTACTTCCGATGCTTCTGCAGAGTACGTTAGCGAAATCCGTGCAATTCTTGATAAAGCAGGAATTGTGTGGCAACACGGCGAACTCGGTAAGGTTGATATGGGCGGCGGCGGTACCGTTGCGGTATACATCGCAAACCTCGGTCTTGACGTTGTAGACCTTGGTGTTCCCGTTCTTTCAATGCATGCACCTTTCGAGGTCGTTGCAAAACTCGACGTTTATATGACCTACCGCACCATATACGAATTCTACAAAGCATAAAAATAACGGACAGTTCATTAGAACTGTCCGTTTTGTTTTATCCTAGCAAAACGTCGCTTATTAACATTACACAAAAGCCTATTAGAAGTGCATAGGTTGCGCCGCGTTGGTCGCCGCTAGAGTGGGTTTCGGGTATCATTTCGTCGCTTATCACATATAGCATCGTTCCGCCTGCAAAAGCGAGTGCGAACGGTAGCACTGCCGCCGAAACACTTACCGCAAAGTATCCGATAAATGTTCCTATAACCTCTACAAGACCCGTAAGCGCTGCAGCAATAAATGTTTTTTTAGGGGTAATTCCCGACGCTAGCAATGGCGCAATAATTACCATACCCTCGGGGATGTTTTGTAGCGCGATACCGCCTGCAATTAAAAGCGCTTGCGAGGCATCGCCCGAGCCAAAACCAACGCCCGCGGCAATACCCTCGGGCAGATTGTGTATGGCGATAGCCGCCACAAAAAGCAGTACACGGTTAAGGTTTTTGTTATCGTGGTTTTCGTTTTCGACACCCATTAGCCTATGCAAATGAGGTACAAGTTTATCTATTAAGTTTAGTGCGACCGCACCAATAAATATGCCAGAAACTGCATATAATAAGCCAAATTTTCCGCCATATTCCAAGGACGGTAATATAAGCCCAAGTACCGCCGCCGCAAGCATTACGCCCGCCGCAAAGGATAACACTATATTTGAAAATTTTCGCGATATTTCTTTGAATGCAAAGCCGATAATAGCACCAATTAAAGATGCACCGCCTACTCCTATGGCGGTTAAAAGTACCAACTGCATATTTCCACCTCTTTTAAAAAACCGTAGTACATTTTTATTATACTACGGTTTTTGATTATTTACAAATATTTTGCGTTGATTTTATCCATCTCATCCATTTTGCTCTCAATATCATAAGCCATTGTACAGGCCTTCCTCAATTTTTTTGCGAACTGCCGCTTTAACAGAGTCTGCATCCTCTTTGTAGGTAACGCCATACCACCGCTCGTCGGTTTCTAAAACTGACACATCGGTCTTATCTGCTTTTATCATATCATCCACCACGAATGGTAGGAAGAACTCGCTTTTTTGTTCGTTGCCGTGTGCTTTTAAGAAAGTTTCAAAACCGCTTTCCAATTCATCGAATATATCCTTTTTAAAACCCCACATATTCATAGAAACTGTAGCGTCTAGCGGAATGCCACTATTTTTATCTAGTGCCGTATGCTCGGTAACGCTTATAAGTTTGCCATTTCTTACATCACAAACACCGCGGGATACAGTGCCGTTTTCAGTCAAGGTGTTGCCAAGTTTATAGCCCACCATACAAGTACCGCCACCATGTTTCAAATGGTTATGTATTTTTTGAAAAGATGTTTGGCCATAAAAATCGTCTGCGTTTATAACGGCAAAACTCGTATCTATTTTATCCTTAGCGCAAAGCACCGCGTGGCCTGTACCCCAAGGTTTAGTTCTGCCCTCGGGCACCGAGAAACCGCTTGGCAATTTATCTAACTCTTGAAAAGCATAGTCAACGTCTATTAACTTTTCAATGCGCTTACCTGCCGCCTCGCGAAAATCCTTTTCGATTTCCTTTTTTATTATAAACACGGCTTTCGAAAAACCTGCCTTTTTAGCGTCAAAAACAGAGAAATCTAAAATAATTTCGCCATTAGGGCCCAAAGGTGTTATTTGTTTTAAACCGCCGAAGCGACTGCCCATACCTGCCGCCATAATAACCAAAGTTGTTTTTTCCAAGATTCTCTCTCCCCAAAACAAAAACTTTTAACTTTCTTTATTATAACACATTTTGCCAAGAATGAAAGTGCTTTTTACATTAAATTTCGTATCGGTAATAATAAGGTCGGCACGCTTGCCCGCTTTTATGCTACCGCGCACCCCATCCTCTTTCATTAAGGTTGCTGGATTAAGGGTTGCGGCTTTGACAATTTCCGCTAACTCTAAGGTTGTGTTTTCTCTAAAATTCCTTATAGCCTCGTTTAAGTGGTAAACGCTACCTGCAATAGTGCCGTCGTGCAAATTGCAGTAGGGCGATTTTAAAGTTACGGGCATATCACCCGAAGTATACTCTCCGTCAGGTAGTCCTGCGGGGCCTATATTATCGGTTATAAGTATAAGTTTATCGCCCTTTATCTTTGCCATTAGCCCGAATAGCGCAGGGTTTATATGAATGGTATCGCAAATAAGTTCGCAATAAACATTATCGTTTGTTAGTGCCGCACCAACTAGCCCTGGATTTCTATGCGAAAGCCCCGACATACCGTTAAAGGTGTGGGTGGTAAGTCTTGCGCCGCTTAAATATCCGCCCTTCGCGGTTTCAAAATCCGCGCTAGAATGACCTAGAGAGACAACGGTATCGGTCTTTTGGGTAATCTCTTTTATTGCAGCATATCCCTCGTCTTCTTCGGGTGCGATGGTAACGATTTTAACTATATTGCTACGGTCTATTATGAATTTTGCATTAGGTTTTACTATGTGTTGCGGTGCTTGTGCGCCACGCTTTTCGTAATTGATATAAGGGCCCTCGCTATTAGCGCCCAAAACCTTTGCGCCCTGCCACTCGTCCTCCGCGGTGTCCATAGCCTTTTTGATTTCTAGAAACGCCCAATCTAACTGACCTTCGGGTAAGGTAGTGGTTGTAGGATACCAAGCCGTAACACCGAATTTTGTTAGGTGGCGTGCAATTTCGCGGATACCATCTATATCGGCAAAACCTATTTCATACCCTAACTGCCCGTGAATGTGAATATCAATAAGTCCCGGCAAAACATAACCGCCATTAGCGTCGATATGTTCTGCGGTTGCGGGTATTTCGGATTCCTTTACAATATCTATAATTTTATCTTGGAACAAAACCGCATGACCTTGCAATTCCTCGGTTTCGGTAACAATAACACCATTGTATATTGCCTTCATATTACCACTCCTTACGAAAATAATTTTACTACAAATTTATGTAACGCACAAGCACTCTAGACTGCCACAATTTGTGAAGACTGTACAAAATCGGTGGTTGCTTTTTATCCGTTTTGCTTTGCAAAACACATTACTATTACCTCTTACCTATTACTTATTACCTAAAAATAGCACCGCTGTTGCGGTGCTATTTTCTATACTCCATATTTTGCAATCATTTGCTTGCGGTCGATTTTGCCGTTAAAGGTTTTAATAATTTCGTCAACCACAACGATTTGCTTGGGTTGCTTGTAAGGCTCTAGTTTTTTAGCGATGGTATCGCGAATTGCTTTATCATCTAACTCGTAGCCCTCTTTTAGAACAACCAAAAGTTTTAATGCTGTATTGCCACCACGAACTAGTGGTACTAGCAAGCACTCGTCAACACATTCGACGCGCATAACAACCTCTTCAACCTCCAAAGGTGCAACCTTCAAGCCACCGAGGTTAATTGTATCGTTGCTTCTGCCAACCAAAATAAGTTCGCCATTTTCTGCAAAGTAGCAAATATCACTCATAACAAGCATACCGTTTTTGAGTGCCTTTGCAGTCTGCTCAGGCTCGTTCCAATAGCCCTGCATAACCGACTTACTGCGAATAGCGCAAAGACCTGTTTTTTCGGGAGAGGAGTCTTTTATCTCGTTTCCGTCCTCATCCAAAATAACGATTTCGCTATAAGAATTTGGTATACCAACGCTACCACTATATTTTGAGCCGCCCGATACACAGAACTCGTCTGTACAAACAACGCCCGCCTCTGAACAACCAAAGCAGTTGTACATATAAACGTTAGGTAGAAGTTTGCGCATTTTTTCTTTATCGGTTTCGGGGTATGCGGTAGAACTTGAATAAATAAACCTTAACTGGTCTTTTAACGCCTCTAAATCCTTAGATGCTACTGCAAGCAATAGATGAATTGCTGAAGGTGGCAAATAAAGTGAGGTTACGTTATTTTTGTGAATTGCATCAAAGTAAAGTTTAAAGTTACGGAAGCCCTCTAATAAAACCACGGTGCTACCAACCGCCATAGCGATATGCACTTTACGAAGACCTGCGGCATGGTTCATAGGGGTAGGAATTAGCCAAACGTTATCGGCTTTAATATTAGTAGTTTCAATACCTGCAAGCGCGATATTTATTTGGTTAGAATAAGAAACCATAACACCCTTTGACTTACCTGTTGTACCTGTTGTGAAAAGGATTTCGGCAAGGCTATTATCATTAGGTGCGGTAGGTTTAAAGGTATCCTCTAAGCCCTCGATTTCTTTCATAATATCTTCTAAAGACCAAGCGCTAGGCAAATCTTCACGCGCGGTTAGAGTAACCACTGTGTTTGCCTCTAACTCTTGGGCAATTTCCTCTACACGAAGGCTAGGAGTGTTCTTTTCAACCGGCACGAATGTTGCGCCCAAAAGTTGAATACCATACCAAAGAAACACGTAGGATAGTAAATGGTCTGCTTCAACCACAACTCTATCGCCCTCTTTAATGCCTTTGTCTTGTAAATAAAGGGCGGCCTTGCGGTTCATCTGAGCCAAAACCTGATAGGTGCATTTTTCCTCGCCAACAATTATGGCGGTTTGGTTTGGAGTTTCTACTGCTTTTTCTTGAATTATAAGTGCTATTGATTTAAGCATTATTATCCCCCTTATTGCTGATCTGCGTCAATAATTTGTTGTAGTTCTGCTTGTTTTAAAGCCTCTTCTTGTGCTTTTAATTGTTTCTCTAATTCCTTAGCCGCTTTTTCTTGCTCGTATCTTACAACGCCATCTACTACTGCTTTATATTTACCATCCCAATATGATGCCGCCGACTCATCTTTTCTGCGGTCAGGGAAATCATATTTTTCGTCTAGATACTTTGCCAAAACGTCGGTAAACTTTTCTGCGCCATAGTAGTTAACGTGGCTTTCGTCATAGAATTCCTTGGTGTTATCAAGGTCTACTGTGAACTCGCTGCTACCGTCTTTATAGAAATGAATGTAATCCATACCATTCTCTTCTAAAATCTTATAAACGGTGTTTGCGCGACCGTGCTCACTCTCGTCTAAGAACTGTGGTGTATCAACGAAAAGCACGGTTAAGTTCTTTTCTTTAATATAATCAATAACCTCGTAAAGAGCTTTTTCGGTAAGCGAGTCTAATTCCGAATACCTATTTGCATCATAAACCACTCTAGCGTGAGGTGTTTTTCTTATTGTGCGGTCGGGCGACATATAGAAACCGCCGTATACCTGCTCTTTAGAACCAAGGTTGTTATATAACGAATATTTATCCGACCACTTGCTGTGGAACTTAATGAATGGGAACGCAAAAGAGAAATCGTACTTCGACCTTTCTTCCGGAATTACTACTTCCGGCAAAGTGGGGTCGGTCTGCTCTGCAGCCTTTTTCTCTGCTGCTTCTATTTCTTTTAAGCTTTGCTCGTGTATATACTTAACCGTCTTTTGAACCATCTTCCAACGTATTGGCGAGAAGAATGGTTGCGCATCAATAGCACGTCTTGCGCGAACGTCCATAAGGTCAACAGTGTTGTCCTGGAAAAATGCGCGAACGTCCAAAAGCACCACCTCGGGTGTTTGGTTTTTAAGCGCAACGTCTATCATATCGGTATAAAGCCACGCGGGGAACGCATCGTAAGACAATGCATGCACAGACATACCATACTCTTCGTAAGCCTTTGGCGCAATCCAAAATCTATCTACACCGCTTGTACCAATATAAACACCATCTAGTATATTTTCGGGAAGATTGCGGTAGGTATATGCATTTTTATCAAAGTTTTTGTTGTTTTCGTACTCGAACAAATCGCACATAAGCACGATTGTCATAAATACTGCCACGGCAAAAGCTACACATCTTAAAATCTGCTTTTTAGTCATATTTATCTCCTCGTACTTAATCTTAGAAGCGTCCGTAAATGAATGCGCTTGCATCATATTCAGGTCCGTAAATACCAAAAATCATAACTATTACCAATAGGGCTAAAATCATACCCCAACGGAATACTAGATTCTGTTTTGCAAGGGTTTCTCTAATCTTCATACCGCTTTCTTGTAAAATACCGATTACAAGTAACAAAGCGATGGCAAGAATTAAAACGACCATATTGTCCTCGTCAATTCCCAAGGTAAACATTTGTCCGTCACTACCTGTTAGGAAACCGAAGCTGAAAGACGTGAACATTGTTTTAATCATTTTAAATGCTTCCGTTAGGCTTGGTGCTTTTACTATAATACGTGAAATACATAGTAGACCGAAGGTGCGAAGCATCTGGAACAAGCGCCAACTGAATGCCTCTGTGTTTATGCGAAGCCATTTGGCGAGTTTTTCATAAAAAGGTGTAAGCGCAACGGTTGATGAAATGAGGAATGCATTATACAAACCGTTCATAATATACTGCGAGGTAACACCGTGCCAAATACCTATAAGGAAGAACACACAGAAAGGCGCCGCAACAGATGGAACCATTTTCGCCGCATGGTTACCAAAGGCTTTGCGGAACTTTTTGCTAACCGCAGTAACAGGCTTACAAAGCATTATGGGGAAGAACACGAATTCGCGCATCCAAGCGCCCAAAGACATATGCCATCTACGCCAGAAATCTGCCATAGAGGTTGCAAAGAAAGGACGCTCAAAGTTAACGGGAAGGTCGATGCCAAGCATTTGTGCCGCACCGCGAGTGATATCGGTACCGCCCGAGAAATCGCCGTAAATCTGGAATGAATACATCAAAACGCCAAAGAAAATCTGCGAGCCGTTTGTATACTCAAAACCTTCTGCGAATATTGTTCTTGCAACAGGCGCAACTCTATCTGCAATAACAAGCTTTTTGAAAAAGCCCCAAAGGATAAGTTGTGCGCCGTACTTTAAATTATTATAGTCTAACTTATGGGGTTGCTGGAGTTGTAAACCAACGTCGTTAAAACGGAACAACGGACCCTGCACGATAGATGGGAAGAAGGATGCAAACAATGCAAACTTACCAAGGTTTTTCTCTGCAGCGTGCTTGCCACGACCCATATCTATAAGATAACCAATACAGTTAAAGGTATAGTATGAAAGACCTAGAGGCACGATAATGTTTACAAAGGGCATTGAAGCGTCCCATTTGAAGAAGCTAAACAGGTCGTTTATACCGCCGATTGCAAGGTTTAAGCACTTAACTGTAGCCAAAACGCCAAGGTTTACAAGAACGGTTACAACCTGAACGGTGTGAACCTTTTTCTGAACCTCTTTTTTCATTTCGCGCTTCTGTTCTTTAGTGGCTTCCTCGCCCAAAGCGTCTATCTTAAGTTGTTGTTTGTCGCGTAGGTACTGCATATATCGACCCGCGGCATAGGTAAACAAGGTGGTAAAGATAATGTAAATTACATGCTCTATACCACTGCTTAAATAAAAGCCGTAACTGGCGATTAGCAATACTACCCATTGAAACCTTTTAGGCACTATGTAATAAACTAAAACTACAAGACCTAAAAACAATAAAAAGTTTAACGAATTTAAAGTCATAATACTTCTCTCAATTTTTAAATTTTTCTATAAACTAGCCAAAGCACTAAAACCGAAAACTAAAAGAAATCGGTATTGGTGCTTTGGTGTTTTTAAAAATATAAAATTATTCCTCGTCCAAAAGTTTATCAACCAATGCAAGCATTGCTGCAGCGCTGTTGAAGTTTTCAGGTTCTAACATATCAACTGTGATGGTAACATCGTACTCCTCGCAAAGTTCTGCAACGATAGATACGATATCAAAACTGTCAAGAATACCATCATCGATAAGTTTAGTTTCGTTTTCAAAATCGATGTCGCTTCTGATAGATTTTAGGATTTCTAATAATTTTTCCATAATTAACATTCCCCTTAAAGTATTACTTATATTTTTACACACTTTCTCAGTATGTATCATACGAAGTAATTATATCATACCCTTTTTATAAAGTCAATTACTAGATATTGTATCCACTTTCTGCTGTTTTTCAAAATAAAAGGCCTCCATTACGGAAGCCTTTTTGATTTAGAACGACATGAATAGTGATGATAGTAATATTAACACGATGCAAACGGGAGCAACATACTTAATTACTACAACAAACAAGGTTTTGCTTTTGAATTTTGCGGTTAATTCTACTTCCTCTATAATCGCTTTTGGCTTTATGAAGTAGCCAATCATTATACAGGTTAGAAGTGCCACTATCGGCATAATTACGCTATTGCTTATAAAATCGAAGAAATCAAGGAATTGGTAACCGAAAATCAGCACCTTATCCCAAATGCTATAGCCGAATAGCGAAAGCAAACCTAGCGCGATAGAACCAACGAACACAACAAGGCAAGAAACCTTGCGACTCCATTTTAGTTTATCCTGAATAATAGAAACAACCGTCTCCATCAAAGAAATTGACGAAGTTAACGCGGCAAACAGAACCAAAAGAAAGAAAACAGTACCGATTACGCTACCGCCAAACATACTCTCGAAAACCTTTGGCAAGGTTATGAACATAAGGCTTGGACCTGCTTTTAATTGTGTTGGGTCGCTAAACGCGAACACGGCAGGGATAACCATAAGACCCGCCAAAAATGCAATACCCGTATCAAAAATTTCGATATTGCGAACCGAACTTTCAAGATTAACGTCCTTTTTCATATACGAGCCATAAGTAACCATAATACCCATAGCAAGCGACATTGAGTAGAAAAGTTGACCCATAGCGGCAAGCACGGTTTTTACCGAAAACTTGCTAAAGTCGGGCAATATGTACCACTTAAAACCTTCTATTGCACCGGGCATACATAACGCGTATATGGCAATAAACAAGGTTAAGACAACCAAAATGGGCATCATAATTTTGCTAACCTTTTCTATGCCCTTTTCAACACCGAACAAAACAACAAGCGCAGTAAGGCCTAGAAAAACCAAGAACCAACCAACAGGCTCGCCTGCCGAAGTGATAAAATTACCAAAGAAACCATCGGTTGCCGCGTCACTTGCACCGCCACTTAAAAACACTGCAAGGTATTTTGTAACCCATCCGCCAATTACACAGTAATATGGCAAAATAATTACAGGCACTAATGCCGCAAGCCAACCAACAAACGAAAAGCGTTTGTCTAACTTTTTGAAAGCGCCGATAACGCTTAATCCTGTTTTTCTACCAATAGCGATTTCGGCAGTCATTAAAGCAAAGCCAAAGGTTACCGCCAAAATTAAATACACTAGCAAAAAGATACCGCCGCCATACTCGGCAGCAAGATAAGGGAATCGCCATATATTTCCAAGACCTACCGCAGAACCTGCAGCGGCAAGAACGAATCCAAGTTTACCAGTAAAGGTGCTTCTTTGTTCTGTCATAATACACTCCATCCTGCAACATAATTACGCCGCATTTAATTTACTTTTCAATTATGCCATATTTTAACTCTAAATACAAGAACTAATTTGTCGACTACATATATATAATATACGCGCGCGAAACAAAACCGCCTTACATATATAATGAAGGTAATAAAAGCACCGAGCGTATACATATATATAATGTAGACAAGCCATATTTTTAAACACACTCCCCTTTTTGCTACCAAAATGGTCGCAGTTTTTAGTTTTTTGCACTAAAAAAGCCATAAATGATGGTGTTTTTAAGGTTTAAGGGTGTAATTTTAAGTATTTTCGCCACAATTTTGCAAAATTCGGGTTTTCGGACACCGATTTTTACTTAAAAATTTAATAATTTTAAAAAAATCCTCCACTTCGGGTCACTTGTCGGTGGGATTTTGCACAGATTAAGGGTCTGTTTTAACGAAATTCTGTATAAAATTAGCCAAAATAACCAAAATAACAGTATAGGGTAAATTTTCTAAAAAAATTGTTATTTATTTACAACACTATATATAGTATATACTCGTTTTGCAAACACTATAT
>JAZNBX010000027.1:0-18427 GCA_045587265.1 Acutalibacteraceae bacterium | reverse complement strand
TTGCTTCTTCGCGTTCATGCTTTGGCTAAACGGAAGGGAAGATGTTTTCATCTCACCTCAAACCGGTTCAGTCAAGCCCCATTCTTCGAAAACAAAAAATAAAGACGGGATATACCCGTCTTGATTTTTTGGTGCCGATGACTGGACTTGAACCAGCACGGAGTTTCCCCCGAGGGATTTTAAGTCCCTTGCGTCTGCCTGTTTCGCCACATCGGCTGGAGGCACCACCCAGATTTGAACTGGGGGTGAAGGTTTTGCAGACCTCTGCCTTACCACTTGGCTATGGCGCCATATAAAAACAAGAGATAATCTGAAGCATCGCTTGTCGAATTATCTCTTGTACTTGGAGCGGATTACGAGGCTCGAACTCGCTACCTCCACCTTGGCAAGGTGGCGCTCTACCAGATGAGCTAAATCCGCACAACATGGTGCCTCCGGTCGGAATCGAACCAACGACACGGGGATTTTCAGTCCCCTGCTCTACCAACTGAGCTACAGAGGCGAATGGCGACCTGGATGGGACTCGAACCCACGACCTCTAGCGTGACAGGCTAGCGTTCTAACCAGCTGAACTACCAGGCCAACGATGGTGGGAACAACAGGGCTCGAACCTGTGACCCTCTGCTTGTAAGGCAGATGCTCTCCCAGCTGAGCTATGCTCCCACATCTTATTCGCCACCGATTATCACCGGCGACGAATGATATATTACCATACTATTTGGCGTTTGTCAACACTTTTTTTAAAAATTTTTAAAAATATTTTTTTAGCCTTTTTTTAAGGCTCTAACCTGCTCGGGAGTAAAGGTATAACGCTTGTTACAAAAGTGGCAACTTAACTCTATTTCTGGCATTTCTGATGCCATACTTTCGAGTTCATCATCGCCCAAAGTTAATAGCGCGCGCTTTACCCTTTCCTTTGAGCAATCGCACCTATATTCTACCTCTTGGGTATACAAAATTTCTACCTCAAAACCATTTAATGCGGTGTTAGCGATATCTTCAAGACTTGTATTTTCAGCAAGCATTGTTGTAAATGGTTTTAACTCTTTCATATTTGCCTCTATTTTATCAATAGTGCTATCATCCGCGCCCGGCAAAAGTTGAATTAAAAATCCGCCCGCACAAGCAACCGTTCTATCGCTATTTACAAGCACGCCCAAAGAACACACAGTAGGTATTTGCTCGCTAGTACCATAATACGCGGTTATGTCCTCTGCTATTTCGCCCGAAACTAGCGGAATTACACCATTGTACGGCTCTTTTAAGCCTACGTCTTTTAATACGTAAAGATTACCCTCTGTACCTACTGCACCCGAAACATCTAGTTTACCATTAGGTTTTAAAGGGATAGTTACGTGTGGATTACCTACGTAACCACGCACGTTACCGAAAGCGTCCGACACCGCCACAACAGAGCCTGCAGGGCCACCGCCATCTATACGAAGCGTGATACTATTATCCTCGCCTTTAAGCATATTGCCCATCATTGATGCTGCAGACAAAAGTCTACCCAAAGCCGCAGTTACAACAGGGGTTGTATCGTGTATATTTTTTGCATTCTCTACTATATCGGTTGTATCAACAACGGTCATCATAACCGCACCGTCAGACGTAATACAACGAATTAGCTTACCCATTAAAAATACTTCCTTTGTTACATTATATTTTTCTGGTTACATAATATAACCTTTCGCTTGTTTCTTTTTGCTCTTTAAAACTCATATCGTCCAGTACTGCCACAATCTCTAAACCTGCACTATTTAGAGCGTTTTCAATTTGAGTCTTGGTATATGCACGCTCGCTAAAATCCTCACTAAAGCGCTGATATTCGCCCGATTCCCCTTCTACAAAAAAGTCTAGCATAATATTTGTTAAAAGGTTCTCGTCGGTCTCGTTCTGCCAAGTACAGAAAACACCATCGTTCTCTATTACAAAGCAATTATCGCCGAGAATATTTTTATGCTTATACTCGGTATTTACGTCGAACACAAAAAGCCTATCCTTTTCCAAAAACAAAGCGGTACGCTCTATTGCCTTACAGAAATCACCATAGTCGGTTATATGATTAAGGCTATCCATTAAACAAATTGCGCCGTCTACCGTGCCGTAAAGGTCAAGTTCCTCTGCTCTTTGGTTTAAAAGCAAACACTCGGGCAGGTTTTCTCTTGCGATATTAAGCATTTCTTCCGATGCATCAACGCCGATTACGTCAATACCACGCTCTAACATCTCTTTTGCAAAACTACCCGTGCCACAAGCAAGGTCTAAAAGCAGGGTGGGTTTTCTATCATACCTATTAAAAATTTTAAGCAAATATTCGGTACGCTTTTTATAATCAACGTTTTGCATTAAAACATCGTAAACCGATGCAAAAGCCTCGTAACTCATACTACTCACCCAAATGCTTTTCTATTAAAGATTTTAGCGTATCAACGCCCTCGCCGTTTTGCGATGAGAAAGGAAAATACTCTACCCCATCGGGCAAATTCTCAAACTGTTCTTTAAAAGCGTCTAATCTGTTTTGGCGCTCGGTTTTATTAAGTTTATCGCTTTTGGTTAGCGCGATAACAAAATCATATCCCGTTTCTATCAGATAATTTATCATAGAAATATCGTCGGCGGTGGCATCGTGGCGCATATCTACAAGTTGAACAACTAATTTTATGTTTCTACCCGATGCAAAATAATGCTCCATAAGTTCGCCCCAACGCTCTTTTTCGGAAAAAGAAACCTTGGCATAGCCATAACCCGGTAGGTCGGCTAGGCGAGTATCGCCCGCTTTAAAAAAGTTGATGGTTACGGTTTTGCCGGGTTTTGTACTTACCCTTGCTAACGCTTTTCTACCAACAAGTTTATTTATAAGCGACGATTTACCAACGTTTGACCTACCCGAAAAACAAATTTCGGGCAAGTTTGAGGGTGGCAACTGATTTGAAACGCCATAAGAACTTTCAAAAACAATATTATTATAATTCATTTTTTCTACCGCCTACTGCCTAGTTGAAGTGCGGTTAATTTTACCGTGCATTTGCGGAATTAACCTTTCTTCACTAGGTACTTTAATTTCCTCTGCGAGCGCAAGTTCAATTACCTCGCTAGCGTAGGTTACAGGAATAAATCTTAAGTTTTCACGAACTGTTTTATCTATATCCTCGAGGTCCTGCTCGTTTGCTTTTGGTATAAACACAGTTTTAACACCTGCGGAATATGCCGCCATTGTCTTTTCCTTTAATCCGCCAATGGCAAGAACTCTGCCACGAAGGGTTATTTCGCCCGTCATAGCAACGTCGCGCTTTATAGGTATACCTGTAAGCGCAGACACTAGCGCCGTTACCATAGTGATACCTGCTGATGGACCATCTTTTGGAATTGCCGACTCGGTTGCATTTATGTGGAAATCTTTATTCTTATAAAAATCCTTATCTACGCCCAAAGTGTCGGCAATACTTCTAACGTAACTCAAAGCGGTTTTTGCAGACTCCCTCATAACGTCGCCCAAAGAACCCGTTAATTCGAGTTTGCCACTACCGTCTATAACAGACGCTTCTAGTTGCATTAACGTTCCGCCAACCTGAGTAAAGGCAAGACCATTAACAACGCCCACTTCGTTTTGCGGTAACAAAGTATCATCTTTAAAACGTGGTGTACCTAAAAACTCCTGCAAATTTTGTGCAGTAACCGAAACCGATTCCGCCTCTTTTGCCACAACCTTTGTTGCTGCCTTACGGCAAACGGTGGCAATAGACTGCTCTAACTTACGTACACCCGCTTCTCTTGTGTAATAATCAATAATATCCGAAATGGCGCCCGCAGAAATTTTGCAAACTTTAGCGTTAACACCATTCTTTTCGAGTTGCTTTTTAACTAGATATTTCTTTGCAATACTCATCTTATCAAGTTTTGTATAACCCGAAAGTTCGATAATCTCCATTCTGTCGCGCAAAGGTCCCGGAATAGAATCCATATTATTTGCAGTGGTTATAAAGAAAACCTTGCTTAAATCAAAAGGAATATCTAAAAAGTGGTCTTTAAATGTGCTATTCTGCTCGGGGTCTAACGCCTCTAAAAGTGCAGAAGACGGGTCGCCTTTATAATCTGCGGCAAGTTTATCAACCTCGTCTAAAAGGATTACGGGGTTTGCACTGCCGGCAAGTTTAATAGCATCAATAATTCTGCCGGGCATTGAGCCGATATAGGTGCGTCTATGACCGCGGATTTCTGCCTCGTCATGCACACCGCCTAAAGAAATTCTTGCAAAACGGCGGTCCATACAATTAGCCACAGAGCGTGCTATTGAGGTCTTACCAACACCGGGAGGCCCTACCAGACAAAGTATACTACCACCCGTACTGCCCGTTAAGGAATGCACAGCCAAAGTTTCAATAATACGTTCTTTAACCTTTTCTAGACCGTAATGCTCACGTTCTAGAATGGTTCTTGCCCTTTTAATATTTATATTGTCCTTTGTATACGAGCCAAACGGCAACGAAATACACACGTCCAAATAATTGCGAATAACGCTTGCTTCTTGCGAACCAAACGGCATTTTTTCAAGCTTGTCTACCTCTTTTAAAAGTTTATCGGTAACGTCGCTTGAAACGTTAAGTGATTTTATTTTTGCCTTTAATTCATCGGCTTCTTCATGCGGATTAGACTCGCCATAAAGTTCTTCGTTAAGCGCTTTTAGTTGCTCGCGCATATAATACTCGCGCTGATTTGCATCCATCTGCACCTTAACTTTTTCAGAAATTTTAGCATCAATAGATGTAAGTTCTATCTCACGCTCCAACATGCCTGCTATAAGTTCGGCACGTTTTACGGGGTTACGCTCCTCTAAAACCGCCTGTTTATCCTCTACCTCAAACGGTAGGTTAGACGCGATATAGTTAGCAAGATAGCCAATATCGTCTGCGGCACGCACCGACATAACTATATTTTTAGAAAGTCTTGGCACAAGCCCTACATACTCGTTAAACATATTCTTTATATGGCGCATAGCCGCTTGCTTATAAATAACTGTCGCCCTTGAGTTTGAGTCGGGTGCATCAAAGAAATCGCCTAAAAGATAGTTGGTGTTATCATTAACACCGCATAAATAAACACGGCGCACGCCCTCTACTAAAACTCGCACCTCATTTTCGCTAACCTTTAACATTTGGCGAATTTTTGCGGTACAACCAAACGAATACAAATCGTCAATTTTTGGGTCTTCGTCCATTATATCGTTTTGCGCTACCAAAAGAATTTCTTTATTTACAGCCATTGCGGCATTAAGTGCTGCTATTGATTTTTCTCTGCCTGCATCAAAATGCAAAAGCATGCCCGGAAACATAACCAAACCGCGTAATGCTATTAGCGGCAAGGTGTTTACGGTTCTGTTTTCGTTATCGTGTGTCATACACACCCTCCAATTTCTATGCTAAAAAAGATTATATATACTATACTATATTTTTTCTGTTTGTGCAAGTAAAAAGCACCCTTACACTTGTGAGCAGTGTAAGGGTATTTTTGATTATTTCCAATCATCTGTCCAGCCGTCGCCGTCTTCATCAAACTTATTTACCTTTGATGCCTCCTGCGAGCTTTCTTCGGAAGTAACCTCGCTCTCCGTTTCGCTTTGAGAAGAGGTATCCTCAGGCTCGCTCGAAGTTGTAGTTTCGCTACTGTCGACAGCACTCGACTGATTATTAAAAAGTTCCTCTGCTTCGCTTTCGTTCATTTTATATTCCGACTCTGTTCCGTTGTACTCGAAAATATCCTTTTCGGTAATTTTTGAGGAGGTATCGGAACTTACCTTTTCTTTATTACCCTTGCAGGCGGAAAGTGAAAAAAACAATAAAGCGCACAAAAGCACTAATGCTACTCTTTTCATACTAATCCCCCTAATTCATTCCTAATTTGCTTTTTATATTATCAACGTTTCTGATAATGGGCTCGGAATAAATAACTGTGTACTTATTGCTACCCTTTAGTTTATATCTAACGTAAGCACGCGCGGTAAAGTTAACGGTATCGTATCTGCCATCTTTGGGGAAATCTTTAATCTCGCCCGTAAAAACTACAGTGCTACCCTTTTTGCTGTAAATACTGCCTTCGCTGTTGTAATATGCTTGCTCTGTTTCTAAGTTTAGCTCATTATCGCCTAACTGATTTGTTACGGCAATTAAGGTACCATAACTTATATCATCTATCTTCTTTTTAACCGAGCCAAGTTCTACCTTTGTACCAAAACGTAAACCTTGTGGAAGACTAGTGCGAATCTGTGCACCAAGCATCTGCATTTCTATATCGTTTTGCTTACCTTCTTTTACGGTGAAAGATGTTACTGTTTCAAAACTATCTGCCGCAGAAACGACGGTACCTTTGCTGTTTTTAGAAGCAATATCTTCAACCGACACCTCTACCTCTGCCTCGCCTTTAAAATCCTTATCGGCTATCATATAAATGGTTGCAACGCTATACTTGTCTTCATCCATCATATTAACAGTTTTATTTAGTTCGCTATTGATTTCTTGAGTACCATATAGTAAAACGCGTGCCTCGGTAAACTCGGTGTTTTGTGCGCTCAAAAAAGCACTCCAAACCGAAGTTCCTATTTTCTTGCCGTTTTGAATATTAGTCTCAACCGACATAAATGCAACGTCCTCGTTATCGGTACTTACCATAAACTGCAAGCCGTAAAGTTTGTTAATATCATCTATACCGCTACAATAAAGCGGTACCTCGATTAACTGCTTTTCATACTGCTCATACAGTTCAGACAAAGAAACGTCACCATTTTTTAAATCCTTTAAAGAGTCGCGTGCTTCATCGATAGAATGTGTACCCTTTATCTCTACATTAATATTGTCTGACGCTATTTTAGCCACCGCATCTGCTTTTGGTGCAAGGTTTGCAACATTCACTAAAAAAAGCGCGACCATTAAAAACGAAATAATCTTTTTCATAAGTCTCTCCGTTCATAGCGTGACAGGTTCGGGCCCTGTCACGCTAAGTTATATTACTATATATAACACAATGCATTAAAAAATGCAATAGAAATTACTGCTAAAAACACACTGCGGAATACCACAGTGTGTTTTTAATTACTTTTTAATTTTAACCGATTTTACTTTGCTATAACTTCCGTAAATTTTCTTGCCACCGGAAATCTTATAAGCACGTACCTTTACGTAATAGGTCTTTTTCGCTTTTAGGGATTTTTTAGTGTAGGTAGTTTTGCTACCTGTATACACAGTTTTAAATCGTTTTGATTTGCTTGTGCTAATGCTTATGTTATAACCATCAGCGCCGGATAGTTTTTTAACTGTTATTTTGGCTTTTTTGCCCGAAAGTGCCTTTACGGAACTAATCGTTGGGGCCTTGGGCTTGGTTGCTGCTGTTATTGTTGCAGCCTCGCCTATGCCCGTTTCACCGCTAAATTTACGATAAGCAACAACTTTGTAGTAATAAGTTTTTCCTTTTGAAAGTTTCTTGTTTACATAATATGTAGTATATGGTGAAGTAATGGTTTTTATCTTTTTAAAGCCTGAATCCTTTTTGGTAGAGCGATAAATATAATATCCATTTGCTTTTGGAGTTACCTTCCAGGTTAGTTTTAGGGAACTTGTGTTTTCCTTACTTACCTTTAATTTTTCAGGTTTTGCAACAATATACCCGTTGGTTTTTTCTGCAACTGTTGAATATGCACCCGAATAAACCTTTCCGTTTATTTTCTTATAAGCACATACGCGATAGTAATAATATCTACCCGATTGCAAATCCTTATCTGTAAAAGTGGTGGCGGTTTGGGTCTTTATTAGCGAATATCCCGAATTTGCCGACCTGCTTCTGTAAATATAATACCCGTCTATTTTAGGGGACGCAGTCCACTTAATAGTTATTGAACCTGCGGTTTTGCCAGATTTATTTAGACCTTCCAGTTTAGCGGGAACGATTATAAAGGTGCGACTTATTGTTCCGTAATAATTATTTGTACCAACAATTTTTACGGTTGCGACGCCGGGATAAATATTATTGCTATATTCTAAATCGTAATCTATACCGTATGTTAGGGTTGTGCCATCAAGTTTTACCGTAACATCATACTGCTCGCAATCAAAACCATCGTCATAAACCTGTTGCTTGATACCGCTAACAGAAGCACTGCTTATACTTTTTGTGTACTCTATGCCAAAATCAACATTTTCGGTGTCGCAATAATCAATACCCTCGCTAAACCCATACTGCGAAGATTCATTACCTACTGCTACCGATGTAAGCGTTGCAGTAAAATCCAATGTGCCAGGAAGTATTTTAGCCTTAGCATCAATCTGCACGGGAATGCTTACTATATTATAGTCTGAACCAAATGTTTTTATATCATTTAAAGGAGTTTTGTGGTTATATAAATGTATGTGGCCCTCGCCAGAAACCATTTCCCAACCATTTCCGATTTTATTTTGTGGCGCACCTGCTAGTTTTACACCTTTTGGTAAGGTATAATTAAACTGCAAACCGTATATTAGCACGTTTTCTTGAGGCAAGGTAAACTCTACCTCGATAGAACCCTTTGTTCCAACAATTTCGCCATATGCAGATAACGAACCTTCCATTAAATCGTTATTTGCCGACACGGTTGGCGCAAAGCAGAAGGTTGTAAACGCCAAAACCATAGCAAGAATAAAAGTCGAAATTCTTTTCATAACCATACTCCTAGATAATATATATTGTAATTATATCAAAAAGGTACACGCCTTGTCAACGATAATATACTGCTTGACAAATTTTGAAATTGTATTAAAATATTTATGTAATATTTTTTATGGAGATATTTATGGATAATAAATTTTTAGTTGATGCTCAAAATGTAATTGAAGAACTATTAGAAACTAGCGGTCTAAAGACAGGCGACCTTTTGGTTATTGGTTGCTCTACTAGTGAAATAGTAGGTAACGTTATTGGCAAAGGCTCTGCCCCAGAGGTTGCGGTAGATTTAGTAAAAACCATTATGCCTATTCTTAATAGCCGTGGTATTTTGCTTGCAGCCCAATGCTGTGAACACCTTAACCGCGCACTGATAGTTGAAAAATCGACCGCTAAAAAACTTAATTTAGAAACAGTTTGTGTTCGTCCTGTAGCAAAAGCGGGAGGCTCGTTTGCCACTGCTGTATTTGAGGCTATGCAAGAGCCCGTCGCGGTTGAGCATATTAAAGCTGATGCAGGGCTTGATATAGGCAACACCCTTATAGGTATGCATTTAAAACACGTTGCCGTACCATTAAGGCTTGAAACCAAGCAAATTGGTAAAGCTTTTGTAACCGCCGCTAAAACACGCGCTAAGTTTATTGGTGGCGAAAGAGCACAATATAATTAACCATAATTTGCCACGGTATTTAACAATATACTGTGGCAATATTTATTACAATTTTTTTGATTGAAACTTATTAACCTCTATGCTATACTTATGGTGGTTATTTCGTTTTGGGAGGGATTTCAATAAAACTCTTAATTCTTTCGGGCAATACAGGTGGCGGTCACAATTCTGCCGCAAATGCCATTAAAGACGTTTTTGAAAGCCATAACATTCCCTGTGATATTCGCGATTCTCTTGCCTTTTGGGGCAAACTGCAATCCGATATAATCAGCGACGGGCATGTTTTTATTTATAAAAATACACCTAAACTTTTTGGCGTGGGTTATCGCTTTGCTGAAAACCATCCTGCAAAGGATAAAAACACATCTTTAATGTATAAAACCTTTTCAAAAGGTGCTAAAAAATTATACAAACTAATGCTAGAAGAAAAATACACGGCAATAGTTTGCACACATGTTTTTTCGGGTATGATTGCTACTGAGGTTAAGCGTAAATATATACCAAATCTTAAAATATATTTTGTCGCTACCGATTATACCTGCTCGCCAGGGACTCCCGAACTTGATGCAACGGCGTATTTTATACCACACAGTCTTTTAAAGAACGAGTTCGCCTCTTTTAATATACCCGACGATGCGGTTATACCAAGCGGTATTCCCGTTCGTAGTAAATTTTATAAAAAGACCGATGAAACCTCTGCAAAAGAATTACTTAATCTACCCACAAACAAGCAAATAGTTCTACTTATGTGCGGTAGTATGGGTTGCGGACCTATAAAAGAACTTGGCGACAGGATTACAACTCTTATGCCGGAAAATGCTCACCTTGCAGTTGTTTGCGGTAGCAATAGGTCCCTCCAAAAAGAACTTTTTGAGTGTCTACCCAAAGAGCGTGCTACCGTTATTGGATTCACCGATAAAATGGATTTGTATATGGACGCCGCAACGGTTGCCATTACAAAACCGGGTGGTCTTAGCAGCACAGAGGCGCTTGTTAAAAATCTGCCGCTTGTACTCATAGATGCTGTGCCTGGTTGCGAAACGCGAAATATGGAATTTCTAACAGGCAACGGCTTTGCAGAAACTGCAGAATCGGTTGCAGAACTTACCACTAAAGTGCTTTCTTATCTTACTAATCAAGACAAGTGTAATGATATGAGGTCGCGTTTAAACAACGAATTTAGCAAAAACTCGGCCGAACTTATATACAAATTCATTACAGAAAAAGGTTAATAAAAAACAGGAGTTTTATATGAAAATAAAACAGATAGCAAAATCCTACCGAGAGGTTGCTAACATAAAAGCGCCTAAACACAAAAAGCCTAAAAAGCCTAACATTTTGTTTAGAACTATAATCAGAGTTGCCTCTATCCCCGACCTTATTTTCACAAGGTTTAAATACACCAAAGAGCGTATGGAGAAAGCCGGAAAAGGCCCTTACTTTATTTTGATGAATCACTCTAGTTTTATTGATTTAGAGGTTGCATCGAGAATATTTTACCCAAAGCCATACTGCATTGTAAGCACTACCGACGGTATGGTCGGCAAAGAGTGGCTAATGCGTAATATAGGTTGCATTCCTACACAAAAGTTTGTTACCGACGTAACCTTAATCAAGGATATTCTTTATACACTTAAAACCCTTAAAACAAGCGTTTTAATGTACCCCGAAGCAGGTTACAGTTTCGATGGTTGCACCACTACTTTGCCTAGAAGACTTGGCGTTTTACTTAAAAAATTAAACGTACCTGTTTTAAGCGTTATTACCGATGGCGCATTTCTTCGCGACCCACTCTATAACGGACTACAAAAGCGCAAGGTAAATGTTAGTGCAAAACTAACCTGCCTACTAACGCCCGAGGAATTAAATGAAAAAAGTGTTGAAGAAATTGATGAAATTATTGATAACGCTTTTAGTTTTGACGGCTTTAAAAGTCAGAAAGAAAACGGGATAGAAATCAAAGAAAAGTTTCGTGCAGACGGACTCCAAAGAGTTCTATATAAATGTTCCGAGTGCGGCAGTGAAGGCACTATGAAAGGTCTTGGCATACACCTTACCTGCTCTGGTTGTGGGGCAAAATTCGAGTTGACCACACTTGGCGAAATAAAAGGTGTTAATTTTAATGGCAAATTCTCACATATTCCCGATTGGTTCAACTGGGAAAGAGAGTCTGTAAAAGGTGAAATTATTAAAGACGATTACAGTTTGGAACTGCCTGTTAGCATCGGTATTTTAACCGACTACAAGGGTCTTTATATGGTTGGCGACGGCACTCTATACCACGATAAAAACGGCTTCAGACTTGTGGGTTGCGACGGCGAACTTGACTACACACAAGGGCCTACCCATTCGTACAGTCTTAACTCTGATTATTTTTGGTACGAGATTGGCGACGTAATTTGCATTGGTAACAAAGAAAGGCTTTACTACTGTTTCCCGAAATCAAGCCACCCCGTTGCCAAAACCCGCCTTGCTACCGAGGAACTTTACAAAATTTGCAAAAACACAGTTAAAGTATAAGCGATTACGTGAATGTAGGCGAAACCAACACCTTTATACCCTGCAAAGAGTATATGAGGGCCGCTTTAGCAGAGTTTAAGGTGGATAAAGGTGAACTTTTGATTTCTACCTTTAACACAGCCAAATGCTCGCCCTCTACTAACTGGTGGAAGCACAATCTTATAACTTATGCAAAATCAGATGAATTCAAACCAACAAACAAAATCACACTTGAGCAACTTTTAACACTATTTACCGATGACGATTTTGTAAGGGCGGCTAAAAACGACAACTTTGCAGGTAACGCTAATGACGTTACAATGAAAAAGAAATAAAAAAAGTGCGATAAACTTGCCATTTGTTTATCGCACTTTCATTTTATCCTCTATAAACTACACAACTATTTTTTATGGTTTTTGATGTACGTTTTGCCTTCTTGATATTAGTGTTTTTTTGTGGTACAATAAAATGGATAAAAAAGGGAGGTGGTAATATGGCAAACAAGGTTTTAACCGAAAACGAAACTAAAGCCTTGCAAAAAATTTCTCTTGATATGCTACTGTTTTTTGATGCGTTTTGCAAAAAGCATAATTTGCAGTATTTTCTTTGCGGTGGCGGTTGCATCGGCGCTATAAGAAACGGCGGATTTATTCCTTGGGATGATGATATCGACGTATTTATGCCCCGCCCCGACTATGAGCAACTAAAAAAGATTTTTGTAGACACACCCGAGTATTCTATACAGTTTACCGAAAAGGGTTATAAAACTGAAAATCAATTTTTAACCATTTGCGCCAATAACACCACCTTTATAAAAACTTACCAGAAAAATCTTGACATAAATCACGGTATAATGCTTGACGTATTACCACTTGATGCTTGCCCTGGCGGAATAAAGCGCAAAATACAGAAACTGCACGCGCTACTTTACTCTCTTTTCATCGTTGGTAAAGCACCCGAGAATCACGGCAAAGCAATTTACATTGGCGGTAAGACATTACTTACCATTGTACCAAAATGTTTGCACTATTTTGTTTGGCGATACTGCGAAAAGCAAATGACCAAATATAAATTCAGCGAATGCGACTTTGTAACCGAACTTTGCGCGGGTCCCCACTATATGAAAAACGAGTATCCAAAAAGTTGTTTTGGTCAGGCAACCTTTGTAGACTTTGAAGGGCATAAATTACCCGTGCCCATTGGCTACGACACATATCTAAAAATGGCATTTGGAGATTATATGAATATGCCACCCGAGAATGAGCGCCAGTGCCATCACGAGTTTGAGATTATTGACACCGAAAACTCGTACAAAAACTATCGCGGCACTCACTATTTTGTAAAATAAGAAAGGCAGGTGTTTATATTGGCAGAACTAAAGGATTTACAGAATAAATCTTTAGAGATACTTATTATGTTTGATAGGTTTTGCAAAGAGCATAATTTGCAGTATTTCCTTTGCGGCGGCGCTTGTATAGGCACCATAAGAAACGGCGGTTTTATCCCTTGGGATGACGATATAGACGTCTTTATGCTTCGTGCAGATTATGAAAAACTAAAAGAGGTTTTTGTAAATAGCGGGAAATATCGCCTTTGCAGAACAAATGAAAATACCTTTTATCGTTCAATGATAACCGCTATTTCAGATGAAAATACCACCTTTATTAAAGAGCGACAAAAGGACCTAAAAATCCCGCACGGAGTTAGACTTGAGATTATTCCTTTGGACAACTGCCCCAGCGGTATTTTTAGCAGAAAATTGCAAATTCTTTGGGCGCTTACCTACCAAATTTATAATAACCAAGAGCCACCTACAAGCAAGGGTAAACTTTTAGAGTTTATCGGCAAGGTAATGCTTTGGGTATTCCCTACTTGGAAAATGAGATACCGCATTTCAAAATTTGCCGAAAAACAGATGACTAAATACAACAAAAAGCCTTGCACACATATAACCGAACTTTGCTCGCGATATCAGTATATGGTCAACGAATATCCAAAAGAAATCTTTGAAGGCGCGGTTTATAAAGAGTTTGAAGGTGTTTTGGTTCCCATACCACAAGGGTACGACGAATATTTAAAAATGGCTTTCGGTGATTATTTAAAGTTGCCTCCCGAAAGTGAGCAAGTACCAAAACACGATGCTGTTTTTATTGACCTTGAAAATTCCTACAAAAACTACAAAGGAAAATATTATCTATAAAAAAACTGTTTCTCAAACGAGAAACAGTTTTCTTTTTTATTTATTCAATAGTTCTTTTACTACGGGTTCAAGATGCTCCCAAAATCTATCGGCTATTGCCTGCATACCAATATCGCTTGGGTGGTTGAACATTCCGTGTGTATCCTCACGGCTATAAATATCGCTTGTTTCAATAAACACATCGCCATATTTTTCTGCAACCGCACGCTTTTCTTCCTCTAGTTTAGGTTTAATGTAAAAACCCTTTGAGAGAAGAACTTTTGCTCTACCATTGTGGCTTAAGAGATTTCGCATATCCTCATATGCCTCGCCAAAGGTTTTAGGCGGGTTTTCCATGTCATCATATTCTTTAGCAACATTTGCACCAAAGAACATAATTACTATATCGGCATTGTAATCTGCTGCCGCTTGATAATCGTCTTTAGCCGCCTTTTCAAAGAACGTACGCTCGTACTGTGCTACTTGGGCTATACCGTAAGATACGTTCTTGTCATAATCCATTAGCCTTTTTACGAGCAAATGAACATAGTCTTTATCGGCAGAAGACGCCGCCATACCACAATCTTTATACCAGCCTATTTCCGCTTTAGGCGAGTGTTTGGTTATCGAGTTACCTACAAACAACACCTTTAACTTAGCATTCGGATTTTCATAAAGAAAAACATTGCCGTTATTTTGGTTAAATGCAGGAACTATATTTTCTTGAAAGTCTTTCATCAAGGATCCCCCTTTTATTTAATTGTATACTAGTTATACATGCCTGTCAAGGTCGTTTTTTTATATTTATTTCGCTTGGAATTTTGCCCAAGGTTTTGTAATTATAAACGAAACCGCCGTGCCAATTACTGCTATTAAAAGCCATATCAATAGAGTTGTATTCCATCCAAAACTATTAGATATAACCGCTATTCCATAACTAGAAATAGCACTACCTATATAAGTGGTTGAATTCAGCACACCCGATGTGGTTGAAACGTTATCATATTTTTTAAAGAAAGCGGGCAACATACCGATATACAAAAGGTTAACGCCAAACATAGCAGCGGTAAGTATTGCATAAAAGAAAGCCGAAAGGAATGCATTTCCTTCTGTAAATAAGCCCAACGCTGCCGAAACTGCGCCTACCTGCACAAAGACCACTATTTTTTAACACAATCACATAATATAACTCTTAAAATAACAAGTCAATAATAATCAATAAAATATTTACATATAATTTCATAAAGGCGGTGTTTTTATGAAACAGAAAACCAAAAGTTATATTTACTCCATACTAATAGCACTCGGTGTTGGCGGATTATCCGCCCTATTTACAAGTGGCAATATGGATATTTACAAAGAAATCGTAAAGCCTCCTCTATCTCCACCATCAATCCTCTTTCCGATAGTTTGGACCATACTTTTTACTCTTATGGGTGTTAGTGCAGCGATGATTTATAACACTATTAGCGCTCCAAAGTTAGAGCGCGACTCTGCACTTTTTACATACGGGATTAGTTTAGTTTTTAACTTCTTTTGGAGTTTGATTTTCTTTAATCTGCAAATGTATTTCTTTGCTTTTCTTTGGCTTTTGGCACTTTTGTACTTCATTATAAAAACTATTATAAAATACTATAAAATCGATAAAACCGCAGCCCTTTTGCAAATTCCCTATCTTGTATGGGTAACTTTTGCAGGCTATCTCAACTTTGCGATTTGGTATCTTAATAGATAAAAGAAAAACTCCCCGAAGGGAGTTTTTTTATTATGCAAGCCAATTAACAACGTAGAAAATCGTAGCAGTAATAAGTGCATAAATAACCATTGGAATAGCATTTATTTTTATTAGTTTGCCTTCTTTACCGCTAATACCTATTGTTGCACTTGCCGCAACTGCATTGTTTATGCAAACCATATTACCGATTGCACCGCCAACACATTGCATAGAAATAATATATACAGTAGGTAATCCTAGCATTGTAGCGGTATCAAATTGTAGATTTGAAAATAGAGTCATTGAAACCGTTGCAGAGCCCGAAACGAACGCTCCCAAAACGCCAATGAATGGTGATATGAGAATATATAAGTCCTTACCAACCATAGCTAGCGTTTCTGCCATTTCGTCCATCATACTGATTCCTGCAGCGTTTTTGTATTTCATAACCTCTACAAGTGCAAGACCAAAAATCAGAGCCATTGCCGCGCCCGAAACCTGTTTAATAGTATCCTTCCAAGCGGTTTTAACCTGATTAAAATTCATTTTATGAATAAAGTTTGTAACAAAAGAAACAAGTATAAAGAATGTTCCCGGCAAGTAAGCCCACTTTAGAGCCCAATCCAAATTTTCAAAACCGAATAAATTGTTGATTTTTAAAACGAATGGAGCGCCACTTGTTAGCAAACCTTTAACGCCGAGTTGCGGAATGCGGGTTATAACTAGAATAATAGCAATTAGTAAGTATGGCACCCACGCTTTTAAGATAGACATCTTTGATTCTGCCATAGGTGTAACTTCAGAAGTTGCCAACCAATCTTTTTTCCATTCATTAGGCTGACCAAAATCCCACACTTTTTTAGGCACTAAAAAGTTATTCTTGGCGGCAACAACCGTAACGGCAATAGAAAACAATGCCGCGAGTAGCGAAGCAAATTCGTAACCTATGAAAATGGTAATCAATATGTGTGGTATTGCAAAGGATAAACCTGTAAATATTGCAAAAGGCGCTGCCTCTAGCGCAGGTTTAAATGATTTTTCTTTGCCAAATATTTTAGTCGCCATCATAAGAACTATAAGCGGTAAAAAGGTGCTTACTACTGCGTGAGGTACTGCTGTCCAGAAAGCAAAATCAGCCACGAAGGCTTTATCATTAGCTAAATTCAGTATGCTTTCACCTAGCGCTGTAGTTACAGGTGTTCCAACCGCACCGAAAGAAACCGCAGTTGAGTCAAAAATCAAGGTAATCATAGCGGCGGCAAGCGGTGGGAATCCAAGGCATACAAGCAAGGGGCCTGCAAGTGCGGCAGGTGTACCAAAGCCTGCAGCAGATTCGATAAACGAGCAGAATGAAAAACCAATTATGCAAGCCTGCACACGTTTGTCGGGGCAGATATTCATAAATCCACGGTTGATAGCCGCAGTAGCACCCGATGCTTTCAAGGTGTTCATAACTAAAATAGCACCCGAAATAATAATCAACACGTCAAAAGAACTAAGCATACCAAAAACCGAACTTGCCAACAACTCTACAACGTCAATTTTCCACGAAACAAGCCCTAGCACAAAGGCAACACAAAACGAAATAAACAAACTCCATTTTGCGCGCAGGTTAAACACTAGCATCAAAACCAGTGTTAAAATAATCGGCACAAACGCCAAAATTGCCAACATAAACACTCATCTCTTCTTTTTTGCAGAATAAAAGAAATCATACCATTATGATACTCAAATATTCAGCAATTATTTCTGCACCTACAAAGATGCATACATATATTACCATAAAATATAAGGAAAAGTAAACACTATTGCCAGTTTAAATATATAGAAATTAAGAAAATTTATTTGTCTTTTAATTAATATATCACATAAACATATAAAAATCATATATTGTATCTGGTGATAATATGTGTAATTATAATAAACCTCAAGCTATTGCCATTATAAATGGTGCGGACAAAACAAAAAACATTGTTGGTACGGTAAAATTTTATCAAAAAGGAAGTTGTGTTTTGGTTATGGCAAACATTAAAGGTCTGTCCGACACAGCAACAGGATTTTTAGGTTTCCATATTCATGAGGGAGCCGATTGCTATGGTATGCATTTTTCTAATAGCAAAAGCCATTACAACCCAAAAAATATGCGCCATCCTATGCATGCGGGCGACCTGCCACCACTACTAGTATGCGGAACGATGGCACATTTATCTGTTTTAACAGACCGATTTAATATAACCGATATTATAGGACGTACCGTTGTTATTCATAATATGGTGGACGATTTCACAACTCAACCCTCAGGAAATTCAGGAGAAAAAATCGCCTGTGGGGTAATAAATCAAACCGCTTACTTATAGTTAAAGAAAGAACAGGCACCCAAAGGTGTCTGTTCTTTTTTGTCTTTTATACCATAAAATACGAACAATGCATTTCCAAATTAAAGTCGTTAGTTTGACTCTGGGTGCTTGGTCAAGAATGTTACCAAAAAATCAATAGAAAATCTGATTTTATTTATTTTTTTAAATATTTTCATGAACATTGTTATTCTTATTATCACATATGTCGTACAAAAGAGCTAATAAAGAATTCCATTCTTTATTAGGCTTAATAACCAAACCATACAATCCTGAAATTAAAATCGCAATAAGAAAAAATAAATTGTCATATTTAAAGTCCTTTA
>JAZNBX010000026.1:0-15175 GCA_045587265.1 Acutalibacteraceae bacterium | reverse complement strand
AGCAACTCGCAGACGAAAAAAGTGATTTTGTCAAGCAGCTTGAAAAAAGTAAAATTTTCTACACCGGCAACCGTGAGCAGTATGAGCAGAAGTTAAGTACGATGAAAAAAGAAAAAGCCGACCTTGAGAAAAAGGTCAGCTCACTCATAGACACACTTGCTGAGTTAGATGAAATTGGAGCAAAAAAATCAATAGTCGCCCGTATTAACGAAATGAATACTGAGATTGATAAAATCTCACAAGGCATTGACGAGATGATAAGTCTTACCGCCGAACACGCTTTCAGCGATATTGAGTTTGACGTACTTCGTCAGATGCTGGGCGTTTTCAATAACACTATTGATGATATGTCCTACGAACAAAAGAGAGCCGCCATCGGGAGTATTGTACGCCGTGTAATTTGGGATGGCGAAAATGCACACGTTATTTTATTCGGTTCGCAGGACGGTGATATTGAGCTCCCCGATATCACACCTTACATAAAACACATTGAAATAGATGCAGATGAAGACGAAGAACTCTTTGAGTTTTCGGATGTAGATTACGACGAAGATACTACTGAGGATTTTGGTCGTCATACTAAAACCGATTTGTGTGAGGATAGCAAATGAAATATTGATGTGTTTCAGAAGTCTTAAAAAGACGGCGCAAGACGTACATATAAGCGACCCAATAGATACAGATGCAGACGGAAATTCTTTAACCCTTGGCGATATACTTGCAGATAATGTCGATATTATAGACGATGTCGATTTAAAACTGAAAACAGAGCAACTGCACGGGCTTTTGCAAACAGAGTTGACTCCGCGCGAGCAGAAGATAGTATATATGCGGTACGGACTTTTCGGATATAGTGAAATGCCACAACGCGAGGTGGCAAAAAGACTGCATATATCCCGTTCATACGTGTCCAGAATAGAGAAAAAAGCATTAGAAAAACTGCGCGAAAGATTTGACGAGTAGTTAAAACAAGTGTTTTTTGTTAAAAGTATATAAGACGGCGGAAAAATAAAAGTTAATCTTTTTGCAAAATTGTTGTTGACAATGGGTAGGAGGGTGTGTTATAATTCCAAACAACAAAGGCTGTGACGAAGACGGCTTAGGATATAAACTTTTAGAGAGTCGGTGGTTGGTGTAAACCGATAGAGAGTATTCTAAAATGCCTATCACTTCCGAGCCGGAGGTATGAACACGATTTTTCGTAACTAATTCCTCCCGTGATTGCTGCGTGAATGCATAGAGGTTGATAGACCTCAAGAGGTGGCAGTTTAACTGCAATTTGAGTGGTACCGCGGATGTGTTTTTACACGCTCGTCTCAAAGTTTTCTTTGGGACGGGCGTTTTTTGTTTCGTCCCTACTAAAAAAGTCGTACGTTAGGAGGAAAAGTAAATGGCGACAGTAGAAAACCAAAAACTTATTGAGGTTGCAGAACGAATTCGTGAAATGCGCGAGATTTTTTCACTTACTCCTGCCCAAATGGCAGAAAAAACCGAAGTAAGCATAGAAGAGTACGAAAATTATGAAAACGGAAAAGTAGATTTCCCATTTACCTTTATTCACAAATGTGCATTGGTTTTTGGTATAGGTATCACTGACCTATTGGAAGGTAGAAGTGCAAACCTATCTTCTTACACAATCACAAGAAAAGGTCAGGGACAGGAAACCGCTAAAGAAGAAGGTATAAGTATTAGAAACCTTGCACCTTTATTTAGAAGAAAAATTGCAGAACCTTATTGGGTTAAGTATGAATATAATGAAGAATTACAGAACAAACCTATACATTTAGCAAAGCACTCGGGTCAAGAGTTCGACTTTGTGATGAGTGGTAAACTAAAGGTACAGGTTGGTGACAACGTTGAGTTTTTAGAGGCAGGAGATAGCATCTATTACAACAGTTCAACCCCTCACGGTATGGTTGCAGTTGGTGGCGAGGATTGTCTTTTCGTTGCAGTTGTTCTCCCAGGTGAAAACGAAGATGAGAACGTTGTAAGAGAAACATTGGTTTCGTCAAATGCTACTAAGAGTCAGTTGGTTTCTTCAAAGTTTATCACTTGTGAAGAAGACGAAAACGGAGTATTGCAAAAAATCGACTTTAAAAACGAAGATAAATTCAACTTTGCTTTTGATATAGTTGATGAGATTGCAAAAAAAGAGCCTGATAAACTTGCAATGTTGCACATAGACAAAAATAAGGTTGAGCGTCGCTTGAGTTTTAATGATATGAAGCGCGCTTCCAACCAATGCGCCAACTACTTTAAGTCGCTCGGCATCAAAAAAGGCGATAGGGTAATGCTTATTCTTAAACGTCACTATCAGTTCTGGTATGCAATCCTAGCACTCCACAAACTTGGTGCAGTTGCTATACCTGCTACCAACCTTTTGCAAGAGCATGACCTTGATTACCGCTTTAATGCGGCGGACGTAAGCGCAGTTGTTTGTACTGCCGATGGCGACGTGTCGCATCAAATTGATTTGGCAGAGAAAAACAGCCCAACTCTAAAGACAAAAATTATGGTTGGCGGTTCTCGTGACGGTTGGCATAATTTTGATGAAGAATTCCCATTATACAGCGCTCACTACTATCGCACCGAAGATACCGCTTGTGGTGAAGACTTAATGCTTATGTTCTTTACTTCGGGCACAACGGGTTATCCCAAAATTGCCGCACATAGTTATAAATATGCGCTTGGCCATTACATCACTGCAAAATATTGGCACGGTGTTAGCGAGGATGGCTTGCACTTTACCATTTCAGAAACCGGTTGGGGTAAGGCTCTTTGGGGCAAACTTTACGGTCAATGGCTAGCGGAAGGCGCAGTATTTACCTATGATTTCGACCGCTTTGATGCTTCAGAAATCCTACCTATGTTTGCAAAATACAACATCACTACATTCTGCGCACCACCTACAATGCTCAGAATGATGGTTAAAGAGGATATCTCAAGGTATGACCTTTCATCTATAAGACATATGACCACTGCAGGCGAGGCGCTTAATCCTGAGGTGTATAAGCAATTCGAAAAAGCAACAGGCCTTCAGATTATGGAAGGCTTCGGTCAAACCGAGTTAACCTTGGTTATCGCAAACCTTATGGGCAACCCACACAAACTTGGCTCAATGGGTAAACCCACACCTCTTTACGATGTTGATATATTAGACCCAGATGGTAATCCCGTTCCCGACGGTGAAACAGGTGAAATCGTAGTTAAAACTTCCGAAAAAGTTCCTTGCGGACTATTCTCTGGCTACTATAAAAACCAAGAAAAGACCGACGAGGTATGGTATGACGGATACTACCACACAGGCGATACTGCTTGGCGCGATGAAGACGGATTCTTCTGGTACGTTGGTAGGGTAGACGACGTTATTAAATCATCGGGCTACCGTATAGGACCATTCGAGATTGAAAGCGTAATTATGGAACTCCCTTACGTTTTAGAGTGTGGTGTCTCCGCAGCGCCTGACGAGGTTCGTGGTCAGGTAGTAAAAGCAAGCATTGTGCTTGTAAAAGGCACCGAGCCTACAGAGGAACTCAAAAAGGATATTCAGAACTATGTAAAACAGCATACCGCACCTTACAAATACCCACGTATAGTTGTTTTCAAGGACGAATTACCGAAGACCATAAGCGGTAAGATACAGCGTAATAAACTGTAATACTACATTAAATTTTATATATTGACATAAAAACAAAGTTATGATATACTATTTCAGGTAAAGGCGTTGACGAAGAGTTCGTAATACTAAACCTTTCAGAGAAGCGGCGGATGGTGCAAGCCGTAGGTCAAGGGTGTTACGTATGTAGCTTCAGAGTCGGGCGGAAGAAAGCCTTAATAAAAGGCAAGTAGAACCTCCTCGTGATTGCTGCGTAAAGGCATAGGGGTTGATAGACTCCAAGAGTGGCAGTATTACTGCAATTTGAGTGGTACCGCGGGTGTAAAGCTAATTAGCGCGCTCGTCTCAAAGTCATAAGCTTTGGGACGGGTGCTTTTTTCGTCCCCGAAAGGATAGGTATATTATGGAACAAATGACAGGGCTTGATTACAAAATTAAAGAAATGGCCGCCCGTATCCGCGAACTTCGCGAGATAGAGGGGCTAACCCCTGCCGAAATGGCAGAAAAAACCGCCGTTTCAATAGATGAGTATAAAGAGTGCGAAGCAGGTAACAGTGACCTTAACTTTGCGTTCATTTATAGGTGCGCAATGGCGCTTAACGTAAACGTAACCGATATTATCGAGGGTTACAGTCCTACACTTAAATCTTACACAGTTACAAGGGCGGGCGCAGGTCAGAAAATTGCTCAAGCGCATGGTATGACTTACTATAACTTGGCTTATGCTTTCCAAAACCGTATTGCAGAGCCTTTGTACGTTCGTTGCCCTTATGATGCACAGGCAGAGCAACGCGATATTGAACTTACAACCCACGCAGGTCAGGAATGTGACTTGGTTATCGAGGGTCATCTTATGGTTCAAGTGGGCGAGCATAAAGAGATTTTAGGCCCCGGAGATAGCATTTATTACGATAGTGATAAACCACACGGTATGATTGCTGTTAATGGTGAAGATTGTGTGTTCTACGCAATAGTTCTTAACCCAACGGGCGAGCCTATTCCTGAACTTGTTCCTGCTAAAATGATTAAGGATAACCGCGTAGTTCATAAGGATAAGAGCAAGCGTATTTATAGCAAGTTCATCGACGTAACTGAGAACGAAAATGGCACACCAACAGCAATCAACTTTAAAAATACCGATAAGTTTAACTTTGCTTTCGATTTGGTTGATGCTTTGGCAGAGCGTGAGCCTGAAAAACTTGCTATGCTACATATTTCGGACGACCTTACAGAGCGTCGTTTTACCTTCAAAGATATTAAGCGTGCTTCAAACCAATGCGCTAACTATTTTAAATCGTTAGGAATTAAAAAAGGCGATAAGGTAATGCTTGTTCTAAAAAGGCATTATCAGTTCTGGTTTGCTATGATAGGCTTAAATAAACTTGGCGCAGTAGCAATTCCTGCAACAAATCAGCTATTAGAAAAAGATTTTGAATACCGCTTTAATTCGGCAGGCGTATCTGCAATAGTTTGTACTGCAGACGGCGATACCGCAATTCAGGTTGATAAAGCCGCCGTAAAAGCACCTTGTCTTCAACATAAAATTATCGTTAATGGCACTCGTGAGGGTTGGCGAAACTTTGATGAAGAGTATTGTTTGTTCAGTTCTCATTACGAGCGCACAGAGGATGCACCTTGTGGCGACGACTTGATGCTTATGTACTTTACATCAGGCACATCAGGTTATCCAAAAATTGCCGCGCACAATTATAAATATCCTTTGGGCCATTTCCATACCGCAAAGTATTGGCATAGCGTTGACCCCGATGGTCTTCACTTTACAATTTCCGATACAGGTTGGGCAAAGGCTATGTGGGGCAAACTATATGGTCAATGGCTTTGCGAGGCCGCAACCTTTGTATACGATTTTGAGCGTTTTGATGCGGCAAAGATTATGCCAATGTTCAAAAAGTATCAAATAACAACTTTCTGTGCACCACCTACAATGCTTAGAATGATGATTAAGCAAGACCTTTCAAATTACGATTTCTCATCCGTTCAACATATGACTACTGCGGGCGAGGCGTTAAACCCTGAGGTTTACAGACAATTTGAAAAGGCAACAGGTCTTCAGATAATTGAGGGCTTCGGTCAGTCCGAAAGCACTATGATTATAGGTAATATGGTAGGTGCTCCCCATAAGATTGGTTCAATGGGTAGGGCAGTACCTGTTTACGATGTAGATATTGTTGATGCCGACGGTAACTCTGTTCCCGACGGTGAAACAGGCGAAATCGTTGTTAATTTACAAAAAGGCTCGCCTTGTGGTTTGGCGGTTGGTTATTATAACGACCCCGAAAAAACTGCAGAGGCTTGGCACGATGGCTACTATCACACAGGCGACACCGCTTGGCGTGATGAGGACGGATTCTTCTGGTACGTTGGTAGGGTAGACGATGTTATTAAATCATCGGGCTACCGCATAGGACCTTTCGAGATAGAAAGCGTTATTATGGAACTACCTTACGTTTTAGAGTGTGGCGTTTCAGCCGTTCCTGATGAAGTTCGTGGGCAAGTAGTTAAAGCAAGCATAGTTTTAACTAAAGGCACTACCCCAAGTGAAGAATTAAAGAAAGAAATTCAAGCTTATGTTAAGGATAGAACCGCACCGTATAAATATCCACGTATAGTAGAGTTCAAAACCGAACTTCCAAAAACGGTTAGCGGTAAAATCCAACGTAATAAACTATAAAATTATGGAATTTAAAAGATTGACACTGCTTTGTGGCCATTATGGTAGCGGTAAAACAAATATCGCTGTTAATATGGCTTATGACCTTAAAAAGCAACACGATAAAACTATAATAGCCGACCTCGATATTGTTAATCCTTACTTCCGCACTAAAGACAGTAGCGGCGAGTTCGAGGATTTGGGTATTCGCCTTATCTGTTCGGATTATGCAAACAGTAACGTAGATATTCCGGCGCTACCGCAAGACATTTACGTGCTAACCGAGGATAAGAACGTTAAGGCGATTATAGATGTCGGCGGTGATGATAGGGGAGCGTTGGCTTTGGGCCGCTTAACCCCTGCAATTTTGGCCGAGAACGATTATAATATGTATATGGTGCTAAATTTCTACCGCCCATTAACCAGTGATGCAAAATCGGTTTTAGAGGTAATGGAAGAGATTGAAACCGCCTGTGGCATTAAGTTTACAGGGCTAATAAATAACTCAAATCTTGGCGTAGAAACAACGGCTGAAGACGTTATTTCAACCAACGAAAAAGCGTTAGAGGTAGCCGACCTTTGCGGTTGCCCGCTAGTGCTTACAACGGTTGACCAAAGCATTTACGGTAAGGTTAAAGATAAACTTCCTAACGTGTTACCGCTTAAATTGCAAAGCAAAATTATATAAATTCAAATCTTAAGTGATTTTTAAAAAGGAGAGCTGAATATGGCAAAGTTAACCTTCAAAACTGACAACTGTAAGGGTTGCGGGCTATGTATTGACGTATGCCCAAAGAAAATTTTAAGACTTGCCCCCGATAAGATTAACAAAAAGGGGCATCATCCTGCAGAGGTTGTAAATCAAGAGGAATGTATCGGCTGTGCTTTTTGTGCAACCATGTGTCCCGATTGCATAATCAAGGTGGAAAGGTAAGTGAAAAGTAATGGCAGATAAAGTTTTAATGAAAGGTAACGAAGCTATTGCAGAGGCCGCAATTATTGCAGGCTGTAAGCACTACTTTGGTTATCCTATCACACCGCAAACCGAAATTGCGGCATATATGGCAAAGAAAATGCCAAAAATCGGCGGATGTTTCTTGCAAGCAGAAAGCGAAGTTGCCGCTATAAATATGGTATACGGTGTTGCCTCGACAGGTAAAAGGGTTATGACATCATCTTCAAGCCCAGGTATCTCGCTAAAAAGCGAAGGCCTCTCATACCTTGCAGGCGCAGACCTACCATCGCTCGTTGTAAACGTTCAGCGTGGTGGCCCAGGTCTTGGCGGTATTCAACCTAGCCAATCAGACTATTTTCAGGCAACCAAAGCAGGCGGCCACGGCGACTTTAGAATGATAGTTTTAGCACCTTCTTCTGTTCAGGAGATGGCAGAACTTACTATTAAAGGTTTTGAACTTGCCGATAAATATCGTATGACCTCTATGATTTTGGCAGACGGTACTATGGGTCAAATGATGGAGCCTGTATCACTAGACTATGATATTAAGCCCGAACCCGAGAAACCTTGGGCAACCACAGGTACAAAAATGGAGCGCGAGCATAATATTGTAAACTCACTTTCCCTAGTTCCCGAGGAGTTAGAGCAACTTAATTTCGAGCGTTACGAGAGATATAGAAAAATAGAAGAAACCGAAGTTATGTACGAAGAGTATATGATGGAAGATGCAGAAATTTGTATTGCGGCTTTTGGTATCGCATCACGTGTTGCAAAAAACGCAATCAATGCCGCAAGAGAGCAGGGTATTAAGGTTGGTATGATTAGACCTATCACTTTGTGGCCTTTCCCTGTAGCACCATTTAAAGCCGCCGCAGATAAGGTTAAGTCCTTTATCTCGGTAGAACTTTCAATGGGTCAGATGATTGAAGATGTACGCTTGGCTACAGAGTGCAAAAAGCCTGTAACTTTATGCCACCGCGCAGGCGGTATGATTCCTTCGCCTGAGCAGGTGTTGGAGGCTATTATAGAAGCAAATAATGGAGGTGCAAAATAATGGTAGTATTTGATAAACCACACGCATTGCGTGACGTTCCAATGCACTATTGCCCAGGTTGTACCCACGGTATAATTCACCGTTTGGTAGCCGAGGTTATTGATGAACTTGGAATTGAAGGCAGAACTATTGGTATTGCACCCGTTGGTTGTTCTGTTATGGCATACAACTATTTTAACTGCGATATGATTGAGGCGGCTCACGGCCGTGCACCCGCAATCGCAACAGGTGTTAAGCGTTCCGACCCTGAAAACAACATTGTATTTACATATCAAGGCGATGGCGACTTGGCATCTATCGGTATGGCAGAAACCGTACACTCTGCCGCTAGAAACGAAAATATTACTGTTATCTTCGTAAACAACGCTATTTACGGTATGACAGGTGGTCAGATGGCTCCAACTTCATTGCCCGGGCAGGTTACACAAACCTCTCCTTACGGCCGTGACGTAAACCACTGCGGTTATCCTATCAGAGTTTGCGAAATGCTTTCTGAACTAGAGGGTCCTGAGTATTTAGAGCGTGTTACCGTTAATAACGTAAAGAACATAAAGAATGCTAAAAAGGCAATCAAAAAGGCTTTCCAAAACCAAATTGACGGCAAAGGTTTCTCATTGGTTGAGGTTGTATCTACCTGTCCTACTAACTGGGGTATGACTCCTCAGGCGGCGTTAAAATGGGTTGACGAGGCTATGTTGCCTTATTATCCATTAGGCGTTTATAAAGACAGGTCCGCTAAAAAGGAGGAAGCATAATGGCTACTAAACAAATGTTATTTTCCGGCTTCGGCGGTCAAGGTATACTTTTCTCGGGTAAATTTATTGCCTACAAAGGTCTTATTGAAGACAAGCAGGTTAGTTGGCTACCTTCCTACGGCCCTGAAATGCGTGGCGGTACTGCAAGTTGTGGCGTAATTATCAGTGATGAGGGCGTTGGTTCTCCAATCGTTTCAACTCCCGATATTCTAATTGCTATGAATCTACCTTCTTTGGATAGATATGAAAGCGCAGTAGCAGCCGGCGGTGTAATTATTGCCGATTCTTCACTTATCGAGCGTAAAGTAGAGCGTACCGACGTAGAAACCTACTATGTTCCTGCAACCAAACTTGCTAGCGATAACGGTATGCCTAAACTTGCTAATATGATTATCTTAGGCAAACTTTTAAAGGTTCTCGGCGATTATAACGAAGAGGCTATAACCGCAACACTTAAAAAAGTTATTCCACCTAAAAAGGCAGATATGCTCGAAATTAACCTTAAGGCAATTAAACTAGGCGCAGATTACTAATTTTTGAAAGGGTGTTATAAATGGATATAAAATTTATAAAGAATGAAAACCCAAGTGAAAAACCCGATAGCAGTACATTAGGCTTCGGTAAAATCTTTACCGACCATATGTTTATGATGGATTACTCTAAAGAAGAGGGTTGGCACGATGCAAGAATAGTTCCGTTTGGACCTATCGCTTTGCATCCTGCATCAACAGTTTTGCACTACGGCTCTGAAATTTTTGAAGGCTTAAAGGCTTACAGAAAAGCAGACGGAAGCGTTCAAATGTTTAGACCAGAAGAAAATATCGCAAGACTAAACCGTTCGGCAGAAAGACTTTGCCTTCCACAAATCCCCGAAGATTTGGCATTAGAGGTGCTAACAAAGTTTGTAGAAACCGAAAAGGATTGGACTCCATCTGCAGAAGGCACTTCACTTTACCTTCGCCCATTCTTGTTTGGCAATGACGAGTCTTTGGGTGTTCACGCTGTTCATAATGCAACCTACGTTATAATTGCATCACCTGTTGGCAGTTATTATAAAGAGGGAATCAACCCTGTTAAGATTATGATTGAAGATGAGGACGTTCGTGCAGTTCGTGGCGGTACAGGTTACGCTAAATGTGGTGGTAACTACGCCGCAAGTAACAGAGCAGGAGAACGTGCAGAAAAGCAAGGCTATTCACAGGTATTGTGGCTAGACGGTGTTGAAAGGAAGTACATCGAAGAAGTCGGCGCTATGAACGTTATGTTCAAAATCTCAGGCGAGATTGTAACACCAATGCTTTCAGGCTCCATCTTGCCTGGTATCACCCGTAAGTCTTGCATAGAGCTTTTAAAGAGCGAAGGCTATAAAGTTACCGAAAGACTTATTAGCATAGACGAGCTTGACGAGGCTATGAATAACGGCACTCTAGAAGAGGCTTGGGGTTGCGGTACAGCGGCAGTTGTTTCTCCTATTGGCGAGCTTTGCTATAAAGGCAAGAAGTACACCGTTGGCGGCGGCAAAATCGGCGAGGTTACCCAACACCTTTACGATACCCTAACAGGTATTCAGTGGGGTAAAATCGAGGATACATTCGGTTGGACCTACAAAATAAAATAATATTTAAACAAGGCGGCTAGTCTGCCTTGTTTTTTGTTTAAAAAGGTGTTGACAAAGTATATTTTCGGTGTTATAATACTTGCATACTTTTAAATGCATTGAGGGAATTATTGTGTATCCCACTCCGCTTTAGAGAGCTGCCGATTGGTGCAAGGCAGTGCGGTAAGATATAGCAAGTCTCGTTCCTTAGCAGAACCGCCGAACAACTAAAGTAAGCGGTTACGGCGTGCTCCGTTATCATGGCAAAAGGCTTAATAGAGCTTTAATAAGGTGGCTGTAAATCAGCAACCAGGGTGGTACCGCGGATATAATATTCGTCCCTGAAGTAGTCATGCACTATTTCAGGGGCTTTTTTATGTTTGTGGGTTAATGTGTATACTACAAATACGCCTCAAAAAGCACATTTCGTCGCTTTTCAACCGATTTATTTTTGCAAGGCACAAAGCCTTACTGCAACTAACTCGGTTAAAAATCAATCGAAATCTGCCAATTTTGAGGTGGGATGAACGCATTTGTATTATTCACATTAACCCAAGTTTACATCTATACTATTCCAATAAATAACAAGAGAGGATTTGGTTTTATGAAACAGATTAAAATCGCAGATTCAACACTTTGCATAAAGGGTAGCAGTTTTTCTTTTAAAGAGAAAATTGAAATTGCACGCCAACTAGAAAAACTTAATGTAGACGTTATTGAACTACCTGAAATTGACAACGTTAAGGTTGATACCTTGCTAGTTCGCACAATAGCATCTTTTGTAAAAAATAGCGTTATTTCGGTTGCCGCAGGTAGCAGTATAGAAAGCATCGAAAATGCTGCATCTGCCTTAAGCACCGCAAATAAGCCTGCTATTAGAATAGAACTTCCAACCTCTACCGTTGGTATGGAATATACCTGCCATAAAAAAGCACCCAAAATGCTCGAATGGATTGAGAAAACAGTAGCGCTCGCTAAAGAAAAATGCGCTGAGGTTGAGTTTTCTGCTGTTGACGCTACAAGAGCAGAACCTGAATTTTTGAAAAATGCAATCGAAACCGCAGTTAAAGCGGGTGCAACAAACGTTTCGGTTTGCGATACGGCAGACGGTATGATGCCTGATCAGTTTGCAGAGTTTTCAAATAATATTGCTTGTGCTTGCGACGTACCCGTTGGTGTTGCTTGCAGTGATAAAAACGGCCTTGCAGTGGCTTCTGTTGCTATGAGCGTTAGAGGTGGCGCAACAACCGTTAAAACCGAAATCGGTGGCGAGGGTGTGTCTTTGGAAATATTCTGCGGTCTTATTAAAAATTGTGGCATCTCTTATGGTATTGAAACCGGCATTAAATATTCCGAGCTGCATCGCATCGTAAAACAGGTGCAGTGGATTAGCAATAACGCTAGCAACAACAAGTCGGCAGTAACTGTTGCCGAGGTTGATGATGGCAGAATAAAACTTGATAAAAACGACGACCAAATGGCAGTTATATCTGCAGTTAAAGTTCTAGGTTATGACCTTTCTGAAGATGATTGCGCAAAGGTTTATGAAGAATTTTTAAGGGTTGCCGATAAGAAAAACGTTGGCGCGAAAGAGTTAGATGCTATCGTTGCAAACGTTGCTTTACAAGTGCCCGCAACCTATAAATTACAAAGTTACGTAATCAATAATGGTAACGTAATTACTGCAAGTGCTCAAATCACCTTAACTAAAGGCGATAAGCAAATGCAGGGTATTAGTAACGGCGACGGCCCTATTGATGCCGCTTTCTTGGCAATAGAACAGGTTATCGGTCATCACTACGAATTAGACGATTTCCAAATTCAGTCGGTTACCGAAGGCAAAGGCGCTATGGGTCAGGCTATCGTTAAACTTAGAAGTGGCGGTAAACTTTATTCGGGTAATGGTATTTCAACCGATATTATCGGCGCTAGTATCCGCGCTTATATAAATGCAATTAACAAGATAGTTTACGAGGAGGCATAAAGCAAAATGAAGCTTTCATTTTCTACTAAGGGTTGGCATAACAGCACCTTTGATGATTTTTGCGATATTGCCGAAGATTTGAAATTCCAAGGCATAGAACTTCATAATATAAACAATAGACTTTTCACAGATAAAGACGGCGCTTTTCACGATTATACAACTGCCGCAACCTTGCGTAAGTTGTACGAGAAAAAGTTAGAGATACCTTGTATTGACGCAATTCTTGACTTGGGAGATGCTAAAAGCGTTAAAGAAACTATAGACGAAATAGAGCGTTGCTTAAATATTGCCGAAAACTTACATATCCCATCAATCCGTATGCGCGCATTTGATGGCGGTAGCGTAGATGCTGTTAAAGAGGTAATAAGAACAGTTTTGCCAAAGGCAGAGGAAATAGGCGCAACATTGCTTATCGAAACTTCGGGTATATTTAGTAGCACCAAAGACTTACGCGAATTACTTGATTGCTTTGCATCGGATAATTTGGCGGCTTTGTGGCAAATGTCTGCGGCATATTTCGGTTGTGGCGAAAGTTCTGAAGATATTGTTAAAAACTTGGGTAAATATATTAAGCACGTACAGTTAAATGACGCGGTTAAGACCGAAGACGGAATTGAATACTGCTTGGCAGGTGAGGGCGAATTGCCTATTGCCGACTTTATGCTTACCCTTCGTTCCGTTAACTACGACGGATATATTTCACTAGTTTGGGACCCAACTTGGTGTGAAGAGTTAGACGATATTGAAATTATCTTCTCGCAGTTCGTTAACTATATGAAACAGTTTAGCGACACTTCACGTAATGAGCGTACCCTTTACTATAACGAAGCACATACAGGTCAGTTTGTTTGGAAAAAAGATTTGCTAATCGATGCAACCTTCTCCGACGTTTTAGACCGTATGGTTGAAGAATTCCCTGACCAGTATGCATTCAAATACACCACTTTGGATTACACCCGCACCTATTCAGAGTTCCGCGATGACGTAGATACCTGTGCCAGAGCCTTTATAGATATGGGCGTTAAGGCAGGTACACACGTTGCGGTTTGGGCATCAAACGTACCGCAGTGGTATATTTCGTTCTGGGCGGCGGCAAAAATTGGCGCAGTTTTGGTAACTGTTAATACCGCTTATAAAATTCACGAGGTAGAGTACCTACTACGTCAGTCCGATACACACACCCTTATTATGACAGAGGGTGGCAAGGACTGTAACTATGGCGAGGTTATAGCGGAACTTTGCCCCGAATTAGAAAGCACCACAGTTGGTAATCCGTTGCACGCTCGTCGCTTGCCTTTTTTACGTAACGTTATTACGGTTGGTTTTAAGCAAAAGGGTTGTCAAACTTGGGAAAATGCTATTGAGCGCTCATCTTCTGTTCCATTAGAAGAAGTGCATCGTATGGCGGCGGCTGTTGATAAAGATGACGTTTGCAATATGCAGTATACTTCAGGTACAACAGGCTTCCCAAAAGGCGTTATGCTTACACACTATAACGTTGTAAATAACGGTAAATATATCGGTGACCATATGGATTTATCTACCGCCGATAGAATGATGATACAAGTGCCAATGTTCCACTGTTTTGGTATGGTGCTTTCTATGACTGCATCTATGACACACGGTGCTACTATTTATCCGTTACCATATTTTTCGCCCGGTCCTGCACTTTCTTGCATACATAATGAGCATATTACAACCTTTAACGGTGTTCCTACTATGTTTATCGCTATGATGCAACATCCTGATTTCGAGAAAACCGATTTTTCATACATTCGCACAGGTATTATGGCGGGCGCAAACTGTCCTGCCGACTTAATGAAAAAGGCAACCGAGGTTATGAATATGAAGGAGATTGTTTCGGTTTATGGTCAAACCGAGGCAAGCCCAGGTTGTACTATGAGTAGTTATTATGACCCGCTTGAAGTACGCACTAACACTGTTGGTAGCGCTTTCGCTAATGTAGAGTGTAAAATTGTTGACCCCGAAACAGGCGAAGATTGTCCCGACGGTGTGAACGGTGAGTTTGTAGCACGCGGTTATAACATAATGAAGGGCTATTACAAAATGCCCAAAGCCACCGCAGAGGCAATTGATAAGGATGGCTGGTTGCACACAGGCGACCTTGCTTGCCGCAGACCCGATGGCAACTATTTGATTACGGGACGCTTAAAGGATATGATTATTCGTGGTGGCGAAAACATCTATCCAAAAGAGATAGAGGAGTTTATTTATACCTGCGATAAGGTTAGCGACGTTCAGGTTATCGGTGTTCCCGATAAGCAGTACGGCGAAGAAATCTATGCTTCGATTATCCTTAAAAAGGGTGAAACTATGACCGAGGATGAAATGAAATCTTATATCGCTGCTAATATGGCTCGTCATAAGGTGCCTCGTTATATTGAGTTTGTGGATAGTTTCCCAATGAATGCCGCAGGAAAAATACTTAAGTATAAAATGCGCGAGGAAGCTACCAAAAAATTAGGTTTAGATGGGTGACGTAAATGATTGACGGAAAATACTATGTTGTAGATTTCCATTGT
>JAZNBX010000025.1:0-30696 GCA_045587265.1 Acutalibacteraceae bacterium | reverse complement strand
CTTTGCTTTTCGATAAATTTATTGTGCTTAAATTTATCGATAATAATAAGGGAAATTAGAATTCTTTTAACTAGAAAATTAAGTTTTATTTAGTTTGTTTTTGGATGGCTCTATCTACCACTAATTTTATTAAAAAAACCTCCTCGTCTGCGCATTGGCGGTGGATTAATACCAACTAAAATCGTATCGGGACCAATGACCTTAATTTCGTTCCAAGGAATAATTATATCGTCTTCCCTACCAAAAAGCCCCATATATCTGCATCTGCCAAAAACAACAATGGATAAAAGTTTACCACAAGACGTATCAAACTCTACGTCACAAACAGGACCTAGAACTGTACCATTACAAACACAAATTACTTGTTTATCTCTCAATTCTGATATTCTGCATCCCATGAAATCACCTCAATACAATTTATTAAATTATATTTAGACAAATGCAGTAATATCACCTGTTTTTTATGCGTTCTAGTGCGGATTTCTCAAGTCGCGAAACCTGCGCCTGACTAATTCCTATTTCTTCTGAAACTTCCATTTGAGTTTTACCAACAAAGAATCTTAATTTTAAAATACGCTTTTCTCTTTCGCTTAAATTATTTATAGCCTCTTTAAAGGTTATCTCATCTAGCCAATTTTTATCATCGTTTTTATCGCCAATTTGGTCTAAAACATATATCGTATCTCCACTATCTGAATAAACAGGTTCATATAGCGAAACAGGGTCAACAACGCTTTCAAAGGCAATTACAACATCCTGTTTTGGCACCTGGAGTTCTTTTGATATTTCTTCAACTGTTGGCTCTCTTTGTAGTTGTATAGTAAGTTTCTCTTTAACCTGCATAGCCTTGTACGCTAAATCTTTTATTGAACGACTTACACGAATACTGTTGTTATCGCGTAAATATCTTCTAATTTCTCCAATAATCATTGGCATAGATATTGTTTGTCGAAATGCTCATATTCTGCATTATTTCGGTTAAACTAACGTTGGTGATGATATGAAAGATAAAGAAGAATCGAAATGGTCAACAACCGACCCGGAAACAGTTTTCGACCTAATTAACAAATATGGAACTTATGAAATTCAACCAACCGCAGATACCGACAATGCTTTTCCTAAAATAGCGCAAGGATTACCAAAAAAGAAAAACCGTAGCCACGATTAACGTAGCTACGGTTTAATTTTAATATTAGCCGAGAGTTACTTCTACCTTAAAGGTTTCGCCCTTAGCATCGGTCTTAATTACATTACCTTGAACTTCGTTGCCATTGATAAGCATTTTAGAAACGCCACAGCAAACGTTGTTGGGGTTTTTAACAGTAATCTCGTATGTATTGCCACGGAATTTACGAACAACTGTAAAGCCGTTCATATTGTGGTCTATACATGGGTCAATTACAAGACCATCATAATCAGGACGGATACCGAGAATGAACTGCGAAATTGCAACAAAGTTCCAAGCAGCAGTACCTGTTAAGAATGAGTTTTTAGCCTCGCCCGGCTTTTTAGCGTAAGCAGGCTTACCACCAACCATCTGAGCGTATACGTAAGGCTCTAGACGGTGGATTTCGCTAATTTCCTCAACATAAGCAGGAGCGATTCTCTTATACATCTCAAAAGCATTGTCACCACGACGTGCAATAGTTTCAGCGCACATTAACCATGGGTTGTTGTGGCAGAATACACCGCCGTTTTCTTTATAACCAGGGATAAACGAACCAATTTCGCCAATCTCGTGATTATAGGTGCTATATGGTGGGTCAAGAACAACGAAGCCGTAAGGAGTTGCAAGACGATTCCAACAACTATCAAGAGACTTGATGTTCATACCCTCGTCCTTACCGATTTCAGCCATTGAGCACCAACCTTGAGACTCAATGAAGATTTGACCGTCCTCACAAGTTTTAGAACCAATAGGTCTTGAGAAATGGTCATAAGCGCGGAGGAACCATTCGCCGTCCCAACCGTCTTTCATAACAGCTTTCTCCATATCAGCGATATGGCCTTTAGCCTTATCAGCCTCATCTACTTTACCAAGCAAGCGACAAATCTTTTCAAAATCACGGCCATAGTAAACAAACTGACCTGCAATCATAAGGCTTTCTGCAGTCTTACAGTCGGTTTTTTCAGTACACTGGAAGCTTTCGCCTACAGTATTAGACATACAGTTAAGGTTCAAGCAGTCATTCCAGTCTGCACGACCAATTAGAGGTAGTCCGTGAGGTCCTCTGTTATTAACAACATGGTAGAATGAACGTTTTAAATGCTCAAACATAGTATCTGCAAGTGCGTCATCATTCTCAAAAGGTACCATCTCGTTAAGGAAATCAACGTCTCCGGTTTCCTTAATATAAGCAGCTGCAGAAGCAACTAACCACATTGGGTCATCACCAAAGTTACCACCAATAGCGTCATTACCTTTTTTGGTAAGTGGTTGATACTGATGGTATGCACCACCATCAACAAGTTGGGTAGCGGCAAGGTCAATAACTCTCTGTCTTGCACGTTCAGGTGCTAGATGTACAAAGCCAAGAATATCTTGGTTACTATCACGGAAGCCCATACCTCTACCAATACCGCTCTCAAAATAAGAAGCGCTTCTAGACATATTGAAGGTAATCATTGTTTGATATTGGTTCCAAATGTTAACCATTCTGTCAAGTTTATCATCTTCACTGTTGATAGTGTAGGTGCTGAGAAGCTCGTCCCAATAATCTTTAAGCTCTTGTAAAGCTTTATCTGCTTTTTCTGCGGTATTAAACTGCTCCATCATAGGATAAGCGTTTTCTTTGTTGATAACGTTTAATGCAGTCCATTTTTTATCATCATCATTCTCAACGTAGCCAAGAATGAAAACGTACTCTTTTGTTTCACCAGGAGCGAGTTCTACGTTCAAGCAGTGTGAACCAACAGGTGCCCAACCAACTGCAATAGAATTTGTAGGCTCGGTCTCGCAAACGGTTACAGGATGGTCAAAGCCATTGTAAATGCCAAGGAAATCCTCGCGATCGGTATCAAAACCACAAATATCAGCATTTACACTATAGAATGAGAAGTGATTTCTACGCTCACGGTACTCGGTTTTATGGTATACAACGTTGCCCTCAACCTCAACTTCACCAACAGAAAGGTTACGTTGGAAGTTTGTCTGGTCATCAAGACCATCCCAAAGAGCAAACTCAATAAACGAATGTAGTCTTAACTCTTTTTTAGTGTCGGTATTATTGGTAAGTGCAACTTTTTGCACCTCACCATCATAGTTAAGTGGGACAAAGAAAGTGCATTCTGCAGTAACACCATTCTTTTCGCCATGGATTACAGAATAACCCATACCGTGACGGCACTCATACTTATCTAGTGGTGTACGCATTGGTCTGAAGCCTGGGCTCCATACGGTATCGCCATCTTTAATATAGAAATATCTTCCACCATCATCCATAGGAACATTGTTGTAGCGAAAACGAGTAACACGACGAAGTCTAGCATCCTTGTAGAAGCTATAGCCACCACAGGTGTTAGAAATCATTGAAAAGAAAGACTCATTTCCAAGGTAGTTAATCCAAGGATATGGGGTGTTAGGAGTTTCGATAACGTACTCCTTTTTGACATCATCAAAATGTCCAAATTTCATCATTCATACCTCCAATTTATAAATAGACAACATTTCTGCCAACTATTAAGTAGATAATACCATATATTGTATGAAAAAACAATAACAAATACAAAATATTTTTGATTATTTTTTTAAAATTTTGTTAAAAATTAACTGAAAGAAGGTATATTATGAGGATAGAGAGAACAGACATTAATGGTAGAGAAATTACACGTGAAGAAATACACAAAATAATGAACAAAAATAGCGTATGTAATGATATAATTAATAGCACTATTCTTGTATACAGCGAGATAAAAAATGGAAGAAAATAGATATACCGCATTATACATTAGGGTTTCTACCGATGCGCAAGCAGAAGAAGGTTACTCAATAGAAGCGCAAAAAGAAATGCTTGAAGGTTTTTGTAAAGCAAAGCAAATAACTAATTATAGATTTTATATTGATGGTGGATTTTCAGGCAGCAATATTTTAAGGCCGCAACTCGAAAAACTGATTTTAGATATAAAAAACAAGCTTGTAAAAGCGGTAGTAGTTTACAAACTTGACAGATTGTCTCGTAGCCAAAAAGATACGCTTTACCTAATAGAAGACGTACTTAATCCTAACGGCGCAGAATTTATTTCATTAAACGAAAACCTAGATACATCTACTTCTATAGGCAGAGCTATGCTTGGAATAATGTCTGCATTCGCACAATTAGAGCGTGAAACTATTAAAGAAAGAACCCGTATGGGTATGAAAAAACGCGTTGAAGCAGGCTTTTGGATGGGCGGAGGTAAAGTTCCGTTCGGATTTGATTATGATAAAAAATCCGGCAAACTGATCCCCAACAGTGATGCCAAAACTGTAAAGGAAATTTATAAACTATATATTAGCGGATATTCACCTAACCATATTGCGAATGTACTCGGCATTAAATATGACCAACTAGTTACCCAAATCCTTAAGCGTCACTTAAATTACGGCGCAATATTTTATAACGGCAAACTATACGAAAATTGCCATGAAGCGATAATAGACAAGGACACCTTTTTACTTGCCGAAAAGGAAATGAAAAGGCGCAGTAAAACAAAATCCCCAACTTCAAAATACCTTTTAACAGGCCTTTTATACTGTGGAGTATGCGGTGCTAAATTACGTTATCAAAAATGGGGTAAATATGCCACTAAACTCGTATGCTACTCAAAGCAAAACAGCAAGAAATATTTAATAAAAAACAAAGATTGCGACCTTCCGCGTTTCGATTCAGAAAACATAGAAAAACTCGTCCTAGAAGATATTTTCACGCTTAAACCACAAAGGTCGCAAATAAATGCCAATAACAATGGTTATTTAGACTCTTTAAATGATAAAAAGAAAGGTTTAGAAGCAGGATTAAAGCGACTATACGAACTATTTTCTAAAAATGGTGATGATATATTATTAAAAACAATAACCGAAAAGAAAGAGGCTTTAAAACAAATAGAATTTAAGATTCAAGTAGCACTAGAAAAGAACTCGGAACTTAAAGAAAATAGGAAAACCTTTGAAAACATTGAAAATCTTAAAACAATTTGGAATTATATAGACGATAAAGAAAAACAACTTTTAATCAGAAGTGTTATAAACCGTATAATTGTTCACAAAGACAAAATTGAGGTAGTTTACAACCTTTAATTTCGACCAATAATATCCATTGGCACGGCATAGGTAGAAAAACGCACATTTTGATTTATATCAAAGTTATCAATTGATTTAATCAAGCCAATGCAACCAACTTGAAACAGGTCGTCAAGATTCTCTCCTCTGCCTGTAAAACGCTGAATTACACTCAAAACCAAGCGAAGATTTCCGTTAATCAGTTCTTCCCTAGCGTTTTTATTGCCTTCTCGTACAAGTTTTAATAATTTTTCTTTTTCTTTCTCCTTTAAAACCGGCAATTTTGATGTATTAACACCGCAAATTTCTACCTTGTTGTAATGCATTTTAATTCCTCCAGTTTTTATCTATACTTTAATTATTACCTTATATGTTAGTAAGCATACTAAAAATATAAATTAACTATACTATTGAAAAGTAATAAGTTGTGTGATAAAATAACCTTGCTACATTAAGTAGACAAATTTTGCTATTATGCGAGGTGTTTTTATGATTTACTATCAAAAATTAAGCGAAAATGATAGTTTTCGGGAAGTTTTTAGTTATTCTGAAATGCCACACCTGCATAGTGAAATAGAAATCGTGTATGTTAAAGAAGGTTCCTCTATATTGACCGTTGACAATGACCAATATACACTTAAGTCAAACTCACTTTCTATTGTTTCCACTAATCAAGTGCATACCTACACCGATAATCTTGAAGGTGTATCTGGATATATGCTACACATACCTGTAAAAGAAATTACAAATGCACCTCCTCAAATACCTGTCATAAGCGATTTATCCCAAGATGATATTAAAGCATTTAATGAAGTCCAAAATTTAATCGAAAATGAGTATTTAGAAGAAGCAGAATCACTCTTAAAACAATGTATTACTGAAATTTTTAATAAAATAAGCACAAAACAGAATACTTCTTCTGTTCTTACAACCACTCAAATGATTTTAAAATACTGCTTCGAAAATTATAAAGAGGCGCTAACGCTCGACCAACTTTCTAGCGAATTAAACATAAACAAATTCTATATTTCACATATTTTTAATAGCAAATTAGGAATTGGATTTACAGATTACATATCGCGTCTACGTGTTGAAGATGCAAAAAAATTATTATGCACCACAAACATTAGTATTACTAATATTGCATACGATGTAGGCTTTTCTACAATTCGCTCTTTTAACAGAAGATTTAGAGAATTCTGCGAAATAGCGCCGAAAGACTTTAAAGAAAAACATAATAAAAAAAGCACCAACTAATATTGTTGGTGCTTTTAATTTTAACTATTTGCAATTTTCTTAGGTGAGGTTTTATGCTCTATTAAAGGTGTGCCGCCCGTTACTGTATCTTTTGTTATTCTGACCGATTTAATAGACTTATCAGATGGCACAGTAAACATAATTGGGTTTAGCACTTTTTCAAAAACCGAACGCAATCCACGGGCACCTGTTTTGCGCTCAACAGTTTGATTGGCAAGTTCAGTCAATGCATCATCATCAAAATTAAGTTCAACTCCATCAAACATAAACATTGCTTGATACTGTTTTACAATTGAATTTTTAGGTTCTGTCATAATTCTTCTTAAAGAATCAACATCCATAGCCTCAAGAGAAGTTATAACCGGCAAACGACCCACAAGTTCAGGAATCAATCCAAACTTAACTAAATCTTGATGATCGGCTTGTTTTAAAAGTTCAGCAGAATCTGTGTCTTTTTTAGAAACAATATCAGCGCCAAAACCCATACCGCCGCTTTTAACACGCTTTTCAATAACCTTTTCAAGCCCATCAAATGCGCCTGCACAGATAAATAATATATTAGACGTATCAATCTGTATAAACTCTTGTTGAGGATGTTTTCTACCACCCTGTGGCGGAACGTTTGAAACAGTACCCTCAAGGATTTTTAATAGCGCTTGTTGAACACCTTCACCGCTAACATCTCGGGTTATTGAGGTGTTTTCAGATTTACGAGCAATTTTATCTATTTCATCAACATAGATAATGCCGCGCTCTGCCCTTTCAATATCATAATCTGCGGCTTGAATTAGGCGAAGCAAAATATTTTCAACGTCTTCACCAACATAACCTGCCTCGGTTAATGTTGTAGCATCAGTAATAGCGATTGGAACATCAATAAATTTTGCCAACGTTTGAGCTAAAAGTGTTTTACCAACACCTGTAGGTCCTAGCAAAAGTACGTTGCTTTTACCAAGTTCAACATCAGACTGCTTATTTGTAATTCTTTTATAATGATTATAAACTGCAACTGCCAAGGTTGTTTTTGCTGCATCTTGACCAATGACATACTGGTCTAAATGATTTTTTATTTCAACGGGTGTTGGTATAAGCATATTGCTAAAATCCGCGCCTTTATCGTTATTTCCGTAAGGCTCATATTCTGCACCGCCCATTAGCGAATGACAAAGTTCAACACACTCATTACAGATATACACACCGTTGCCTGCAAGCAAACGCTCAACCTCGTCTTGAGTTTTACCACAGAACGAGCATTTAAGATTATCGTTTTTGTTAGCCAAGTTGTTAACTCCTTCAAGTATGATAGCCAAGTCTTAAGACCTGGCTATCTTTAAATTACCTTTTTTCAATTACCTTGTCAATAAGACCATATTCGGCAGCGGCCGCAGCGGTCATAAAATTATCGCGCTCGGTATCACGCTCAATAGTCTCTAGAGGTTTACCTGTAGCATCTGCCAAAACCTTATTGATGGTTTCACGAATATGCTTAATATGGTTAGCGTGAATAAGAATATCACTAGCCTGACCCTCTGCAGAGCCTAAAGGTTGGTGAATCATTATCTCACTATTAGGCAAAGCATAACGTTTACCCTTAGTGCCGGCGGCAAGCAAAAATGCGCCCATACTTGCAGCCATACCCATACAAATAGTGCTAACATCACACTTAATGTAATTCATTGTATCAAAAATAGCCATACCTGCCGATACAGAACCGCCAGGGCTGTTGATATAAAAATGAATATCTTTTTCAGGGTCTTGGCTTTCAAGGTATAACATCTGTGCTATAACAACACTGGCAGATGCATTATCAACCTGGTCGCATAACATAATAATTCGGTCATTAAGCAAACGAGAAAATATATCATACGAACGCTCGCCTCTGCTAGTTTGTTCAACAACATAAGGAACTAAATTCATATCCATTGAGAATACCTCCTATACAAGTATAATTATGAGCAACGTTGTTAAAAAATAATCAATAAATTATTCTTTATCTTCGGCAGCCTTTTTAGTTGTAGTCTTCTTAGTAGTTGTAGACTTGGTTGTGGTTGCCTTTTTAGTTGTAGTAGATTTAGCAGCAGTAGACTTAGTGGTAGTAGCCTTTTTAGTAGTGGTAGTGGTCTTTTTAGCAGTTGAAGTAGTCTTCTTGGCTGCAGGTTTCTTTTCACCATCTTCTGCGGCTTTTTTAGTTGTAGTTGATTTTTTGGTTGTTGTCTTCTTTGCAGCAGGTTTCTTTTCAGCTACTTCAGATTTCTTTTCAACATCCTTAATTTTAGCAGAATCTTTAACAAGAGCGATAGCTTTAGATACAGCAACATCCTGAGTTAATTCGCTTTCAGGAATCATAGCCTTAATCTTATCTGCTTCCATATTATACTGCTTTGCAAGTTTTTCAAACTCTGCATCTAAATCTTCAGCAGTAGGAACGATATTTTCAAGCTCAACAATCTTCTCAAGAGCCATTCTTACTTTAACAGATTTCTCTGCTTGTGGACGGAAATTATCTCTTAAAGCATTAACATCGTTCATGCCAAGATATTTCATATAGGTGTCTAAATCCATACCTTGTGAGCGAAGTCTGTAATCGAAATCACGAATGCTATCATCAATTCTGCGCTCGAACATAGCTGCAGGAATTTCTGCTTCTAACTCGTCGATTAATTTGTCGATTAGAGTGTTCTCTACATCCTCGTCAGATACAACAGTTTTTCTCTCAAGAGCTTTAGCCTTAACGTCAGCCTTTAATTCTGCCAATGTATCGAATTCGCTAACGTCTTTAGCAAACTCATCATCAACGCTTGGTAACTCACGCTTTTTAATCTCGTGAAGTTTTACCTTAAACACAGCAGGTTTGCCTGCAAGGTTTTCTGCGCCGTAATCTGCGGGGAATTCAACATTAACGTCAAACTCATCACCAACATTGTGGCCAACGATTTGGTCTTCAAAGCCAGGAATGAACTGATTTGAGCCAAGAGTTAAAGCGTAACCTTCTGCTTTACCACCATCAAATGGAACTTCATCAACAAAACCTTCAAAGTCGATGGTTGTGATGTCGCCATTCTGGGCAGCTCTATCTTCAACTGCAACAACACGAGCGTTGCGGTCTGCCATACGATTGATTTCTTCGTCGACTTCCTCGTCAGTTACAACAGGGATAACTCTTTCAGCAGTTAAACCTTTATAGTTTTTGATTGCTACTTCAGGGTATGTAGTGATAGTAGCCTTGAAATGAACACCCTCTGCTTTGCTAATAGAAACTAGGTCAAAATCGATTTTATCATCAATCATTTTAAGACCTGCTTCATTAACAGCGCCTTCTAAAGCGTCAGCATAAAGAAGATTTAAAGCATCTTCAAAGAACACGCCTTCGCCATAATATTTTTCAATTATGCTAAGTGGTGCTTTACCCTTTCTGAAGCCCTGAATACTAATCTTGTTACGATTCTTTTTGTAAGCTTCTTTAATTGCATTTTGAAAGCTTTCAGCGTCGATAGTGATTTCTAATTCATAACGATTTGTGTCAACTTTCTTTGAACCTTTAAGACTCATTTGATTTATACCTCCATAAATACATCAATATGCACCATATACTATAACACATCTAGATGTAAATTTCTACACTTATTTTACAATTTTTTGAAATTTTTTTATTTTATTAAAATGGGCGCAAAATCCACACAATCACAAGAGATTAGATGGAACGAAACACCCTCATAATTAGTAGTAACGTACTGCTTCCCCGCGCCATGAATATGTCCGTGCCAAACATCTTTAATATTATGCTTTTTAAGCACCTCAAAAAGTTCTTCACAGACCTGCTCATTATAGCAAACAGGATAGTGTAAAAACACAAGCGGGATTTTATTATTAGCCAAAGCGGCGCTGATAGATGCATCCAATCTTAACGCTTCTCTTAAAATAACCTTTTTAGAGGCGTTTTTATCGTCAAAAAACCAACCGCGCGAGCCACAAATTGCATAATCGCCAACTTCATAAGCAGAATTATGAACAAAACTGATACTATCAAATCTGTTTTCTTCTAAAAACTTATTCATCTTATTCATAGTTGACCACCATAAATCGTGGTTGCCTTTAAGAATGATTTTTTTACCGGGAAGTTTATTGATAAACTCAAAATCTTTATAAGTATCTTCTAATTTTAGTGCCCAAGAAATATCGCCGGGGATAACTACAATGTCGTCATTAGTGACCATTCTGCGCCAGTTATTTTCAATTCTTGAAACATAGTCGTTCCAACCGCGGAAAATATCCATTGGCTTATCTGCGCCTAATGGCAAATGCAGGTCTGAAAGCCCGAAAATCGACACTATAATCCCCTTCTTTCTAATAATTATGATAATTCTCTTTGGTAACAATAAACGCGTTTTTGATATAGTTAATTTTAAATTTGCCGTCATTATGATAAACTTCGGCAATATCAAAGCGCGGCATCAATTTCGTAGGGTTACGTTTTAAATACGAAAAAGCCGTTTTTATAAGTCTATTTTGCTTATATTTGTCAACATATTCTGCAGGGCTACCATAACTATTCTCGGAACGAGTTTTAACCTCAACAAAACAGAGATATTTATGATTCTTAGCAATAATATCTAGTTCGCCGTACCTTGTAGTATAATTCCGTTCTAGAATTTTATGTAGCCGAAGTCTTAAATATTTTACTACTGCCTTTTCGCCCTTAACACCAATATCCTTAGCACTCATATCATTTAAGTATATTTTTCAAAAAACTTAAACGGTGTATATCGCTAGGTCCATACTGCTTTATAAGTTCAGTGTGTTCCTTAGTTCCATAACCTTTGTGTTTCTTGAAATTATAAACGTCATATTCTTGTGGTAGGTTTAACATATATCTATCACGAGTAACCTTTGCAAGAATTGAAGCAGCAGAAATTGATAAAGAAATAGCATCGCCTTTAATGATTGTGCTACAAGTAGCAGGCATGTTTGGCGGAGTTCTGTTGCCGTCAATTAAAATATAATCAGGCTTAACGTTAAGGCCTTCGGCTGCTCTGCGCATTGCAAGATAGGTTGCTTCTAAAATGTTGATTTCTTCGATTTCTTCAACCGAAGCAAATGCAATAGAATAACTTTTTGCTTTCTTTATAATTTCATCAAAAAGCATTTCACGTTTCTTTTCGGAAAGTTTTTTAGAATCATTGAGCCCTTCAATTAAATTATCGGGGTCAAGGATAACCGCCGCAGCACACACAGGCCCTGCAAGCGGACCACGACCTGCTTCGTCAATGCCACAAACAAAGTTATAACCTTTGTTCATTAAATCTAATTCATACTCTAAACTTGGCATTCTAAATCCTCCGGTTTTTCGATAGAAATTTTACCTAGTTTACCGCCTCTAAACTCATCCAAAAGCATTACTGAAGCACGCTCTGTATCAATTTCGCCACCACGAATAACCATACCTCTTGCTTTACCAATAGCGCACAAAAGGTCATAAGCATCGCAATCAAAATCTGATACTTTGTATCTTACAGTAAGCAACTCGGGATAGTTGGCTCCAAGAAATTCAGCAAGGCGCATAGCAAGCAGTTCGCGGTCAATAATTTCGTCTTTTACCGAGCCGCAGAATGCCAAATGCTCGCCTACAAGTTTATCATCAAACTTAGGCCATAGCATACCGGGGGTATCTAAAAGTTCTATTCTTTCATTAACAGTATACCATTGATTACCGCGAGTAACACCAGGTCTATCTTCAACCTTCGCACGTGAACCTTTACAAAGTTTATTTATAAATGAAGATTTACCAACGTTTGGTATTCCAACAATCATAAGTCTTAACTTTTTACCAACCATACCTTTTTCATTAAACTTTTCAAGTTTATCTGATAAAACGTTAAGAATTGCATTTTGGAAATTATTTATACCAGTTCCCTGCTTCGAATCGGTAATAATTGCAGGAGTACCGTTTTTATTAAAGTATTCTGACCATTTTTTTGTAATATTGTGGTCAGCTAAATCGCACTTGTTAAGCAATATAATATGTGGCTTTTTATCAATAATACCTGCCAACTCCGGATTACGGCTGCTGACAGGTATTCTTGAATCAACAATTTCAATTACAGCATCAACAAGGTGCAAACTTTCTTGGATTTTTCTTCTGGTTTTGGCCATATGGCCGGGAAACCACTGAATAGTTTGCATATCAGCCATGCTTAAAGTCCTCCAATAGAAGAGAATGGATATATTCTAAATATTGCGCGGCCAAGAACATATCTGGTATCTACCTGACCTATTTGCGCATAACGGCTGTCAAGAGACTCTTCGCGGTTATCGCCCATTACAAAAATCTTGCCCTCTTCAACCGTGATGGTGCGAGGTTCAGTTGAGCCGTCACCCCAAGTTGTAATGCCGCCTTCCTTTATGTACTTTTCGGAAAGCACCATATCATCAACCATTACTTTACCGGTCGATGGGTCGATTGTGACATCTTGACCTGCTACCGCAATTACACGCTTAATTATCGGCGAATCATCAGGATTAGTATCGCCGTTAAGATTCGAATAATTACGTGAAATTACTACTATATCTCCCTGTTTTGGTGTGTAAAAAAGGTTTGAAATAACAACGTGGTCATTTTCAAACAAGGTGTCCTCCATAGAAGCACCCTTAATACCAACAGTTCTGAATATAAAAGTAAATAATAAAATTACTGCAATAACCGAAATTACAATAGCATCCAACCACTCGAAAATTTCTTTAAAAGCAGGTGTTCTTTTGGATGTGAAAGTTTTTGCGAAATCGGTATTACTTTCAAAATAATAGTCCATAAATAAAACCTCTTACAAGCAAACAAAGGGGCAAAATGAATTGCCCCTTCGTAAACTACATGATTTGTTCTTTAAGTTTTGCAGCCTTACCAACTCTATCGCGTAGATAGTAAAGTTTTGCACGACGGATTTTACCGGTACGAACAACTTCAACCTTAGCAACATTAGGGGAATGAAGTGGGAATACACGCTCTACGCCAACGCCGTAAGAAACACGACGTACGGTAAAGGTCTCAGAAATGCCGCTATTGTTACGAGCAATAACTGTGCCCTCGAAAACCTGAATTCTTTCACGCTCGCCTTCGCGAATTTTAACGTGTACTTTTACTGTTTGACCGATTTTAACCTGAGGTGCATCTTCTTTAATCATACCTGCGGTTAAGTTTTTGATTGCGTCCATTTAAATTTCCTCCTTAATTTTTACCAAGCATTCATACGTTTTATAAACCAGAGGACTGCCCGCTTCAATGTCGAAATACGGCATAGAACCCACTTGTAAGGACAAGTGAAAATCAAATGCTAAAATATTATATCACAACAAATTCAAAAAATCAATACTTATTTTAAATTTATTTTGTGTTATAGAATTTATCGTTCTTTGGAATAACGTCATGTGCGCCACCCTCTACGATACTTACAGCAGAAACCAAAGTAATCTTTGCTTTTTGTTGCAATTCAGGGATGCTTAATGCGCCACAGTTACACATGGTTGAACGAACTTTGCTTAATGTTAAATTAACGTTATCTTTTAATTTACCAGCATAAGGAACGTATGAGTCAACGCCTTCTTCAAAGGAAAGTTTTTTAGCACCGCCCATGTCGTAACGTTGCCAGTTTCTTGCTCTGCTAGAACCTTCGCCCCAATACTCTTTAACATAACTGCCGTTAACTGTTAATTTGTTAGTTGGGCTTTCATCAAAACGAGCAAAATATCTGCCAAGCATAATAAAGTCAGCGCCCATAGCAAGAGCCAATGTTACGTGGTAATCCTGAACGATACCGCCGTCTGCGCAAACAGGAATATATACGCCTGTTTTCTCAAAATACTCATCACGTGCAGCGCAAACATCAATCAAAGCAGTAGCTTGTCCACGGCCAATACCCTTTTGCTCACGAGTGATACAGATTGAGCCACCGCCGATACCAACCTTAATAAAGTCAGCACCGCATTCTGCCAAATACATAAAGCCGTCACGGTCAACAACGTTACCCGCGCCAACCTTAACTGTATCGCCATACTTTTCACGAATAAAGTCGATAGTTAATTTCTGCCATTCGCTAAAACCTTCAGATGAGTCGATACATAGAACGTCTGCACCTGCTTCAACTAATGCAGGAACACGCTCTGCATAGTCGCGAGTGTTAATACCTGCACCTACTACATATCTTTTATTTTTATCAAGAAGTTCTAATTTGTTTTGCTTATGTGTGTCATAGTCTTTTCTAAACACTATGTAGCAAAGATGGTCGTTATCGTCAACAATAGGCAATGCATTAAGTTTATTATCCCAGATTATGTTATTAGCCTCTTTTAATGTAACGCCTTCTCTAGCATAGATAAGTTTATCAAAAGGAGTCATAAACTCTTTAACCTTAAGCGAAGGTTCCATTCTTGATACACGATAATCGCGACTAGTTACAAGACCAACTAATTTACCATTAGCAGTACCATCTTCAGTAACAGCAACTGTTGAGAACCCATTTAACTCTTTAAGGTCTAAAATATCCTGCAAAGTGTCATCAGGGCGAATGTTTGATGCACTAATAACAAAACCTGCTTTATGATTCTTAACAGAACGAACCATTGCAGCCTCACTTTCAACAGACTGTGATCCATAAATAAAGGAAATACCACCCTCTTTAGCAAGTGCAACAGCCATAGTATCATTAGATACAGACTGCATTATTGCAGATACCAAAGGAATGTTCATTGTAAGCTCTGGTTCTTCGCCTTTTTTGAACTTAACTACAGGTGTTTTCAAAGAAACATTTGTAGGAATACATTCTGATGAAGAATATCCGGGAACTAATAGATATTCGTTAAAAGTGTGTGATGCTTCTGGAAAAAAATATGCCATAATTATTACTCCTTGATGATATTTTATTTATTATATAAAAAAACAATAAAATTGTCAAGCAACAAGCCTGACAATTTTATATCCCCGAAAGATTGAATTTTGGTATATATTTTATATCTGAACTAGTATTTTCTTGCACATATCCTTCAATTTCCAAGTTTTGCATCACTTCAAGGACTTTGTTATATTCCCTATTTGTTACTTTGCGATTTATAGGTTTAGGCATATCAGGCATTACTGTATACTGATTCATTAAACTAAACATAACAGGAAGCTCGTTATCTTTAACCCATTTCATTATATCAATCGCATCATTAGTTGCACTAGGCATTAGTAGATGCCTTAGAATAACTCCGCGCATCATAATGCCTCGTTTATCAAAAATAGGTTCTCCAACAAGTTCCAACGCTTTATTAACTGTAATTTTTACAACACAAGGATAATCTTCTGCCCCTGAAAATTTCTTTGCATTAAGTGAATTAAAATACTTTATATCAAGCAAATAAACATCCACATAATCTTTTAGCATTTCGAGGGTTTCGGGAGTTTCATAACCACTAGAATTATAAACTATCGGAATTGATGGTTTATAAATATCAAGCGCCTCAATAATTAACGGCACGTAGGGTGTTGGACTAACTAAATTTATATTATTAGCGCCCTTTTCTGCAAGTTCTCTGAAAATTTCAGCGAGTCTATTAGGAGTTATTTCTTTACCAAATCCAAAATGGCTTATTTGCTTGTTTTGACAAAAAACGCATTTTAATTGGCAGCCACTAAAGAAAATTGTGCCTGAACCTTCTTTGCCACTAATACAAGGTTCTTCCCAAAAATGTAGAGTTGCAAGTGCAGCAGTAAGACGATAAGACATTCCGCAAACACCGCCGATATTGTGGCTTTCTGTTCTTATAGCGCCACACTTACGCGGGCAAAGATTACACAGATACTTCACTTTTTATATCCTCTTGCTTTTTCGAGTTGTCTTTTTTTGTAATAGGCACAATACTCTTTTTAACCTTCGTGTAATCAAAATGCTTTTTAATTCTTACTCTGCCTAAAAAGCGTTTTTTGCATTTTTTGCAAACAAATATATTACTGAACTGTTTATTGGTTACTTTCCATTCTGAAATCGCTTCGGCTTTATTACCACATTCACAATTAAACAATAAATCATCAGGGGTAATAAATTCACTATTTATATCGTCTATACAATATGGTTTAAAACTAAGTCTTTCAAAAAAATCGTTATTTCTGGTATCAGTAATGAATTTATTTATATCTCCAAGTTTCACGATTTTTTTGAAGATTTCTGCTGTTACGGCGCTATCATCAGATGCACGATGCAAAGCAACGTCTTGTAGTGGAATTTCAAGATTTTCCGCTGCCGCTTTTAACGAAATTTGGTTGCCGTTATCCCTTTTATACACAAAGTGGTAAAACCTCTGCAAATCAAGATAGGTTTCAAATAAATTATCAGGAATTTTATTATAGAAAATTTGAAAATTCTCCATAATGGTATACAAATCAGAATTACTCCAAGTAACAGTCAAAAAATCCTTACCACACCATGCAAAAAACTTCTTAAGTGCTTCATCAAAAGAAACGCCCTCTCGCATTTCTTCATTTGAAATATTGGTAAGATTTTTAAATCTACCGCCAAGTTTTTTAGTAATTTGCGAACGTATTATTATATCAAATCTATCAACTTCGTTATAATCATCATCTAATTTAACTGCACCAATTTCAATTATTTCGTTCACAAATCGATGATGAATCTTACTATAAGCATTATTCCATTCAAGGTCTAGAAAAACTATGCTCATTTTTTGTTAGCCCTACTTTCAGCTTTTAGGCGAAGCTCTTTAGAGAGTATTCTTTTTCTTAATCTAATATTGTTAGGAGTTATCTCAACAAGTTCATCATCTTTAATAAACTCTAACGATTGCTCAAGGCTCATATGAGATGGCGGAATAAGTTTTAATGCATCATCCGAGCCTGCAGCACGCATATTAGTTACGTGTTTTTTCTTGCAAACATTACAAATTATGTCTTCATTTTTGGGATTTTCGCCTACAATCATACCCTCGTATACAGGTACGCCTGCGCCAACAAACAACCTACCTCTGCTTTGTGTATTAAACAAACCGTAACCTGTAGTTTCGCCTGTTTCGTGAACAACTATTGAGCCTGTATTTCTATGCTCAATATCACCCTTATATTCTTCGTAACTACTAAATATATGGTTCATAATACCATTGCCATTAGTATCGGTTAAGAATTGAGAACGGTAACCCAAAAGTCCCCTTGCAGGAATAGTGAACTCAAGATGTGTTGAGCCACCATCACGAGTACCCATATTAGTTAGTTCGGCTTTTCTTGGTCCTAATCTTTCCATAACCGTACCAACGTATTCTTCGGGAACTTCAATCATTAAAAGTTCAATCGGCTCTAACAAAGTTCCATTTTCGTCACGTTTATAAATTACCTCTGGTGGAGAAACCTGAAACTCATATCCTTGACGGCGCATTGTTTCAATGAGAATTGATAAATGCAATTCACCCCTGCCGGAAACCTTAAACGTATCAGCAGAATCTGTTTCTTCAACCTTCAGGCTAACGTTGGTTTCAACCTCTTTAAATAAACGCTCTCTTAAATTTCTAGAGGTAACGAACTTACCATCTTTACCCGCAAACGGAGAGTTGTTAACCATAAAGTTCATAGATAAAGTAGGTTCGTCAATTTTTACAAAAGGAAGCGGCTCGATATTTTCAACATCACAAGCGGTATCGCCAATGTTTATATCTGCAATACCTGAAATTGAAACAAGTTCACCTAAACCTGCTACCTCAGTTTCAATTCGTTTTAATCCAGAAAATGTGTATAATTTACCTATCTTAGCGCGAGAATTATTGCCATCAGAATGGCATAATACAACGTTTTGACCGTTCTTTACGCTACCACGTACAACTCTGCCAACGCCAATTCTACCAATATACTCATCGTAATCAATGTTAGAAAACAAAATCTGCAAAGGACCGTCTTCATCGCCTTCGGGAGCAGGTATATTTTCAACTATCGTTTCAAAAAGCGGTCTTAAGTCAGTGCCTTTTTTATTTATTGATAATGAAGCATATCCATCTCTACCCGAAGCATAAACAACAGGAAACTCTATTTGTTCATCATCTGCGCCAAGTTCAATAAAGAGGTCCAAAACTTCATCTATTACCTCGGCAGGACGGGCAGTAGGTCTATCAATTTTGTTTACAACAACTATAGGTTTCTTGCCAAGGTTAAGGGCTTTTTTTAAAACGAACCTAGTTTGTGGCATACAACCTTCAAATGCATCAACAAGCAATAATACGCCATCAACCATTTGTAAAATTCGCTCTACCTCACCGCCGAAATCCGCATGTCCTGGTGTATCAACAATATTGATTTTTATATCATTAAAATTAACGCTAGTGGTCTTAGAAAGTATTGTAATACCACGCTCACGCTCTAAATCATTAGAGTCCATTACCCTTTCAGCAACCTGTTCATTGCTACGAAAGGTACCGCTTTGTTTGAGCATTTCATCAACCAATGTTGTTTTACCATGGTCAACGTGGGCAATAATTGCAATATTCCTTAAATTTTCAACCTGTGCCATAAACAAAACCTCTTTATACAATATAAAGTTTAATTATAAATTACAAATGCCGCCTCTTGTGGAGACGGCATTTTGTGGCACGCTTGCGGGGATTCGAACCCAGGACCTACTGCTTAGAAGGCAGTTGCTCTATCCAACTGAGCTACAAGCGCGTATTTGATTACTTTAACCACGACGCTTATTATAACACATCAATTATAAATAATCAAGCATAATTTTCTACTTTTATAAAATTAATTTACACAAAACAACAGCGCAGGAAAATCTCCTGCGCTGAATATTTTTATTAACCAACCAAACCAGTTCTTTCAATACTCTCTGTAAAGAAACGTTGAGTAAAGATATAAAGAAGAAGTGGAGGTAAAACTGATAGCAAAGTACCACCCATCAAGTACATACGAACTTCGTAACGGGTTGTATTTCTATCCCAAACAGAACCCATTGCCAACGCATCTTGTAGGTTTTGAAGCATACAAGAAATTGGCTTAACCTCATTAGTAAAGTAAATAGAAGAACTATAAAAGTCGTTCCAATGCCATACTATCGAGAAAAGAAGAACTGTTACGAATGCAGGGCCTGCCAAAGGCACCATTATACGAATAAAGGTTTTGAAAGGTCCGCAACCATCGATACGAGCAGCTTCTTCAAGGTCTTTAGGTTGACCCAAGAAGAACTGTCTGAAAATGAAGATATAAAGACCGTTTCTAAGACCTGTACCAAATAATGCCGGCAATACAAATACCCAAGCGGTGTTAAGTATATTAACCGAATCGATACCAAATAGTTTTAATATACCACCAAAATCAAAGAACCAGTAGTTAAGATATGCAGACATTATGATTGTTTGAACAGGAACAATGATTGTTAGAATTACTAAAAAGAATGCAAGGTTTTTAAATGGAAATTTAAATCTTGCAAATCCGTAACCAACCATTGCACAAGATACAATAGAGCCTGCGGTACCAAACACAGTTATAACTGTAGTAAGAATAGCCGATTCACTAAATTTTAGGAACTTCCAACCGCCAAGAATACCATCTAAAGATAGAATTTTAGGAATCCAAATAACAGAAGGGTCGTTTGCTGTTTCTGGACTTTGGAATGCTGTTACTATCATATATAATAGTGGGAACAAGAACAAATATGAAAGACCTATAATAAATAGTGTTCTAAACAAGATAAGAACGGCGGATTTAGATTTACGCTTTAGTATGTATGGATTCTTATATTGTTTGTTTTCAAAAAAATCACGAGTTGATTCAAACATAAACTAAACCCCCTTCTTATGATGAATATTTGTCAAGCAGCTTAAATATAAGCATTATCACTGCTAGGATAATTCCGATAAACAAGAAGTAAATCCAAGCAAATGAAGAAGCCAAACCAAGTTTACTAATACTTTTTGCCATAAGGTTTGTAACCTGTCTCATAACCGAGTTAGACATATCAGTAAAGTTATCGACAATGGTGTAAACCAAGTTAATAAGAATTGTTGGCAAGAGCATCGGCAGTGTGATTTTCCAGAAGTTCTCCCAAGAAGTAGCACCCTCGATAGCAGAAGCTTCATAAAGTGCAGGAGAAATACTTTGAAGACCCGCAAGGAAAATAATCATTTGAATACCGGAACGCCAAACCATTGAGAACAAGCTATTTGCTATTTTAGTAGCAAGAGAAATTATCTCACTGCTAAAGCCAGCGTTTGTAAGAAGTTCATTCAAAGAGTTCATACTTGTTACGCCCTCAGCAGAAACAACGCTACCTGCAATAGCGCTACTTGCAACGTTATCTTGGTTAATCATTGTAAGCGCAACACCTGATGCAAAGATAACAGGCAAGAAGAAAACAGCGCGAACAAAAACTCTACCACGGAATTTCTGGTTAATAATAATTGCTAAGAACAAACTTAAAACTATAACAACCGGAACTTTCCATGCCATATCTGAAAAAGATTTTGTCAAGTTTGTTGTAAAAGTACCATCCTTGAAGAAAGCCACATGATAGTTTTCAAAGCCAACCCAAGAGAATGTGTAACCTGCGCCTGAAGAAACAGCAACCTTGCTGAAACTCATTCTTAAAGATTCAAGCAATGGTGAAAAGAAGAAGAACCAAAATCCCAAATAGAAAGGTAAAATGAATACTTGAGCTGTCCAGGCACTTCTTGCAGAAAGACTTAACTGTACGCGTTTCATTTTTAACCCTCCTTATATACAAAGTTTCTAGCAGGAACTTTGGTTCCGTTAACTGTATAATCTTTATCCGAGAAGTTTACATACACAACTACGCCATTTGCATATTCTGTAGCTGTTACCTGACTGGTAAGCTCTGTATGGTTAACAATCTCTTTATCATGAATTTTTTCAAGCAATGGTTGATATTTAGAATATCTCTCTGCAGCATCATCAGCCCACAAAGTGTATGTAGAACCATAGAGTTCATCATAGTTTGTATCGCTAACTGCAACAGAGTCCTCATAAATACCCATCCAAAGTAGTTCAATACCGGATTCAACACATTTTAGGAATGTAGTATCAGCATCCATTGACTGAACCATAGTGTCACCTGTCATAGGAATATAACCATGTAATACGATTTGATAGAAAGGAACTTCCGAATTAAGTGCACTATATCCACTTGAGTAGATTGGGGATTTATAAATCTTGCTTAAATATTTGAACGAATAATCGTTAGCTGATTCACCAACAACATTAATTTTCTTATCGGTAACAGTTTTAAGAGCCTCACTAGCAATGCTTGGGAACTTAGAACGATAAACCTGTTCGTCACGTTTAAGGTGTGAATAAATCTTATTAGTTAAGCTTGAAAGAGAAACTGCGTTAACCCCTAGTTTTGAATATGAATCAGCAAACTTTGATGTATTTTTGCAAATTTTTGTAGGAATTAGCATTCTCTTTTGGAAACCATTAAGGTCATAGATGTAAACAGACCTTAAATATTGATACTCATAGAAGGTTTGGCCAAACGCAGTTTTTGCTGCATCACCATTTGAACCATCGGTATAAGTAAGCAAATCAGATTCGGGATAAATGTTTATATTATTATCCTTTGCGTACTGAACAAGATTATCAAACTCTTTTTTGCCGCCAAGTAAGCCTATTGTTTTAGCTTTATTTACAATATCTCTATTAGTAATACCTCTATTGCCCCAACCATGATATCTCATATCAAGATTAGCAATACCCTTATCTTTTAGGTATTTTGCAATTTCAGTAGCTTGACTGTATGTAGTTAGCGATTCAAGTTTACTATAAGTTATACCCAAGAAGTTAGCCTTAACATCAATGGCGCCATAAAGGTCTACATTGAGTTTTGGTGTTGTATCATTTTTAGACAAAAGTTTATTATCAAGCAAGTACTTTCTATACACGCTTGCCATGCCAACATAATCAGCATTATTGTTTTCCAAGAAATAATAACTTAGCGAGAATGCTTTGATATCATCGCTCTTTTTAGATATACGGAAAACTTGTTGCATATCAGAAGATTTAGCAAACATAACAGATGTTGATGTTAACTTGTCGTTAAAGCGAGCACCGATGGTGTTATGGCCCTTGTTCATACTAGCAGATGATGCCTCGATAGAAGCAACCGCCGCACCATTGTCGATGATTGCCAAGAAGCCATTGTCATTACCATGAACCATACCAAAAACAGGCATTCTAACGGTTTCAATAAAGGAAGATTTAAGCTGTTGTTGCTCTAATGCTGACTCTTTACCATAAACCATTTGGCTATAAGTACTGCCACTGCCGGTAGCGCCATTAAAATTAATTATAGCACCGCTACCATCCGGTACAAACATATAACCTTCATCGGTCCAACTTCCAGCACCAAAATATGGAAGCACATTATAATCAACAATTATAACATCATCAGTGTGTTTTGTTTTGTCGGCGTTAACAACAGCCTTGAAATGACCATCTTCTAAAATGAAATCAACTTCAAATGATGCCTCAACAATTTTAATTTGATCGGTCGCACCATCAACAATAACTTCTTCATTGCCTTCTGTGCCCTCTGCAGGAGCCTGTTCTTCTTCTTCATCAACAACGTTTGTTGAAAGGTCTATCTCAAAATCATACAAAACATTAATACCGTTATCAAGTTTTGTTACAGTAACCTCTTTTGCAGAGCCTGAATCAAGATAATCCATACGTGCTGTTGAAAGCTCATCATCGGCATTAACATAACCGATAATTAGTTGAGACTGACTTTTACGTTTTACATCACCCTTAGAGAACGAATCATAATCAGAATCGGTTGGAGTGCTGTACCAAACATATCCGTTTTTATTGTTTATTATTGAAAATAAACCTGTGCTTAAATCGGCGCTCATTGTAATATCGCCGGAAGTAGCAACTTCTTCATAATTTGCAGGAATTTTCATATAACTATACTTATTGCTGCTTTGCTTAGCTGTATCTGCATTTTTATTATCGCTTTTTGTAGCAGATACAGGGCAAACAGTAATAGCAATTAAAAGCATAGACATGAAAATTAGCGCAAGGTTTCTTTTAGATTTATTAAAAAATTTCAAAGTTTTTTCCTCCTTTAAATAATCATGTCTAGCTTATCTCAGTTTAAGTTCTGAGATGATTGAAAGCACGAACGCGTAGCACTGTTGTAACAATGTAAAGAACAGAATTACAAGTAGTGCAATAATTGCCATACCTAAAATGGTTAACAATGTTGAACCAAGTGTACCGCCAAATGAGTACTGATGTATGGTATAAAGGCCAAGCAAGAGAATTATTGCAGCCCATAATAAGCCAATAACATTTACAATTGAAATAAATGATTGCTCATCTAAAGTTAATGTATTTGAAAGAACTACATTTATAAGTGTTGTAATTAGAATAGGTGTTAATGCATAAGCAACAACACAAAGAATTTCTTTCATTCTACCTTTACCATTAAGCAATGTACATACTGCCCAGTTAGCAATAACAAACAGAACATACAAACCAATGGTAGAAATTACGTTTGCAAAGAAGTCGTAATCGATTGGACGATTATTATTAAATGCAAAGCCGGTTGTAAAGAATTCAACAACCTTTACTAAGAACCAAGCAACTACAAGACCGATTGCAATCGGAATTGATTGAATGTTACGATTACGGAACTGTTCAAAACCATCAACAGGATGCATAAGAACATATATTGGCATACCCCATTTTGTTTCAAGTGGCGAGTATGCAGAGCCATGTTTTGCAACCATTTTCTTTTTCATAATCTTTACAAAAATTGCAATTAAAGCAATCGCAACTATTGCAACGATAATCATCCAACCTATGTTCTCACTTACATAATCTTTTCTATACTCTTGGAAAGATTTTGAATACTCTGGTTTAGCATTTGCTAATTTGAAATACTTCATAGCATTCTCATAATCGCTTTTCATTTCGTAAGCGCGACCCATACCATAATATGGATATTGGCTATTAGTATTATATCTAAGAACATCTTCCCAAGCAGCAAGTGCTGCATCAGAATCACTGCTATCTAGCAAGTTGTATGCCTTACGAAGTGCAGCTGTATATGCGGTTGGTTTAAACACAGAAATATTATTGTTTGTTTTATCAAGAACAAAAATCTTATCATCTATGCTCTCAATAGCTACCGGTTCAGCAAAAGAACCGGTTTGGTTAGAGTATCCACCGAAAACGGTAATCAAATCGCCGTCTTCACTATACTGGAATACCTTACCGCGACCTGAGTCAATAAGATTAATATATCCGCTTGAATCAACATCAACATCAACAAAAGATGTATTGGTATGAGTTGTCTGTCTATTCCACTCAAAGTCACCGAAACCTTTAGAGTTACCACTTAACGAGAAAATATCATTTCCTTTAAAGTTAAGCTTACGAATCATATTTTCAAACTGACTGTTTCTTCTATTCTGCTCGGTTAAAGTAACAGTATAGATGAAACCGTCTTTGTCAATATCAAAGTTAGTTAGAGCAATAGGAGTAACCTTTTTGAGTGTTTTCAACTGGTCTCTAGTCATAAACTGACGCTTAACGTAGTTTAATATAACCTCAGCTGTTGCTTGAACATCATTACTACCAAAGAAACTCTTGAAATTACCATCTAAATCATAAACAAAAGCACCTAAGTTGATACTATCACAGATAATATATAGTTGGTCTTTTCTATCTAAAAGAACTTTAGTAGCTCTGAATGGCGACTCAGTGTCCTGCAACTGTTGGTCAGGTCTGGTAATAACCGTACTAACTATACCTTTATTGTCAGCCAAGATAACACGATAATTATCAGTATCAGCAATATAGAAGTTCTCGTCATTATCAACGGTTAAACCTTGTGCACCATAGAAGCTTAAATAACCAAGTTTTTCGTCATAGAAACTTGAAAAAATTGAAACAACCTTGGTTAAATCTTTATTCAGTTTTAAAATACGAGAGTTACCACTATCTAATAGGTAAACGTACTTATTGTTTTTATAAACCATATCACTTGGTGTTGAAAGAGTTAATCCAAGTTTTTTAGTTGAACTAATATAACCACCAAGAGAATTATATTTATCGAACTGCTTGTTAGCAGAATTAAGAGCAATTAGAGTATCTGTATCTGCCGCAATTACGATAGAACTATAATTGAATTCTGCATCAGAATTTCTAGGAATAGCACTGCTTGTAATGAAAGAATTTTCTTCCATAAAGGTATCTATTTTAAGAATTCTTTTGCCTAAGTTTACATATATAAACTCATCCATAGAATCGGAACTAATTGATGCAGCGGAAGAAAGGTCAACTTTTGGATTGAAAACTTCGCCTTCTTCATCAATACCAGTAATGATTTCATTACCATCTTCATCATAATCAGTAGTTGGCATAAGTCTTAATACACGGTTAGCTCCACCATCAATCGCAACGAAATTTAACATATCTATATTAAAGTATATGTCATTAATTTTCTTACCGATTTTGCTAAAGCCAACGTAATTACCGGTTGCATCGTAAATAGAAACGCCATTTTGCTTATCTGCTGTTACAAGTAAAAGATATGTATTATAGCCATCCTCTTTAGCAGCAGCATATGTAGTCATAGAAACCACACCTGCAGTGTTAATGGTCTTAACAACCTTTGACATAGCACTAATAACGTAAACTGTATTTCCCTTACTTACATAGAAATAAGAGTTATCATAATCGTTAGCGATTTTTGATGCGCCTTTAAGGCTTACTGCTTTACCATTAGCATTAGTAAAGTTGTTAAATATACTTCTTACATTTAAGGAAGTATCGGTTTTATAAACAACGCCAGCTACACCATCTAATACATATAATGAAGGATAGTCAGCATTGTGAGTGTCAACCGAAATGTCAGTAAAAGCTTCATAATTTACGGTAAAATCGAAATCCGAGCCTTTAATAGTACTATCAGGTGTATAACCAATAGGTGCTGCAACCGACTCATCATAAGAGTTGTATTCATAGCCCAAGTATGGAGCGTACGAAGGTGTTACAGCAAAAGCTGTAGTAGCAGTAATCATAGAAAGACAGAGTGCTACAATAAGAGAAATTTTCAAAAACTTTTTCATATACTCTCCCCTCCTATTTCATACCTGAGTGTGCCATTGTGTCCATAACTGAACTTTGGTTTATGATAAAGAATACACAAGGCGGAATCATAAGTACAACGGCAACAGCAGCAGTAGCACCTTGACGTGCAATACCGCCCAAAGAAATTGTACTTAAAACGGTAGGAAGCTCTTTTAAGCTTTCATTAAATATGTACTGTGATGTACCTGCACTATTCCACATAGCGTTGAATGTGAATATCGCAGCAGTTAAAAGAGCAGGTTTGATACAAGGAATAACGATAGACGAGAAAATCTTATACTCGCTAGCGCCATCTATTCTAGCTGCTTCAAGAGTTTCATCAGGAATAGAACTTAAAGCAAACTGCTTAATAAGGAAAACGCCCATTGTAGATGCTAATGGGGGTAATAAAAGAGCCCAATAAGAGTCGATTATACCCATTTTAGCAACAATAAAGTAAGCGGGAATAGCAGTTACTTCTGAACGGAACAAGAGTGATAATGAAACCGATTGACCGATTACATTTTTACCCTTAAACTTGCCCTTTGCAAGTGAGTAACCTGCCATAGCAGATACAACCAAGCAAGCAATAGTACCTACAACAGTAACAAAAATACTGTTAAATAAATATCTAATGAATGGAACCCACAAGGTACCTGCAAGTGATACAACCTGTACGAAGTTATCGAAGGTTGGGTTTTTAACATAGAATCTTGGTGGATACAAGAAGATTTCATCGATAGGTTTAATCGATTGAAGAATAGCGTATACCATAGGTGCAGCCATAATTACACACATCAATAGCAAAAACAGAAATACGCCAAAGTTACCGGCATGCGACCTTGAAAGCATAACCTTCTTTTTTGCTCTGTGATTAAACTTGACACGTCGCCAAAAAGTCATTTCTTTTTCCATAACTGCACCTCCTAATCTGAGAATTTGCTTACTACTTTATGAACGATTATGTAGAATAAAAGCATCATTGCAAAAAGAACAACTGCAATTGCAGATGCATAACCCATTTCAAAACGAGTTGTTGCATAGTCGGTCATATGTAGCAAGATTGTATGTGTACAGTAGTCTGTACTTGGGAAACCGGTAAGAGCACGGTTTACGGCACCAACAGCGAATGCGCCTGAAATAGACATAACCGCACCGAACATAAGTTGCGGGCCCATCTGTGGGAATGTAACGTAATAAAGCTCTTGCCAACGGTTTTTAAGTCCGTCAATAGCGGCTGCCTCATAATAGGTCGGGTCAAGACCTTTAAGACCGGCAGCAAAGGAAAGGAATCCCGTACCAAAACTCATCCAAATGATAACGAACATTACTATACCGAAAGAGTATTGTGTATTGGACAACCATTCAATCGGGTCAGAAATAAGACCAAGTTTTAACATTAAGTCGTTTAATAGACCACGGCTATCTGACGAGAAAATGTAAAGCCAGATAAAGAATATGTTACCAACCATAGCAGGGCTATAAACTATAAATGTAACTATTGTACGAACAGTTCTGTTAAGTTCGTTAATAAACCACGCAACAACGAAGCTTAATATAAAACCAACAGGACCTGATACCAATGCATATATTAAGGTATTCTTTAGAGCGATTGTGAATATGTCATCTTCCAAGAACAATCTAATATAGTTATCAAAACCAACGAAGTTGTTAATAGTAACCATATTAAAGTCAGTAAAACTCAAAACAATTGAGGATGCAATTGGAAGAATTGTAAACACGAAGAAGAACAAAAGGAATGGTAAAAGTAGGATAATGAAGGGCATATCACTTGTACGTTTTTGTTGCTTCATCTTTTTGATTTGCATTTTTGTCATTGATTACACCCTCCTATTCCAAACCAAATTCTTTGCGCTTACGTGTAATTTCATCGTTAATCGCAGTATTATAAATTGTTAATGCACGACGAGCAGAGTTTTTACCTGCAATAACATTTCTAAATGCACTTGTTAGTGAACGCTTTAGAACGTAGTTACCGGGGATTTCATTCATAACAGTAACGTTTTCCCACTGTTCTGTAATAACAGCAGCCTCTTCATCGGTCCAAGCAAGGCTCTTGAAAGCCTCTTTATTAGCCGGATGATAACGAGCAGCAATACCTAGGGTTGCCTCAAGTTCGCGAGCGTATGCTGCTTGTGTATCAGCACTTGCCCACCAACTTAGGAATATCGATGCAGCCTCGGTTATACCTTTCTTCTCAGCAGCTTTAAGTAGAATACAGCCTGTTACAATCGATGTTTCTGATTTGTTGATAGTGCCATCTTCTTGAACTGTACCAGGGATTGGTGCTATAGACCAAAGACCATTAAGTTCAGGAGCGGCAGTTTTTAACTGATTGTATGCAGTGTACGCCTGAATTGAAAGTGGCATTTCGCCTGTTCTGAAACGGCTATAAAAGTCGAATGACCTATCTAGACCGTATTTCTTATAAAGTTCAACCCATCTTTCAAAGGCTTGATATGCAACCTCGTCAGTAAATCTTGTCTGACTCAACTCTGTATTATAATATGTACCGCCATTTTGCACCAAGAATTTATCAAACATTTTGATACCGAATGACACACCAGCATTAGCAGAGTCAACTTCAGGGATACCAACGATAAGGTTTGTGTTCTGTAAAACTTCCATTACCTTATAGAAATCATCCCAAGTTTTTGGAACTTCCATACCTAGTTCTTTGAATATGTCTGTTCTATAGAACATAACTTCAAAACTTTGTGTTTCAGGCAATGCATAGTATTCGCCATCATACCAGAAAGGAGTCCATGCGCAAGGATAGAACTGGTCTTCAATCTTTGCTTTATACTCGGTAAGTGGTAAGAGTGCGCCACGAGCTGCAAGGTTCATTGGTGAGTCTTCACCAATCATAAGTGCGCAGTCAGGACCTTTACCTGCGAGTGTTGCACGGATAAGTGTTGCGCCTGTGTCAACAAGTGCTAGATGTACTGAAATTTTCTTACCATCAGAAGTAACAAGTTTATCAGCATCGTCGCCAACCAATCTGTTAATTATCTTTGCCTGGTCACGACCGGTGTTAACCCAAACCTGAACAACCTCAGCGTCTTGATCGGTGTTTTGTGCATCACTGGTAACATTATAATCAACCGTGAAAGAAGCAATAAGCTGTTCCCAAGCGTACTTAGCAGCGTTAAAGAAACCTTTGGAAACTTTAGGCTCAACAGTATCAACAGGAAGAATTGCGAGATAGTCTAGCTCAAGAGCCAACTTACTAATTGTGCTAATCAAGCTACCCAAAGTTTCAATGCTGTCTTTTAATCGGCTTAAACGCTCGGGGATAACATAAGGGTCTGCAGCAAGTTCGCCTAGTATCTTAGATACATAGTTAACAGAAGATGCTTGTGAACCATCTGTTCCTGTTAAGTCATAAATAATTTTTGCAGTTTCATCAATAAAATCTTTAGCAGCCCATAAATCATCTTCCAATGTAGGAATTTGTTGCTCTAAAGAATAGTCGCGATATATATCAGGCTGAGTTGAAGTAATAGAAATGATTTGACGATAAATTTCATTCAAATCAAGAACTGCTTGTTGAATGTTGCGGAGAACAACGCTCATTTCACCTGTATTACAGGTTAGAGAAATTAAGTTGTCTCCTTCATTTAAATATATGTAATAATCCTTGTGCTTCTCGCCCTCTTCTTGATTACCGAGGGTTAACATATACCAGTTTTGTTTATATTCAAATTTAATAATTTCGGCTTCCTTAAAAGGAACTTCGCCATTAACCTTTAATGTTCTGTATGATTTCATACCTGCATTAAAGTTTTGGTGCGCACGCATAGTAAGTTTGTAAAGACCTGCTTTTTTAACATTGAATTTCCAAACAAGCTCGTCACCATTTGTAGACCAGTTAGCCTGGCCAATAGTGTTTAGACGTGTGTATGCAGCATCTGCAGGAGCAACAGATGCATCAGACTTATCTGTTGTAGCGTAAAGTGTGATATTGTTTTTATAGTAGGTTTCCTCCGCCTGCACAGTAACGGAAAGATCGCCCTTCTCACCATAAGCAATACCATTGTTATGT
>JAZNBX010000024.1:0-12683 GCA_045587265.1 Acutalibacteraceae bacterium | reverse complement strand
AAACCCGCATAAACACTGGGTTTGAGAGATGATGGTGCGGGTAACAGGACTTGAACCTGCACAGCCTTGCGACCATTAGAACCTGAATCTAACGCGTCTGCCAATTCCGCCATACCCGCATATATGACTTAAATTCTTTCGAAAATCTTAGAACCGAAACGGTTTGTTAGAAATCCGTTAGAAATAAGTGTTTTTTTGAGATTTTTGAACAAATAGGAATCAAGGTCAAAAATCGTGAAACCCCTTGATTTTATGCGGTTCTTCTAAAGAAACAGCAGAGGTCTTAAAGAGCCTTTCGCGCGTTAGTACCTGAATCTAGCGCGTATGCCAATTTCGCCACATCCGCTTATTTTGCATAAACAAGTATAGCACAGGCGGTTTTAATAATCAAGTATTTCAGCAAAAAATATAGCACCCAATTTTTATTGGGTGCTTGCATTTAGTTGCTAACTACGTTGCTGTTAATTAGGTCTCCTTTTTCAAAACTATCTGCGTTTTGTAAGGTGGTTTCGCTAATTGCCTCAAGGGCTTCTTTGGTTAAAAAGCCTTGGTGCGACGTTACAATTACGTTAGGGAAGGATAGTAGCCTTGCGGTAATTGAGGTTTCAAGTATATCGCCCTCGCGGTTTTCGAAAACGTTTTCTTGTTCTTCTTCGTAAACGTCAAGGCCAACGCCTGCAAACTTTAGCATTCTGATGCCTTTAATCAAGTCTTCTGTACTGATAAGTGCGCCGCGTGAGGTGTTTACAAGAATAACGTTTTTTTTCATCTTTTCAATCGCGTTTATATCAATCATATGATAGGTTTCTTCTGTTAGTGGGCAGTGTAAGGAAATCAGGTCACTTTCTTCTAAAAGTTTGTCTATAGAAACATACTCAACAAATGGCAAATCGGGATTTTCATATTTATCGTAAGCAATAACCCTCATACCAAGGCCGTGTACTGCTCGGCAAAATGCTGCGCCGATTTTACCCGTACCAACAACGCCAGCAGTTTTACCATAAAAGTTAAGACCGGTTAGACCAATAAGACTAAAGTTGTTTTCGCGAACCTTAATATATGCCTTGTGAATTCTTCTGTTAACTGCAAAAGCAAGGGCTAGAGCATGCTCTGCAACCGCTTCGGGAGAATAACCAGGCACGCGCATAACGGTAATATCATTTTCTTTTGCGGCATTAAGGTCAACGTTATTGAAGCCTGCACAACGTAAAAGAATAAGTTTAACACCGCAGTCTTTTAAAATATCAAGCACTTCTTTGCCTGCTGGGGATGCAACAAACAAGCAGACTGCATCATAGCCTTTAGCGAGGCTTGCGGTTCTTTTGGAAATATCGGTTTTTAAATAATCGATACTAATGTTTGGGAATTTAGATAATGTTTCACCAAAAGAGTCGCGGTCGTATTGTTCAGTATCATAAAAAAGAATTTTCAAAAAAACACCTTCATTTACATTATTTCATATAATTTTAAAATATCTTCTTTTTCGGCGAGCCACGGAGAATAGGCGGTTGCACTGCCCGAAGCTACCGAGAATTTTAAAGCCTTACCCATATTTTCGGTTTTAGCGTATTCATATATAAAGCCTGCAACCATAGAGTCGCCTGCGCCTACGCTGTTTTGGAAATTACCTGCAGGGGTATCGCAGTAAAATTCTTTGCCCGTGCTTGTAACCAACACCGCACCCTTTTCATCCATAGATACAAGCACGTTCTGTGCGCCCATATTTTGCAGCATTTTTGCATACTTCACAATATCTTCAGAACTTTCAATGGTAGTATCAAAAAAGTCGCTTAACTCATCGATATTTGGCTTAATTAAAAAAGGATTACACTCTAGCGCGCGTTTCAGTGGTTCGCCCGTGGTGTCTATAACAACCTTAACTCCGTCTGGTGCAGATTTAGAAAGTATTGCATAAACACCTTCATCTATGCCTTTGGGTATACTACCCGAAAGCACCAAGGTGTCGTGAGGGTTAAGTTTAGAAATTTTATCTTTTAGGCTTTCTATATCTGTTTCACCAAGGGTTATACCACTGCCGTTATATTCAGTTACTTCCTTTGCTACCAACTTAACATTGATTCTTGTAAAGCCGTTGGCTACAGTTATAAAATCGGATTTGCAACCCTGATTTGCCATAAGATTTTTGAGTTCTTCACCCGTGAATCCTGCGCAAAAACCGAAAGCGGTAGTATCCATACCAAGCCTTGAAAGAATTATCGAAACGTTAAGACCTTTGCCACCCGGTACAATGTATTCTCCGTAGGTACGGTTGGTTTTGCCGGTGTTAGTAGTATCAACGTTTGCGTTATAGTCTAGCGATGGATTAAGTGTAACGGTGTATACCATAATTATCTGCCTTCTTATATAAGAATATTCATAAGGTAAGTATAACCCTTTCTAGAGCAAATATCAATAAAAATCGTTGCATTTTATAGAGAATTAAACTATAATTATTATGGATTTAAGTTTGGAGTGAATGTTTTGACAAAAATTTATGTTGTAAGGCATTGTGAGTCAATAGGTAACCTATTGCATTCATTTGCAGGGCATAGTGATGTTGATATAAGCGAGAAAGGCAAACTGCAACTAAAATGCCTTTCGGAATATTTTAAAGATATTAAACTTGATAGAGTTTATACAAGCCCACTTTTAAGGGCAAAGAAAACTGCCGAGGCGATAAATAAATATAGCGGCGCACCGCTAGAGATTGAGAAAGATTTTATCGAAATAAATTTAGGCGTTTTAGACGGCAGACCTGTTAGTGAAATGTCGGACGAGCAAACGGCGACGTGGTTAACAGAACCCGATAAGTTTTACGTAGAGGGTGGCGAAACCATGCGCGAGGTAGCAGAAAGGGTTATTTCGGCGCTTAAACGTATTGCCGAACAGAACCCCGAAAGCACTATTGCGGTTGCTAGCCACGGGTGTGCTATCCGCAACCTTGTTCGCGTGTTAAAAGGCTTTGGACCTAACGGCATAAAAGAGGTTGATTGGTGCGACAATACGGGCATTAACTATATTGTATACGAAAATGGCGAATTTTACTTAGAATTTGAAAATGATGTTTCACACCTGAGTGCCGATGCATTGGCAGAGCCTGTTTCGGCTTGGGTTAAGTAAGGGGGAAGGGTAATGGTAATATTAGCGGTTGATTTAGGCGCGGCTAGAACGGGCCTTGCAGTAAGTGATAAAAGCGAAACCTTTGCTTTCCCACGTGGGATAATAAAAGAGTATAACAAAGAAAAACTTTATAAAGCGATTGCCGAAAAAGCCAAAGAAGAAAAGGCAGAACTTATAGTTGTGGGTTTGCCGAAAAATATGGATGGTAGCGAGGGCTTTAAAGCCGAAGAAAGCCATACGGCAGTAGAAGAATTAAAGAAACTAACCGAATTGCCTATAGAACTTTGGGACGAGCGATGCACTACAATTTCAGCCCATATAAGTCTGCAAATGAATGGCATAGAAACTAAAAAACGAAAAAACGTTGTAGATTCGGTTGCCGCAACAATTATTTTAGAAGATTACTTAAATTTCAGAAAAAACAAAAAATAAAAGTCTATGAGAGAGTTCTTTCATAGACTTTCTTTTTTTATTCTTTTATGTCGTGGGCGCCTTCAACTGCGACTGTTACTACGTTGTCAACTACTGTGGCAAATCCGTTATGAAGTATGCAACTAAAAATTACGTTGCCCTCGTGGTAGGCGGTCAAGGGGCCTTCATCTACTGCAAACAGAGTTTTAATTTCGCCTGCTCTTATGCCGTAACTGCCACCGCCATTACCTTTTGCATCATCGTGAACGGTAAGGTGTATTGAGTCGCAGTGGATGGGGTCTAATTTAATGCCGGGTGTTACTATTTTTAAGGTTAGCCTATCCATTAAATTCCATCCTTTGCCTTTTTATAAACCTCGTTTATATCGCCGCACATCAAGAAATATTGCTCCGGTATTTCGTCCATACTGCCGCCAAGAATTTCCTCAACACCCTCAATGGTTTTTTGCAAGGGTACGTATACGCCTTTTGTACCTGTAAAACTTTCGGCAACGTGGAAAGGTTGACTCAAAAATCTTTGTATTCTTCTTGCGCGTTTAACGGTAATCCTATCCTCGGCAGATAATTCTTCCATACCTAAAATCGCAATAATATCAAGCAGTTCGCCATATTTTTGTAAAACTCGTTGTACCTCTTTGGCGGTGCGATAATGCCTGTCGCCAACAACGTCTTGGGTCAACATTCTTGAGGACGATTGTAGTGGGTCAACGGCGGGGTAGATACCAAGTTCAACGATTTTACGCGAAAGAACGGTAGTTGCATCGAGGTGCGAGAAGGTAGTGGCTGGAGCCGGGTCGGTAAGGTCGTCTGCAGGCACGTATACCGCTTGAACAGAGGTAATAGAGCCATTACCTGTAGATACAATTCTTTCTTGCAGTTTTCCCATTTCACTAGCCAAAGTTGGTTGATAGCCAACCGCTGACGGAGGTCTGCCCAAAAGTGCAGAAACCTCAGAACCTGCTTGGGTAAAACGGAAAATATTGTCTATAAACAGTAGCGAATCTTTGTGTGTTTCTTCACGGAAATATTCCGCCATAGTAAGACCAACAAGCGGCACACGAAGTCTGGCGCCTGCGGTTTCATTCATTTGACCGAAAACAAGGGCAGTTTTATCGAGAACGCCCGATTGTTTCATCTCGTTATATAGGTCGTTGCCTTCGCGTGAACGTTCGCCGACACCTGCAAAAACAGAATAGCCGTCGTGCTCGAAAGCAACGTTTCTGATAAGTTCCATAATAAGCACGGTTTTACCAACACCCGCGCCACCAAAAAGTCCAATTTTACCGCCCTTAACGTAAGGGGTCATAAGGTCGATAACCTTAATACCTGTTTCAAGCACCTCGGTTGAGGGAACTATATCCGCAAACCTTGGGGCAGGGTGGTGTATAGGCCATTTTTTGTTGGTTTCAATAGGTTCTTTTTTATCTATCGGTTCGCCAATAACGTTAACCATTCTGCCTAATGTTTCGGTACCAACCGATACAGAAATTGGCGCGCCCGTATCAATAGCGGTAAGACCGCGCGACATACCGTCTGTAGAGTGCATAGAAATACATCTTACCTCGCCGTTACCGAGGTGTTGACAAACCTCTAAAACAAAGGTTTCACCCCCGTGTTCTATGGTAACTGCGTGGGTAATATCAGGTAAATCTAGACAGTCAAAAGAAATATCCACAACAGGACCTGTAATTCTCTCGACCATTCCAATAGAGCCTTTTGCCATTGGGGTTCCTCCTTTTTAATAGTGTTCGGCGGTTTCTATAACGTCGGCAGTAACCGCGCTTTGACGTAGTCTGTTTATAGTTGCTTCTAATTCATCGCATTTTTCGCTTGCGGTGTCGTACGCTTTTCTCATTGTCATAAGGGTAGAGGCTTGTGCGCCGATAGCAGTTTCTAAAACGAGTTCGTAAAGAATTGAACTAAAGATGTTACTAGCCGTTTTTGCAATTATTGTTTCAACATCGGGAATAACAAGAGAGTTATCAAAACTCATTTCCTTGTCAACGCTAAATAGTTCGAACATAGAGGGCTTTTGTTGCATCATATTTACATACTTTTGATAGATGATATGCACCTTTGAAATTTCTCCCGATTTACGCAATTCTACCAAATCGCGTAAAAGAGTGTTGCTTTCATGGTAGTTAGGTATATCATCAAAAATATATTCTTTAAATATTGGTACGTTTTTAGCGTTGAAGTAGTTTATCGCCCTTTTTCCGCAAGCAATAACCAAATGGTTGGGATTATCGTCTATAAGTTTTTTAGCAAAAGTTAAAAGTTCGGCATTAAAACTGCCGCACATACCCTTGTTTGCGGCAATTACAACAAAGGCTTCGGGTGCAAAATGGTCTTCTTCTCCCAAAGGTTTGAGTAGTTCTTTGCCGTATCTTTGCAAGAGTGTTTGGCATTCTTTGCTGTAACTCGAATAGTTGCTGTAAATACTGTTGAGTTTTGAAAACTTAACGGTAGAAACGGTTTTCATAGCCTTAGTTAGTTTTTTTGTAGAACGAATACCGCGCAAATGCTTTTTTAGGTTTTGTACTGCAGGCATTTTAGCACCTCGCAGTAAATTCGCCAATAGCCTGGCGAAGTTCATCTAATTCGCTGGAACTTAATTTGGTTCCTAATTTTAGTGTATCTACAATAGAGGCGTAATTTTTCTCAAAGTACGGGAAAATATCCCTCTCGAAATCAGTAACTGCATCTAGTTCTAGAGAATCGGCAAACCCTTCCGATACCGCAAACAAAAGCAAGGCTTGTTTCCAGTTGTCTAGCGGCTCGTATCTGCCTTGTTTTAGCGCTGCCATAAGGTGTGCGCCCGAAGAAAGAGTTTTTCGTGTAGCATCGTCAACGTCTGTACCAATTTGTGTGAAATCGGCAAGTTCGCGATACTGTGCAAGGCGGGTTCTAAGACTAGAAGATACCTGTTTCATTAGTTTGGTTTGTGCGGCACCGCCAACACGTGAAACCGAAAGACCAACGTTTACAGCAGGGCGCTGACCTTCGTAGAAAAGTTCGCTTTCTAAGAAAATCTGTCCGTCGGTTATAGAAATAACGTTGGTTGGAATGTAGGCAGAAATATCGCCTGCAAGAGTTTCAATTATAGGAATAGCAGTAATTGAGCCACCACCAAGTTCTTCAGAAAGATGAGCGGAGCGCTCTAGAAGTCTTGAGTGTAGGTAGAAAATATCGCCCGGATATGCCTCTCTACCCGAAGGCCTGTGTAATAAAAGGGATAACTCACGGTAAGCAACCGCGTGTTTAGAAAGGTCGTCGTACACAATAAGCACGTCGCGACCACTATACATAAAGTACTCTGCCATAGCAGTGCCTGAGAATGGGGCAATATACTGTGTTGCAGCAGAACCCGAAGCGGTAGCCGCAACAATAGTGGTATATTCCATGGCTCCGTAATGCTCTAATTTTTCTTTTATTTCAGAAATGGTTGTTTCTTTTTGGCCAATGGCAACGTAAATACAAATAGTACCCTTGCCTTTTTGGTTGATAATCGCATCAATAGCAATAGCAGATTTACCTGTTTGTCTGTCGCCAATAATCAGTTCGCGTTGACCCTTTCCAAGCGGAACTAAAGCGTCAATGGCTTTAATACCTGTGTGTAGTGGTTCGCAAACGGGTGCGCGGTCAAGAATAGCGGGCGCGTGGAATTCAATAGGACGCTTTTCATCAAAATACAGATGACCTTCGCCATCTATTGGGTTACCAACCGCGTCAACAACTCTGCCAAGTAGAGTTTCGCCAACAGGAACTGAGGCAATTCTGCCAACCCTTCTAACGCGACTGCCGCTTTCAATGCTCTCGTATTCGCCGAAAACAACGCAACCGATGCGCTCGGGCTGAATGTCAAGAATCATACCTCGCTCGCCACAGTCGAACTCGATAACCTCGCCGTACATAATATCTGCAAGACCGTCCATCCAACAAACACCATCGGAAATTTGCAGAACGCGTCCTAGTTGGTAGGTGTGAATTTTTGGAACGAGTGTTTCTGCATTGTGCTTAAATTCTGCATAAACCTCTTTTGCCGCCTCGTCAAAGGTAATAGGCTCTCTTGTTATGCGGCTTTCAAAGTGGTAAAGTTCTTCTCTGACAGTACCGTCATAAACAGTATCGCCGATACGAAGCATAACTCCGCCAATAAGATTAGGGTCAACCTTAACCCAAAGCGAAGTTTTACCATCAACTGTATTAAGTAATTCGGTGGTCGCTGTATCAACCTTATTAACTAATTCTTCGCTTAAAGGGAATGCAGAGGTAAGGGTAACGTATAAAACGTCGTGGCGTCTTAAATAAGACTTGTCACCCGGCGTTAGTTTTATCATACCAAGAATTTCATCTATCTGCTTTTCTTCTTTTGCGCGTATTTTTGAAAGATAAGGTTCTTTAGAAAAAACTTCTGCAACGCCGTTCTCCATAGTTTTAAAGAATTGCTTTTTTGTTTTTTCTATCATAATGCGGTGTATCTCGTTACATTCGCGCACACCGAAATCTTTAATGGTTTGAACCCTTTCTTTAACGTTTGCTTCAAGTTCTAAAAGTTCAGAACTATCTTCAAATTTAGGCATAGAGAACTCTGGCTCACTGAATTTTGGCATAGGCTGATTTTCAATTTCTTCAGTCTTTTTCAAATCCTCCAAAATTCCTTGGCGCCTTTTAGAAAAGATATTAACAATTAGTTTGCGGAAAAACAAAAATATTAGTAAAGCAAGCAAAAGGAAGTTAATAAGAACGTAATGTAATTCCATATTCTACTCCTTTACAACACTGTCGGCGAAAGAACTCGCAATATCAAGCGTGTGAACGCTTAAGATTTCAAGAATTTCGTTGTGTTGCTTCTCGGTCAGTTTTAAGCAAGCATCAACAGAATCCAAACGCTCTTGCTTGGCTTTTTCAATATGCTCTGTGCTATCTTCTCTGGCCTTTGCTAATTCTTCTTTTAACTTTATGCGTTGTTCTTTTTCAAACTCAATATTCTTTTGCTCTACTAAAGCCAAGTGGTCCGCTTCTTTTTTCTTTATTTCCGACAACTTTTTTGCAGCATTATCAATCCGCTCTTTGCGCTCGTCCATAAGTTTTAGGACGGGTTTAAAAAGCAGATTGTTAAGTATTAACATTAAGGCTACAAAGCAAATAACGGTCCAAACCGTAACCGATAACTGTATTGTCATAATGTTTTAAACTTTTGCAACAAGCATAAAGGCGATAAGCAAACCGTAGATGGTAAGCGCCTCCATAAGTGCAAGCGAAATGATTAAGGTAGAACGAATGTCCTTAGCCGCGTCAGGCTGACGAGCGATACTTTCCATAGCGCTTTTGGCGGTCATACCCTGAGCAATAGCAGGGCCTAGTGTACTTACAGCAATAGCGAGTGCTGCAGCAATTGCAATAATTGGTGATGACATAATTTATTTCTCCTTTAAAATTATTCTATTTCGGTTACCTCGTCTAAATAGATAGAGGTAAGCATTGTAAATACCAGTGCTTGTAAGGCACAGAACAAAATCGAAAGCACCATCATAACAACAGGTACGCCAATGGGGAAAATGTGATAAAGTTCTTCGGTAACCATTTCTTCGCCAAAAACGTTACCGAACAAACGAAGCGCCAATGAAGCGGGCTTTATAAATTCATCTAAAAGCAGTAGCGGTAGCATAAAAAACATTGGGCTAACAAAACGCTTGAAGTAATGTTTAATACCGCACTTTAATCCTGCTACTTGCAAAAATATAAAGGTAACTACACCGAGCCCCGCCGTAACCGAAAGGGAAGCGGTAGGCGCCTTAACGTAATCCGTAAGACCGACTCCCGGGAAAAGTCCCGAGTAGTTTGCAAAGATTATGAAAATAAAAAGAGATGCTAGAAAAGTAAAGTATTGGCGCGATTTCTTTTTACCTAAAAGGTCCGAGAAGAAGTTATCAAGCCACTCTACACCCGTTTCAATCATATTTTGAAATCTGCCGGGTTTTTCTTTTAGGTTAAGTTTTATTATCAAGGAAATAATAGCGATTACGGCAAGAATTATCCACATAGTAACAACCTCACCCGTAACGTCTAAAACGCCAAATAGACTAAATAAAACGCGTGAGCCTTCACCCACTTTAATCGCCCTCCTTTTTGTCATTTAGTTTTACAAGTTGGTAGGTAAAATAGAAAGAGGGTAGTGTTACACCAAGACAACTGCCAACAAGTAGCCAAGTAACGCTATATGGCGTATAACCGCCAACGAGGTAAATTACCACAAGGTAAACAACCACTAAAAGTTGGCGCACTACGTGGGTAATGCTAAAAAAACTTGGTTTGTTTTTTAGCGTATATTTAGATAATGCATAGTTTATAGCGGCGATTATTGCACCTATTAAAAAAGCTACCACCGCACCAAAAATATTAGAACTGATTTTAACCACCTTCTTTAATTATATATTATACCACCTACGTTATATATTAACAAGTACATTTTACAAAAAAAGCAACCGCATTTTGCGGTTGCTAATACTATTCATCAATAACTATTGCTTGGTCGTTAGTAAGGGTGTAAACCTTAAATTCGCCTTCTGCTTTTAAGGCTTCGTAATGAGCCTCGCGCTCTTTTGAAAAATGGCAGATAACAATTCCGTCAAAATAACCTAAAGCAGTATAATCCTCGGTATTGTTTCGGTCAGGGTCGTAGGGGAGTACGTGCTTTGTACTGCGGGACACTATATGCACGCCCGCGCTACCGCCAATATAGGTAACACCCGATTCGATGTATTTTTTAAGCGGTTCTAAAAAGCCGTGTTTTTTTATTCTGTAAAAGGTACCAAACGTGTTGCCACCGCCAACAAAAATTGCATCTATATCCAAGTTTGCAAACTTTTCGGCATCATAGTAGTCAAGCACGTAAATATTTTCGCGCAAGAAACCGTATTGCATTAAGTGTAAATAAAATTTATCCGATAAAATAGCATTTCTTCTGGCACGTTCGTTAGGAATAAATAAAATTCTGCATTTGTCTACCGGAACTTTCAGGTTTTCGAAAATAGTTTTTCGCGAGTTTTCATTGCTAAAATCGCAAGAGGTTAAGATTAAATGCATAAAGTTCTCCTAATTGTCTATTGCACGTGCGCAAAGCCATGATGCCCAAATTGGATAAGCGGCTTCGTAAAGATGTATGCCATCGCCCGTATACTCAGGTGCAAGGTTGCCCTTGTCATCATCATAAACCTCGTTTATATCAATGTAAAACGATGTTTTTCCGTCTGCAAGATTCGATAGCATTTCGTTATAATCGTCAAGCTTTTGGTTGTTGCAGTATGGGTTATAGTAGGTGTAACTTTCGGCTACGTGCAGATTTGCGCAAATGTAAATAATGGCGTTAGGTTGATATGATTTTACCGTGTCAACAAGTTCCGAAAAAGCGGCGGCGTTGTTATTTAAATCTCCCGCAATTTCGTTAACACCAAACATAATATAAACCTTACCATAATTGCGGTTTTGCATTAGGTCCATTAGTGTGTAGTTGCCATTTTCGTCGGCACAGGTAACGCCGTATACTCCGTGAACGGTACCGCCGACCTCTGCTAAGAAATCTGCATTATAAATTTCTGCATAATGGTGCAGTCCCACAGTACGCGAATCTCCAATAAACAAGGCATCGTCAAAATAACTTTTGTCAACAGTTTTGAACTTGTATCTTGTGCTAGGCTCACGCAACTTGAAAGTGGTAACCTTTTCATATTCAGTTATGGTCGTACCTGCGGCACTGCCTACAACATACATATATATTGCAACGCCGATGCTAACAACGGCTAAAGCGGCAAGTGCGGCAGAAATAAATTTTCTCATTTCGTTTCTCCCGTAAATTAAAAAATCAATTAACCACTACCATATATTTTACTACATTTTGGCGATTTGTAAAGGGTTTTTAATTTTTAGCATAGGTCAAGCAAGTATTCGCGTATATTCTTTTGGGGTGAATATAGATGTTTTTAGAGTTAATTTTATCTATGATGTCGCATATTGCATATATGGTGTTGCACGTAAACAGTAGCGGTCAATTTCCGCCGCCACTTTCAAAAAAACAAGAGGACGAATGCATTGTCAAAATGCTTTCGGGCGATGAGGCGGCAAGAACAAAACTTATAGAGCATAATTTAAGACTTGTGGCACACATAGTAAAGAAATATTCAAACAGTAATATAGAGCAAGAGGACTTAATATCTATAGGCACGGTGGGGCTAATAAAGGCGGTTTCTACTTATAAAGGTAACAAGGGCATAAAACTAGCCACCTATGCTTCGCGGTGTATAGAAAATGCAACCCTCTCACAAATGAGTTTTTGGTTACAAAAAGAACTCCCCATTGGAGAATTACCGAGCAGACGGCAGAAAATATGTATATAATGTCGCACACCGAAAACGGTGAAACAAAACATTCTCCCTTGTTTGTTCTTAGCTTTAGACTTATGGCTCCGAGAAAACTGCTCGAAGCACAGTTATTTAACAAGCAATATCATTCTTACGAGGATATTGATAACATCCCCGACCGCTTGAGATTTTGCCGACATAAGCTTGGTCTTATGCAAAAGGAAGTAGCGCAGATTGTTGGCATTGCTCGCAGCACATACATAAACCTTGAAACAGGCAATCACAACGGCTTTGATAAAACCGTGGCGGACAAGCTTTCAAAACTCTATAATATCCCCGTATATGACCTTCTTGATGATTATAACCGCTTTATAGCAGTCGGACAAGGCAAACTAATACGAAAGCACCGAGAAAGCCTTAATCTCGGCAAAAGACCGTTTGCAAGGACCCTCGGTGTAGATGCCAATATGATTAGGCTTTGGGAAAGTGAACGAAAACAAATTAGTCTTAAATCTTCGGACAAATATTTTAAGGATCGTATCACTCTTTAATGGACACCCGCCTCACAAAAATGTGAGGCTTTCACTTTTTTCAGTCTACTTTTTCTGTTCGGCTTTAATCTGTTCTTTTGTATCTTTTATAATCGCATTAAGCAGTCTTTCCTTTTCTCTGATTGGGCAATCTAACTTAGAAATGCTATTAAGTACTCCATCGGCGTGAACACCGGCTACACGCCGTCTTAGTTCTCGCCATCCTTCTTCCGTTGTGGGAT
>JAZNBX010000023.1:0-70544 GCA_045587265.1 Acutalibacteraceae bacterium | reverse complement strand
AGCACAACAACGATAATAACCAAGGAGATTAATAGCATTATTGCACCGATGAAATATTGCCAAAAAAGTTCCATACTTTTTACCTCCATTCAACATAGTAACGATGTATTAGAGATTTTAACACAAATCGCAGAAAAAATCAACTATTTTTTTACTTAAACGGGATGCACCTTGTTTTCAGCATCTGCGTGTTTGGCATCAACACCGTACTTTGCGGCATTACGAGCCTCAAAGAATTTAACTGCAACCTGACCAAACTGAGCGTAGGATAGAACGTCCTCTTCCTGCTCACTCCACTGACGGCACTCGTCACGAAGTTTATCTAGTTCGGGCTCAATCAAATCTGCAGGACGGCAAGTGATTGGTTGCTCATCGCCGATGATTTTTTGAACAAATTCAGGGTCAATTGGTGTAGGTGTAGTACCATACTCGCCCTTTACAATTCCCTTGAATTCATTTGTTACCATTTTATAACGCTCGCCTGTAATTACGTTAAACACTGCTTGTGTACCAACAATTTGAGAGGTTGGTGTAACAAGTGGTGGGTTACCGCAATCTGCACGAACCTTTGGCACCTCTAAAAGCACCTCTTGGAGTTTATCTTCTTTACCTGCTTGCTTAAGTTGTGAAAGTAGGTTAGAAAGCATACCACCGGGTACTTGATAAATAAGCGCTTTTGCATCTGCACGTAGCATTTTAGGATTAAGAAGACCTTCTGCGATATATTTCTCGCGAAGTGAATCAACATATTTTGCAATTCTGTCTAATGCTTCAAGGTCAAGACCTGTATCATACTCTGTGCCTTGTAAAGCCGCTACCATAGACTCAGTTGCAGGGTGTGAAGTACCAAGTCCCAATGGAGACATAGCGGTATCAACGTAATCTGCGCCTGCCTCAATAGCCTTCATAAGAACCATTGAGCCAAGACCTGAAGTGCTATGTGAATGCACCTGTACCGGAATCTTAACGGTTTCTTTTAACTTTTTAACAAGTTCGTAGGTGTAGTAAGGTGTGAGCAAAGCCGCCATATCCTTAACACAGATTGAATCTGCACCAGCATTCTCTAACTGCTTTGCATAGTTCATATAATAGTCGAGTGTGAAAACATCGCCTGTTGTATATGAAATAGCCGCCTGAACGTGAGCCTTTTCTTTCTTAGCGGCATTTATAGCGGTGGTAAGGTTTTTAAAGTCATTAAGCGCATCAAAGATACGGATAACATCAATACCATTTGCAACCGACTTTTGAACAAGATATTCAACAACATCGTCTGCATAGTGGCGATAACCTAACATATTTTGACCACGGAAAAGCATTTGCAATTTTGTGTTAGGACACATTTTGCGAATTGTACGAAGTCTTTCCCAAGGGTCTTCGTTTAAAAAGCGAAGACAAGAGTCGTAAGTTGCGCCACCCCAGCACTCTAAAGAGTGGAAACCAATTTTATCCAAATCGGCAAGCATAGGAAGCATTTCTTCGGTGGTCATACGGGTTGCAAGCAACGACTGATGAGCATCGCGCAATACAGTTTCGGTAATTCCGATTTTAGCCATTTTTTAGACCTCTTTCGTTTTACTTTTATTATTGAATGGTTACAAGAGTTGCACCTGTATCAACGGTTTCGCCTTTGTTAACTAGAACTGCGCCGATAACACCATCTTTTGGAGCAACGATTTCGTTTTCCATTTTCATAGCTTCTAATATTACAAGAACATCGCCTGATTTTACAGACTGACCTGCACTTACTTTAACGTCAACAATGTTTCCGTTCATAGGTGCATTAACAGGGTCACCTTCGCCCGATGCTGCGGGAGCGGGTGCTGCGGCAGGTGCGGGTGCTGCGGCGGGAGCAGGAGCAGCAACAGGTGCAGCTGCTACGGGAGTAGCGCCACCCATTTCTTCAACAGTTACATCATAAGCTTTGCCATTAACGGTAATTTTAAGCTGTTTCATTTTTATATCCTCCTAAAGTCATTAAAGCTGAATGTTTGAATGTTTCTTATCTAGTGTAGAAATGCGCTTTGAACTTAGCATATCAAGAGCAGTTGCAAGTTTTGGTGCGGTTTCTAAAGGATTGATAACATCCTCTACAAAACCTTTTTCTGCTGCGGCGAATGCCGATGCCTCATTGTCAATATACTCTGCTTTGAGTTCTTCCCTTGTCTTACCTTCTGCTAGACCATCTTTCATTAGAAGTTCTACTGCAGTATCAGGCTCAAGAGCAGAAATATAAGCATTTGGCCAAGCAAATACACTATCAATACCTGCGGCTTTGCTAGCAAGTGCTATATAAGATGCACCACAAGCGGCACCGGTAACAACCGAAATTTTTGCAGTTGTTGCCTCGGCATAAGCCTCTACTAGTTGTGCAGTGCATTTTACACCGCCCGAGATTTCATCGCCTTCATTACCAAGAATTCCCAAAGAATCAACAAAGGTAATTACAGGTAGAGAGAAAGCATCCATAAAACGAACGAAGCGTGCAAGTTTCTTTGCGGCGGCGGCATCAAGTTTTTCGCCGTTAGTTGCGGCAACGCCAACGCTAACGCCATTAACCCTTGCAAAGCCAACCTTTACAAGTTTTGCATGCTCACTATATAGTTCGCAGAAACTACCTGCATCAACCGATGCCTCTATAGCCTTTACTGCATCACTTGAGTCAACAGTTGCACTAGAAGGTACGTACTCTGCGGCATAAGGTACGCTTAAATTATTTTGTGGCAAGTATGTGATTATCTCTGCAACCTTATCGAATGCCTCCGATTCGGTTTCGGTTACTATTGCGGCAGTTCCATTTTCTTGTGCAAGATTTGAAGAACCAACCTTATCATTTTTAAGAACGCTACCAGCAGTTACATACATTGAAGCATCCTTTACCATAATAACGATGTCTGCCATTGCTGCCATTACTGCGGCAGAACCAATGCAATCGCCTGCGATAACAGAAATTTGAGGAACAACACCTGATAGCGATGCGATTTTAGCCATAAGTGAGCCATAAGCCTCCATAGCCTCAATTCCCTCGTCGATATGTGCACCATCACTATTGTAAACTGCAACAACGGGTGCGCCCACCTTTGTAGCAAGGTTATACACCTTTTCAATTTTTGCTGCAAGCACACGACCCATAGCACCGTTTACACCCTTACTGCCATAAAAAGCAAAGGTCAAAACGCCGTTTATTAATCCGTACGCTGTAACAACATCGCATTCCTCTGCGCCGTTTTTAGTAAATCTTTCAAGTTCGGTATAACTACCATCGTCAAATAGATTTGATAGCGCAGAAACCTTGTTGCCGCTTAAACTACTAAGCTTTTCAAGTGCGGCTTCAAATTTCATATAATTTCCTCCATTCATATTAGAAAGCGGAGACAAACCAATTGTCCCCCATTATCTAAAATCCAACATTTAGTATTATATACTAAAATCCCCTAAATAGCAAGATATCATTTTTCTTTTTTACAATTTTCACAAGAACTAAACAAATTTGTAACGTCTATTGAGCAATTTGTTATATTTTTAACAAAGCCAAGTTTTAAAATAAGGTCTGCGCTAACTTTTTCTGCCCAAAACACATTGAATATGCCCTTATTTGCGGCAACAAAAAGTGCCGAGCGCAAAAGGCTATCCGCCATAACATAATCATCAGCAGGGGTTATGTCTCGCAAGGTCATAATATCACCCTTAACGTCATAGACACAACTGCCTATTTGCTTATCCTTTTCGATGGCAAGAAGAACTGTGGTTTCGCTCTCTTTATATTCCAAGCCTAAAGAATTACAGACGGCTTGTCCATTTTCTTTAGTGGTTGCTTTTACTTCAACCATTACTTAACCTCCCTGCTTTTTAGAAACGGAAATGTTATTTAAGTGCTTCATTTCTTTTTCATTAAGGTCGCGCCATTTACCAACCGGTAGCATACCAAGTCTTACACCTGCAATTTCGGTACGTTTTAAGCGGATAACTGTAAGACCTACAAAGTCACACATCTTGCGAATTTGTCTATTTCTGCCCTCTGTTATAACAAACTGCAAAACGGTCCTATTTTCGCCGCGTTCAATAATATGCACGTCTGCAGGCAGAGTCTTTCTACCATCAATAGTAACGCCTGTACAAAGGGTATCTACCATATCGGCAGTTACCTGCTCACGAACTGTTACACGATAACTTTTGGTTACGTGTCGTGAAGGATGGGTTAGCATATTTGCAAACTCACCGTCATTGGTCATAATTAAAAGGCCTTCTGAGTCTTTATCAAGTCTGCCAACAGGAAAAAGTCTTTCGGGTGCATCTGCTACTAGTTCTGCAACACACTTTCTGCCCTGCTCATCACTTAATGTAGTAACATAACCGCGTGGTTTATGTAGCATAATATACATCTTTTTAGAGGTGTTAATTACACGTTTGCCCGAAACTACCACCTTATCACGAATTGGGTCAACCTTATCGCCAAGGCTTGCGGGTCTGCCGTTAACCTTTACCCTACCTGCCGCAATCATTTCTTCTGCGGCTCTGCGAGAAGCGTAACCCGCTTGCGATAAAAACTTTTGTAATCTGATTCTGTTATCCTTCATTTTTTCGTTCCTTTTTAAACTAAATTATTAAACTGATTAAATTATTTAAAAAAACTTTTAGGAAAGAACCTTCGAGGTTATTATCTAAAGTTTTTGTATTCTCTTTTAAAATTATCGGTAACTCGGCAAGCAGACCGTTTTTAGTATAAAACTTAATGTTTCCCACCGCGCTACCCTTTCTTTCCCCTGCATACACAAAAGGTTTCAAAGTTATTTCATATTCTAGACTTTCACGTTCTGCGGCACTAAGACCAACAGTTTTGCCGTCTACCATAAGTTTTGCATGTTTATCGGTGCCCGAAATCACGGGAATTTTCGAGTATTCATACGGTAATTCTAAAGTATATTTAGTTAGGTTTGAAAAGCCGTACTCCAAGAGTGATTTATGGCTTGCAACTGTATTGCTATCGTCTAGCGTAACTGCGATTAAGTTTAATCCTTCCTTGCTAGCAGATGACACAAGACACCTACCCGATTTGCTTGTATAACCGGTTTTGATGCCGTTTGCCCATTCATAATTATCGAGCAGTTTATTGTGTCCAAAAAGTGACCTGCTATATGGCGGATTTCCATACTCCACCCTTATGCTCTCAGTAGAAACAACATCTTTAAATTTTTCGTTTTTCATAGCGTATACCGCAAGTTTTGCCATATCCAAAGCGGTTGAATAATGCAGTTCACTATCAAGTCCCGATGGTGTTACAAAGTGGGTGTTATCCATCCCTAGTTCTGCGGCTTTTTTATTCATCATACGTGAAAACCCATCTAACGAGCCACCCAATGATATAGCCACAGTAGTTGCCGCATCGTTACCCGATGGTAGCATCATACCGTAAAGCAAGGTTTCGTAGGTTACCTTATCGCCCTCTAAAAGACCCATCGACGAACCTTCCACCGTTACCATTTGCTTAGTAGTGGCAATTTCCTCTTTCAAATTGGCATTTTCCAAAAGCAAAATTGCAGTCATTATTTTAGTGGTGCTTGCCATAGGCAACTTTTCGTTACCGTTTTGTGAGAAAAGCACCTCTCCCGTATCCGCATTAACCAAAGCCACCGCTTTTGCCTCAACGCTTATCTTAGCACTTGCAGTAATATTTACAAACGGGATAGCAATAATAATCGCCAAACAAAAACACAATATACGCTTCAAAACATCACACCCTTATAAAAAGGATATGATGTTTTAAAAATTTTAATGATTATTTAATGTCTATATCTATTTCTTCTTTAGACTTGAAAAGACCTGATATTTTGTCAAAAAGTTCAGGCAACGTGCCGATAGCCTTATTAACGGCAGACTCGTCTTTATAAATCTGCAACATTTTAACGTCATTACCTTTTATAACGATAAAACCGATAGGTGTTACCGATACACCTGCGCCACCGCCACCGCCAAATTTTGGCGACGTGCCCTTGCCCGAAAAATCGCTACCGCCTGTTGCCAAGCCGAAAGCCACCTTTGAAACAGGGATAATTGTTGCGCCCGAAACCTCTAACGGCTCGCCGATAACTGTATCAGCATCAACCATTGTGCGAAGTTTTTCCATCGTGGTATCAAGTAGGCCTTTTACACCATTTTCATTCATATATTAACACTTCCTCAATGTTATTATTCCCAAAAATTTACTCTTTAGTTTCCGTTTCCTCAGTATTTTCTTCCTCACCCTTAGCAAGTGATACATCAAGCTGAATTTGCTCTGCCGAATTTTCTGCCAACGTATCTTTTGGTAACGGTGGCAATTCTGAAATACTTGAAACACCGAAACAACGCAAGAAGTTATCAGTAGTACCATATAGCAAAGGTCTGCCGGGGAGTTCTAGCCTTCCCTTTTCTTCTATTAAAAGTTTTTCTTGCAAGGTTGTGATAACGCCCGAGCAATCAACACCACGCACCTGCTCTACAAAGGCTTTGGTTACGGGTTGGTTGTAGGCTATAACTGCAAGCACCTCGAAAGCGGCGGCAGATAGCGGCGTTTTTCTACGTAAATCAAGTGCCGCCTTTATGTACTCACCATGTTCACTTCTAGTGCAAATCTGATAATTAGCGCCGAGGCGCACAACCTTAAGACCGCTACCGCGAGCATCTAAAGTTTCGGTTAAATCCTTTATTGCTTTTTCGGCGATATCCTCGTCGATTACAAATATACTGCAAATTCTATCTAAAGAAAGTGGTTCGCCGCAAGCAAATAGCACTGCTTCTAATGCTGCGGATAATTCTTTTATTTTCACTTCTTATTTTTCTCCTTATTTATTGAAATTTCAGATTCTTCGCCCTGACCGCCAACCGATAATCTATTCGCCTTAACAAGTTCCAACACTGCTAAAAATGTTGCAACTATTTCGGAGCGGTTTTTGGTTTCACGGAACAGTTCTTTAAAACGCGAAACGCCCTTTCTTGTAACCGCCCTTAAAATGTAAACTATTTTAGAAGGCACGGATACGATTTTTCTCGCCACAATTTTTTCAAACGGCGCAGATGATGGTGGCAACTTTCGTTGTCCCCTACCAACTGCCGCAAAATATGCATCGTAAAGAACGCTTGAAGCATGGGTAAGAATATATCGCTTATCAGGGTCAACCTCTAAAGGTTGCCTTACAAAGCAATCAAACCCTTCGGTCATAGTAGCAAGTTTTGCCGCCATTTCACGACACAGTTTATATTCTAGCAGTTCGCCCGTAAGTTCCTGCTTCAACTGTTCAGCTTCTTCGTATTTCGGCAAAAGCGCTACGGTTTTTAAATAAACCAACCTTGCCGCCATTTCCAAAAACTCACTTTGAATATCGGCATCCTGCTCTTTGGCCTTATCGATATAGGATAAATACTGCTCGATAAGTTCAAATAGCGAAATATCATCGATATTAAGTTTGTTTTTTGATATTAGATGCAGTAGAAGGTCTAGAGGGCCTTCAAACACATCAAGTTTATAAGTAATATCTACCATTTTACACCTACATTAAACCTAATAGCGGAAGTTGTGCAACATAACTTAATCCGCCTAATATTGTTGAAGTTAGCCAATCCAATGCGTCACCGAAAATATAAACTACGGCAACAACAATTAAAAAGGTATAGCGTTCAAATCGCATCAAAGTATAATACGCGCGGTCTGAAAGGAATGCATTTAGCAAACGCGAGCCATCAAGCGGTGGGATTGGAATAAGGTTGAACACCGCAAGGTAAACATTAAGGCTAGCCGCTACTTCGAATATCGCAAACAGAACAAATAATATATAACACAATGCAGGGATATTGATTGTGTAAGAAGCGATTACAAAGAATACGTTACCAAAAAACAAGAACAAAAATGCCAACAAAAGATTCGAAACGGGACCTGCTAATGCAGTTAGCGCCATGTGTGCTTTTGGTTTTCTGAAATTATGCATTGAAACGGGAACAGGTTTTGCCCAGCCGAAGCCAACCAAAATCATTAGTAGCGCACCCATCCAATCAATATGAGCAAATGGATTAAGGGTTAGTCTGCCATAATTTTTAGCGGTGTTATCGCCAAGTTTGTGTGCAATAAAGCCGTGTGCAAACTCGTGAACGGGTAGCGAGAAAAAGATATTGATTAAAGCCGCCATTGCAAAATAAACAACCTCTAACCAACCAAAATCTCCATCAGACATTAGTAGTATTAACAAGTATATTTCACTCCATTATATATAGTTGATATAATTATACCTTAATTTTAGAAAAAATACAAGTATTTTGAGCAAGAAAAATACCGCCGAAGCAAGTTTTTACTACGGCGGTGTGTTATAGTTTAAATCTGAAAAAACAAAAGACCTAAAAGCAACCCTTTATCTTAAAAGTTATTTATCAAAACTTGGATTGATTGCATAGAAGTTTTTAGAGTCCAAACGCTCGGTTGTAAGCCTTAATGCTTCGCCGAAGCGTTGGTAATGGACTACTTCGCGTTGGCGCAAGAATTTGATTACGTCAGCAACGTCGGGGTCATCGCATAAGCGCAAAATGTTGTCGTAGGTGGTTCTTGCCTTCTGCTCAGCCGCCAAGTCTTCGTGAAGGTCGGTTATGATATCGCCCTTGCTTTGCAAGTATGCCGCAGTAAATGGCACGCCCGCCGCACTGCTAGGATAAACGCCTGCAGTATGGTCTACAAAGTATGCATCAAAACCGTTTTTCTTGATTTCTTCGGGGGTTAGATTACGAGTCAACTGATGAACTAGTGTACCGATCATTTCGAGATGGGCTAATTCTTCTGTTCCAACGTCGGTTAAAAGGCCCTTTACTTCGTTATAGGGCATTGAGAAACGTTGGCTTAAATAACGTAAACTTGCACCGAGTTCACCATCAGGGCCGCCGTATTGCGAAATTATAATTTGGGCAAGTTTTGGGTTTGTGTTTTTAATGTTTATTGGATACTGCAATTTTTTCTGGTATTGCCACATTATCTTTCACTCTCCTTTGCGGGTTCCCATGGCCATGGAGAATTTAGCCACTCCCAAGAGTTCGGGTTAGCGTTCTCGCCTGCTAGCAATTCTCCGTATTTCATTGTATACTCGTTGCGCAATTCCATAGCGCGCTTTTGATATTGATTAAAAGCGGCTATTGCGGCAGCATCTTCAGGATGGGTATCAAGATAAAGGTGTACCTCCCAAGCCGCAAACTGTGCGGCAGATAAGCGTTTTAATAATTTTTCTCTATCGTTCATACCTATCACCTTCTCTTTGCTGCCATAAATGGCTTATCTATTGATGGGAACAAGGTGCCGTTCATAAGCGCCATTTCGGGCTCGTATGTGGTACCGTATGGTTGCATTGGCACGTAAGCCATTGTTAAAGGTAGTTTATCAAGCGGTGTTGCACCAAACTTGTTTCTATTAATAGGTCTTGTGGGCATAGGCATTACTATTCTGTCTTGCGGCATTATATCCCTACGCCCGAAAAAAATAATATTATCTTCCATTTATATTCTCCGTTCTGTCGCGGTAGCAAAGCCTAGTACCAAGCGCGACTCTCTATGGCACTAAAAGGCCAAAATGCCTTGCCTATTTATTTTATTCTCGTGCTTTGGATTTGCGACAAAACGGCAAAAGACTAACCCCTTGCTACAAAATTGATTGTAACAAGGGGTTTTGTGTTATTTTTGCTTTCTTAACTTTTCAATTCGGTCACGAATCATTGCGGCGTGCTCAAACTCTAAAAGTTTTGCCGCCTGCTTCATTTCTGCCGTCAAGCGTTTAATTAGCATTTCACGCTCGTACTTGGTTAGTTGCTTTGCAGGTTTCTCTTTAACCTTATCTGCAGGACTTGATATTTCAATTATTTCGTGAACGTCTTTTTTGATGGTTTTTGGCACTATTCCGTGTGCCTCGTTGTAGGCTTTTTGTATCTCACGACGGCGCAAGGTTTCGGTAATAGCGCGCTCCATAGATGGCGTTACGCTATCGGCATACATTATTACTTGACCTTTAGCGTTTCTTGCGGCTCTACCTATTGTTTGTATAAGCGAAGTTTCCGAACGCAAGAAGCCCTCTTTGTCGGCATCAAGTATCATTACTAAGGATACTTCGGGTATATCCAAACCCTCGCGCAAAAGGTTAATGCCGACAAGCACGTCAAACCCGCCAAGCCTCAGGTCGCGGATTAACTCCATACGCTCTATGGTGTCAACGTCGTAGTGCATATACCTTACCTTTATATCAAGATTTTCAAGATATTCCGTAAGGCTTTCCGCCATCTTTTTGGTCAGAGTGGTTATTAGCACACGCTCGCCACGGGCGGTTATTTCGTTTATATTAGAAACAATATCGTCGATTTGACCTTCAACAGGTTTTACTATAATTTCGGGGTCTATTAGACCTGTCGGTCTAATAACCTGCTCTACGATTTGCGCAGATTTTTCTCGCTCAAACTGTTGCGGGGTTGCAGAAACAAACACCACTTGATTAAGATGCTTATAAAACTCCTCAAAATTAAGGGGTCTGTTATCAAAAGCCGATGGCAAGCGGAAGCCGTATTCTACCAGATTTTCCTTTCTTGCCCTATCACCACCGTACATACCACGAACCTGCGGAACTGTAACGTGCGACTCGTCAATAAACAACAGAAAATCATCAGGAAAATAGTCCAAAAGAGTGAACGGCACACTGCCCTCGGGTCTGCCCGAAAGCACACGAGAATAGTTTTCTATACCCTTGCAGACACCGATTTCCCTTAGCATTTCAACGTCGTACTCGGTACGCTGACGGATGCGTTGCGCCTCTATAAGTTTATCGTTTTCCTTGAAATATTTAACACGTTCTTCCATCTCGGCAAGAATGTTTTGCAAAGCCTGCTCTTTTTTATCATCGGGCACGATATAGTGCGATGCGGGATAAATTGCAATATGGCTAAGGTCGGATTTTAGTTCGCCCGTTAGCGCGTTTATTTCGGTTATACGGTCAATCTCATCGCCAAAGAACTCAACCCTAATTGCAGTATCGCCCGAGTAGGCAGGGAAAATTTCAACAACGTCGCCACGAACACGGAACTTGTTTCTAATAAAGTTAATATCGTTGCGCTCGTATTGAAGTTTTACGAGTTTGCGCAGAAGCCAATCTCTATCCTTTTCTTCGCCACGGCGCAAAGAAATTATCATATTGCGGTAATCTATAGGGTTACCTAAAGAATATATACAAGAAACCGATGCAACGATTATAACGTCACGACGCTCGGATAGTGCACAGGTGGCGGAGTGGCGGAGTTTATCAATCTCGTCATTTATAGCCGAATCTTTTTCGATATAGGTATCGGTTCCCGGGATATACGCCTCGGGTTGATAGTAGTCATAATAGGAAACAAAATATTCCACCGCGTTTTCGGGGAAGAATTCGCGGAACTCTGAACAGAGTTGTGCGGCAAGGGTTTTATTGTGAGCGAGAACTAGCGTCGGCTTATTAACATTTGCAATAATATTCGCCATTGTAAAGGTCTTACCTGAACCTGTAACACCCAGTAAAACCTGCTCTTTTAAGCCATTTTTGATGCCTTCAGTGAGTTTTTCAATCGCTTCAGGTTGATCACCGGTAGGACTATAATTTGAATGTAAAATAAACTTATCCGGCACGTTCTCACTCCTCTCTTTTTTGATTATTTTCTGCCATTTTCTTGTCTTAAATTCTCTAAAATTTTACTCAAAAAGTTGGCGAATAGTAAATTACACGAATTTAGGTCACAAATTTGTAGTCGTATTCAGTACAAAATATTCAGCCGAGTATTCAACATCAAAAAATCTCACAATATTTTTTGCCCTTATATTTCTCTACTAACGCCTCAAATTTTAACTCGTAATTTTTAATTCGTTGTTCATTCCCCTCAATTTTGAGTGACGGCTTTCTTTTACCAACAATAATTGTTGCAGGAACTTTTGTCAAATCTTCATTGCTTTTAAACAGTTCACAATCGTGTTTTGCTTTTAAAGCAAAACCTTTCAAGTGTGGGAAATTAGCAACAATCCAAGCAACCTGTTCGGTTGTCAAAAAGTGTAATGAAAAATCAAACTCTTTTAATTGCAACATATCAGACAAAAACGAAAAATCATTGTCTGTAATCTTTTTGCCCGTAAAGGACAAATATTCAATTTTAGTGTTCGCAAGAGGCATAAAACTTTCAATTTCTGCAGTATCCCAAATTGCGTTGCCGATTGTAAAATATTTTAGGTTGGGTGCAGTTTCAATGCCAACTATGGATTTGAGCTTTGAAAAATCCTCAATGCAAACTCCTGTTAAAGAAGTATTATTCGACATATCCCAAAGCTGTGTTACTTTTTGATTTGCGAAAAAATAAAGATATTCTAATTGTGGAAGTGTGCCTAAAAGAGACAAATCCTCAATTTGCTTATTCTTGAAAAATCGAATTGCTTTTAATTGTTTACCATAGTTAAGTATAAAATATTCAAAGGTTTCTTGATTAAGCCCCGAAACGGTAACAGTGTCAACATTAGGATAATTTTTAAGTACATCTATATCTGAAAACTTAATTTTACCGCCGCTAATGTCGGCTTTTTCTTCACGAAGATACAAACCTGTATGTGTTTCCGTTTTCTTGTCGTAGTCAAAACTGCCATCAGCAAAAGATTTAAAAGAAAAATTCAAAATAGTTTCACTCCTGAAAAGTAATTATTTTTTCTTTACACGAATTTAGGTCACAAATTTATTTGGTTTATACAGTGTTATTCTGTGTTATTTGGTGTTAAAAAGCCCCTAAAAACGGTGTTTTGTGACGGTTTTTAGTGCAAATCTTGTATTAGGATACAAAATACTCCACCGCGTTTTCGGGGAAGAATTCTCTGAATTCACTACAAAGTTGTGCGGCGAGTGTTTTGTTGTGAGCGAGAACTAGGGTCGGTTTGTTTGCATTTGCGATAATATTCGCCATTGTAAAGGTCTTACCCGAACCGGTAACACCAAGTAAAACCTGCTCTGTTAAGCCATTTTTGAGCCCTTCGGTCAATTTTTCAATAGCCTCTGGTTGGTCGCCTGTAGGCTTATATTTTGAATGTAAAACAAATTTGTCCATCGTTCTCACTCCTTTTTTGTTGTTTTTCGTAATTCAATGTTTTATTCTCTATCCTTATAAATCAATAGTGCTAAAATAACTGCCGATACACCCGAAACAATTTTACCGACAATCATAGGTAATATGTAATCAGCATTGAATGCCATCGTTAGCGCCAAATGGCTACCAAATACAAATGCCGCCGAAACAGCAAATGCCGAATTGAGAACAACCCCTTTTTTATTCATTCTTTCCATAGAACTTAATGCGGTCGCATTTGTGACAAGGGTTGAAATGAAGGAAAATGCAGAGAGTGAATCAATCCCGATTTTTGCTCCTATTTTATCCATAGGTTTATTAATAAGTTTAGAAACAACGTACATAAACGGCAACATTCCTGACAGGGTTACACAAGCATTTACGCAAATAAACGCAGCATTTTCAAGGCTATCAAAATACTGACATATTTCAATTTTTGTTAAAAAAGTGAATATTGCGCACACTAGACCTATCATTGATATCCATCTGATAATATTTCCAAGCACTACAAATATTTTGATACAAAAATTTGTCAAAGTAATAAGTAAAACCACTAAAAGCACTGAAAACACAATCAATGGCAACAGGGTCATAAACAAATCTAAAATATTGATATGGCAAATCAGTCCTGCTACAAAGCAACCTATGGGAATGGTTGCTATGCCGCAAAGAATACCTAAAAACATTTCTTTATGTTGTTCCTTTTTGACTACACTAATGGCAAATGGTATGGTGAATGAAACTACGCAACCCATCATAGAGGATACAACAAAAGCATTATAATTTCCTATGTTTTCAGATTTGCAAATTGAATTTGCAAGAGTCATGCCTCCCATATCGTTTGCAAATAGCGATGCAGGTATTATGGAAGGGTCTATTTTAAATGCAGCATAAAACCAATCAAAAACAGGTGTTAGCCAAACACCCACAGCGGGCGCAATTACAAGTATTCCAAGCATTGAAAAAGCCATTGGCACAAAAAGCTTAAAGCCTTTTTCAAACTCGCTTCCAATTCCTATTTTATTTCCAAGCAGTTTGTCAACCGCACCTAAAACAGAAAAGGAAACCACTATTATAGTTAGTATGTTCATAGTTCAACCTCTTTAAAACCATCTACAGTAAGAATCCATTTTGTGTTAAAACCGGCTTCTTCAAGTACTTCTTTCGCTTCACAATAATTGCAATCAAGAAAGTCTTTATTATGACAATCAGAAGTTATTACCGCACCAAAACCACACTTCTTGAATTCTTTCAAGAATTCTATTTGAGGATACGGTATAGTTCTATATCCTCTTGCAATAGCACCTGTATTGACTTCGAAAAAAGGAATTTTACCTTTTAAATTATGAATCGCCTCGTATCCAAGATTTAGATATTCATTTGAGCGTACATCAAGAAAAGGTCTTATTTCATTTGTTTTGGTTATCAAGTCAAAATGCCCTATTATATCAACACTAAGCTTTTGAGGTAACAATAACAGTGTTTGGTAATATTTTTCAGCGAATTTCAAAGCATCTCCATTAAAATTTTCATTGATAAAATCTTGAGTTTCGTCTACCCCTTTATCAAAACCAATCTTTTTTCCGTCAAAATCAAGGTAATGCACCGAACCTATTATATAGTCAAAATCATTTGCAGTAACTTCTGAAAACAATTCGTATTCTAAACCGCAAAAAATTTCTATTTGGTTTTTGTATTTTTCTTTTAGACGGTGTATTTCATCTTTATATTTTTGCATTTTCTCTATTGTCATTTGATATGGATAGTTGGAAAATTTCATATAAGTATGCTCGGAAAAACCAATAGAGTCAAATTCTTTTGTAATAGCCGCCAAAACGATTTCTTCTGGTGAATCTTTTCCGTCTGCGTAAGTTGTATGAATATGTAAATTTTGCTTCAAAAATTATATCTCCCTTATATTTCACATTATGTTTTTCTTTACACGTATTTTTGTCACAAAGTTATTTGTTTTTTTATAGTTTTAAGGTGTGTTATTTCGTGTTACGTTGTAGGTAATACTCATTTTAACACTGTTTTTAATAGTATACCACAAAATTTCTTGCAAGTAAACAAAAAGCAGATGCTTTCGCACCTGCTTTTTTAATTATTTGGTTTTTGCAGATTTTACTGATGACCAAGCTGAATAGTATTTTGTTTTGCCAACTGTTTTATACGTACGAACACGAACATAATACTTTTTCTTTGCCTTTAGCTTTGTTACTTTGGCAGTTGTTGTTTTATAACTCTTAACAGTCTTGGTCTTTGCAGATTTAAAGCTCTTTGAAGTGCTGTATTGAACCTCATATCCTGTAACCTGCTTAGATTTTTTAGAATATTTTACGGTTAAGCTTTTTTTGCCGCCGCTAACTTTTGAAATCTTGGTGCTTGTAGGGTTGATTTTGAAAGTAAGAGTCTTTGTTCCGCTATAATTACCCTTAAATTTAACAACAACATTATAACTACCAACGTTCTTTCTACCACTTGGATAAGTTATAGTGTAATCTGTGCCTTCTTTGAGTGATTTACCTGATGAGTCTTTAACAACCACGCCAGGCTTTTTAGCCTTACCATTGTAGGTGTAGCTTGTTGCAGATAACTTAATGGTCTTTGGATAGTTAATTGTCTTGCTTACGCTTACGTTTCCGCAAGATGTACAAGTATAGTCTATGCGCCCATTTTTAGTTACTGTTGCTGCCACCGTTTTTGGAAGATAGTTGTGGCTGTGGTCTCTGTTAGCCTCTAACCAAAATGGTACATCCTGATAACAACCCGTATTATATTTGTATGCTATACGGATTGCGTACTCTTGACCCGCTTTTAAATTCCAACCGCTATTATTGGGAATTACGTTGTTATTGGCATCAAATATAAGAATGTTTCCATTTATTTGATTCCATTTTTCAGAGTACAAATCATAGTTGTTTGTTTGGTCTGGCTTAATTCTCCAATAATATGCTTGTTCCTCAGAGCCTTCATATTCAATTATCATATCATCGAAATCACTGGAAACATTTATGCCAAGTGACAAAAGCCAACTTGAAAATGAGGTTATGTCTACATAACTTGTGCAAACGTTTCCATTTATCAGATTGATTTGTACGGGTTGTTTGCCCGCTTTAAAGAAACACCTATCGTCGTACTCGTAGTATTCACCAATGAATTTAATAGTGTGTATTTCTACCCCCATATTTTCCAGTTGCGTATATGTAACGGTTGTAGACGCTCCACTGGTGAACATAACTTTATAATTAAAAGTCTCTACATTGCTCCAATATAGGTATACGCCGTCATCCAAAAGCACGCCTTCATTTCCTAAAATTCTTTGAGACTGAACAATTTCGATTTTAGATATACCGTTTGCAATCTCATTGACCGCAGCATTAGCGCTAATTGCCATAGAGGGTATTGCACTTACAAAAAGTACTAACGCCAAGAAAATAGATGCTATTTTTTTCAATTTATTTTCCTCCTAAAACAAAAAAACTACAAATCAATTACCTATCTATCAAACTAAATTGACCTGCTAAATTAATTGTAACACACTATTTGTTCGTGTGCAACAAAAAAGAGTTCTTTTCTGCCTCGGTGTTCGAGTCCTTCTTATTTTATTATATGCAAAAAACCACCCTGTTGGGTGGTTTCTTTTTTGGCAGGGGCAGAAGGACGCAAAAAATTTTTGCCCTGCTTGACGACCGCTCACCTTGTTCGCAGTACCCGTCTGCGCACCTCTCACCTAAAAAACAGTCCACCGGACTATTTTTCTTTACGGTGAGACCCCCTCGGTGTTCGAGTCCTTCTTATTTTATTATATGCAAAAAACCACCCTGTTGGGTGGTTTCTTTTTTGGCAGGGGCAGAAGGACTCGAACCCTCAAGGACGGTTTTGGAGACCGGAATGTTACCATTACATCATGCCCCTATATTAAAATGGTGGGCCATCAGGGACTCGAACCCCGGACCAACCGGTTATGAGCCGGTTGCTCTAACCAACTGAGCTAATGGCCCTCAAGTTGACCTAAATATTATAGCATATTTTATCCGTTTGTCAATAACAAAACTGAAAATATTTTAATTATTTTTCCATTTCTAATTTTGCTACGACCTCTACGTGCCCCGTCCTTGCAAAGAGGTCTACGGGGGTGGCTTCTACTGTTTTATAGCCGTACTCCTTGAAAATGGCGCAATCGCGAGCCAAGGTAGCGTCATTACAGGATATATATACTATTCTTTCGGGGCAAAATTCGGTTGCAACCGTTTCGATAAGCGAGGCATCGCAACCCTTTCTTGGCGGGTCCAGAATTACAACGTCGGGGGTTATTCCCTGCTTTTCTAAATCCTTTACTGCCTTTGCGGCATCACCACAGATAAATCTTGCATTTTGGGTGCCGTTTAGTTTTGCGTTGAATTTTGCATCCTCAACCGCTTGAGGTATAATCTCTACGCCGACGATTTCTTTAGCATCTTTTGCCATAGAAAGACCTATTGAGCCAACACCGCAATAAAGGTCTAAAACAACCTTATCTTTTGGCTCTGCCAATTCTTTAGCCTTATTATAAAGTTTCTGTGCCATTGTGTGATTAACCTGATAAAAAGCCAAAGGAGATATACGAATTTTAACGCCGCAGATAACGTCTACAATACTATCCTCTCCATACAAAACTACACATTTTTTGCCAAGAATAACATTAGTGTCTTCTAGGTTTACGTTAATCTGCACGCTTTTTATCTCGGATAGTTCGGTAAGCGAATTTACAAGGGCTTGGGCTTTTGGCAGTTCCTTGCCGTTAATAACAACAAGCACCATTATATCGCTAGATTTTGCCGCACGCCTTATATAAAGGTGGCGCAATAGCCCCTTGCCGCTTTTTTCATCATAGACCGAAATTCTATTTTCGTTTGCCCAGTTGGTAAACTTTTTAATAATAATATCGAAAACTTCTGGGTGCAAGCGGCAATCATTTAAAGGTACAATTCTATGGCTACTTTTAGTATAATAACCGCAAATAACCTTGCCGTCTCTATCAACACCTACCGGAATTTGCGCCTTATTTCTATAAAAATCAATATTTTCGGCACCAATTATCTCGTTTATAGGGGTATCAAGACCGCCTATGCGCCTAAAAGAATTTTCAACTTGGTGCTTCTTTATTTCGCACTCTTTTTTATAACTTATATGACGAAATACACAACCGCCACATCTTGAAGAAATTGGGCAGTTGCTTTCTATTCTACTCTCGGCAGGGGTTAAAATCTCGTGGATTTTTGCAAAAGCATATTTTTTCTTTACCTTTAAAATATGCGCCAAAATCTCGTCCCCAACTGCAGTATTGGGAACAAAAACCACCCTACCATCAGGTGCGTGGCCAACACCGTCGCCACCACCCGTCAAATCGGTTATACTTAATTGTATTAAATCATTCTTATTCATATAACCACCGAAAAATACGGTCGATAGTTTCTACCGACCGCATATTTTATTTTAAATAGCCATTAGGATTATTGCTTTGCCAATTCCAACTATCTTTACACATCTGCTCGATGCCGAACTCTGCTTCCCAATTTAGTAGTTCCTTGGCTTTATCTGCATTAGCATAAACTTTTGCAGGGTCGCCGGGACGACGCTCTACGATTTTATAAGGTACGTCTACGCCCGATGCTTTTTTGAATGCTTCAACTAGTTCTAAAACAGAAACGCCATTACCCGTGCCGAGATTTATCGCCTCGCAACCAAGAGTATCTGCAACGTAATCAACCGCTTTTACGTGGCCACGTGCCAAGTCTACAACGTGTATGTAATCTCTAACGCCTGTGCCATCAGCAGTGTCATAATCATTACCGAAAACGCTTAGTTCTTTTAGTCTGCCAACCGCAACCTGTGCAACATATGGCATAAGGTTATTGGGTATACCCTTAGGGTCTTCACCAATAAGACCACTTGGATGCGCGCCGATTGGGTTAAAGTATCTTAAAAGTGCTACCGACCACTCATTATCCGACTTGCAAAGGTCGCGCAAAATATCTTCAATAAACAATTTTGTTCTGCCATAAGGGTTGATTGCACCCAAAGGCATATCTTCGGTAAGCGGCATTTTTTCTGCTACACCGTAAACGGTTGCCGACGAACTGAAAACCATCTTTTTGCAACCAAACTCATTCATAACCTCGCACAAAGCAACTGTGCCTGAAATGTTGTTTTCGTAATATTTCAGCGGAATTTGATTAGACTCGCCCACCGCTTTTAAGCCTGCAAAGTGAATAACAACGTCAATTTTGTTTTGTTTGAAAATTTTACGCATAGCCTTTTTATCTAAAATGTCGGCTTTATAAAATTTCACACTTTTGCCTGTAATTTGCTTTACACGTTTTAGCGATTCTTCGTTACTGTTAGATAGATTGTCAGCAACAACTACGTCGTAGCCAGAATTTAAAAGTTCTACACAAGTGTGGCTACCAATATAACCTGCACCGCCTGTTAAAAGAATTTTCATCACTATTTCTCCTCACTTCTTTATGTATATTATTATAATACAAACAAAAATTTTGTCAACAAATGATGGACATTTAATTTATAAAAGGTTATAATATATTTACATTTTGTGTTTTATTATATTAAAAGGAAGTAAATTTAATGAATTTCCGCAACATCGAAATTTCCGACAAACCTATTTTTGATAAGTTTGTTAAAGGCGCTAAAAATCCTCGCTCGCTTTACAACTTTACCACCTGCTACATCTGGGCGGGCAACGGTAAGGTTAAAATAGCAGTAGAAGACGACGTGCTTTATATTTTATGGAACTTAAAAGAAAAAAGTTTTATGTTATACCCTATCGTTCTCGGCAGCGACGTTAAAACTGCTATTGACCGTGGCATATCCCACCTAGAAAGTTTGGGCGCAAAGCCTAGGTTTATTTGTCTATCACCTAACGACGTATTAGAGTTAAAGGCGATTTATGCCGACGAATTTCACTACGATTATGACCGCGATAACTCAGATTACCTATACGAAACCCAAAGACTTATAAATTTAAGCGGCAAGAAACTACACTCTAAGAAAAATCACTACAATGCGTTTTGCAAAAACTACAACTTTACTTATAGGCGAATTGAAAAAGACGATATTGATGCCTGTAAAGAACTATTCGACTTATGGTATAAGGACAAAGACGAGGATACAAAGTTACTAAAAGAATCAAAAATTGCAACCTATAAATTACTTGACAACTTAGAGAAACTAGGCGTTACGGGCGGACTTATTGAGGTAGACGGCAAAATAATCGCCTGTTCTGTCGGAGAGAGAATCACAGACGACACCGCGCTTATACACGTTGAATTTGCTAACACCCAATACCGTGGGGCTTATGCGGCCATGAATCGCGAATTTGCCAAAAATGAATGGGCTGACTGCAAATTCATTAACCGCGAAGAAGATATGGGCGACGAGGGTTTGCGAAAGGCAAAGGAATCATACCAACCTGTAGCGCTTTTAGATGAATATCGAGCAACCGTAAAATAATATAAAACTATTGAAATCTTATATAAAATAGAGTATAATCATTATAGGAGTTGATATTATGAAATTAAATGGAAAAACAATATTATTTTTAGGTTCTTCCGTAACCTATGGTTCAGCCGCAGGTGGCGTTTCTTTTGCAGATTTGATGGCTGACCATTGCGGAATAAACTGCATTAAAGAAGCTGTAAACGGAACCACACTTACAGATGTTAATGAAACTTCTTACGTGTCAAGGCTAAAGAAAGTTGATAAAACACAAAAAGTTGATTTATTTATATGCCAACTTTCTACTAATGACGCTTCGGGAAAAATTGAAATTTCCAGAATTGAAGAGGCTATTCGTTTTATTATTTCCTATGCAAAAAGCACATTTAATTGCCCTATCGCATTCTATACCGGAACTTACTATGAAAGCGATGAATATGCCGAAATGGTAAAACTATTATTAAGATTAAAAGAAGAACTTGATTTTTATATTTTAGACCTATACAACGATGAAGAAATGCGCAACATAAGCGAAGACGATTATAAAAAATATATGAACGACCCCATTCACCCCAACATTAAGGGTTATACAGAGTGGTGGTTGCCAAAATTCATCGAATTTTGTGAAGAGCTTCCCTTATAAGACATTTAATTACTGTACATAAAATCCCCTTTAGTAGTTTTATAAAACTTGATTACTACTTTAGGGGATTTTTATTTTTATAAAAGAGAAATAGCCGCACCTTAAAGCACGGCTATTCCTCTAAGAGAGTGTTTATTAAGCGAATAAAAGAAAATAACAAATTTAATAACTTTAAAACAAAACATTTCTGCTTTAAAATTACAACGAAAAAACATCGCTCTAGCATTTTCGTCTTACATATCATATACTATCAGGTAAAATTATACAATTCATAATTCTGCTAAATATATGGACAAAACTGCTATAGTATGCTATACTACTATAAATAGCATACAATAAATTTTAAAATTAGAGGGATTTTTGTGAAAACAACCTACCACGGTAATATTGGCGATATTAACAATTATTTTTCTGACAAATTCTTAGAAATAAACCACTGCGGTATTTCAAACTACAAATTTGGCGACTATACCACAATACGCGAACAGGGCCGTCTTGACTACCAGTTAATATACATTCGCAAAGGCAAGATATACGTTCAGTTTGGCGAAGAAACAATAACCGTAACAGCAGGCAATGTTGTACTCTACCATCCTGGCGACCCACAAAAATATTCCTATTTAAAAAAGGACAAATACGAAAGTGTTTACGTGCATTTCTCGGGCGCTTGCGCTGAACAAACACTTATAGACTTAAGTATTTCCGAAAAGCGAATATTACCCGTTCTTGCTACAGATGAAATGGACCTACTTGTAGAAAAACTATTGCCCGAGCACCGACTATCAAAAAAAGGGTATAAAATATTAGAAAGTTCTATCCTTCTAAATATGCTCTGCCTTATTGCAAGAAGCGATCAAGAAGGTGCAGATATTACAACCGCAAAGCAAAAAATTGAAAAAATACTACTAAAAATGGAAAGTAATATAACTAGCAATTTTTCTGTAAAAGACTATGCAGACGAACTGTTTTTAAGTGTAGACCGATTTTCTCACCTATTTACAGAAACAGTTGGTGTTCCACCCCATCGCTATATGTTGACTTTAAAAATGAACCGAGCCAAGCAATTACTTATTCAGACCGACCACTCGATTTCAGAAATAGCAAAATTTATAGGATTCGGAGACCCCTTATATTTTTCAAGAATATTTAAAAAGCACTGTGGCTCTACCCCGATGCAATTTAGGAAATCTGCAAAACAAAGCACACCACCGCAACTTCCGTTATCTTTACACGAAAAATAGGTACAAAAAAACCGCCCTTTCGAGCGGTTTTTTTATGCCTATTTTTTTGCGTAGTTTGCTTCTTTTTTTAGCTTGCGATTGTGGCGGAACTCTTGCCATTTAACCCATAGTGGACCAGATAGACAGATTGAAGAGTAACTACCCGAAACCATACCAACAGCCATTGGAATTGCGAAACTGCGAAGTGTGGTTAAACCAAAGAACTCAGCAACTAATGCAACAACTATAACTGCAATAAAGGTTGTGATTGAAGTAATAATTGTACGAGTTAATGTTTGGTTAATACTTAAGTTTACAACACTTGCCAAATCGGCACTGCGATTTCTATTGCGGTTTTCACGAATACGGTCATAAATAATGATGGTATCGTTAAGCGAATAACCAAGTATTGTAAGTACAACTGCGATAAAGTTAGCATCGATTGACAAGCGGAATATCACGCAAACAATAAATGCGATGATAACATCGTGAATAAGTGCAACCCAAGCAAAGATTGCGGCAGACACACCACCGATTTTTCTAAAGCGGATACCTACGTAAACTATAACCAAAACAGCTGAAAGTAATATTGCTACCAAACTCTTAGCATAGAAGCCGTGAGCAATTGATGCTTCAACAACGTTTGACTCTGCAAAAGCAATCTTGTTTTTAGAAAACTCTTTTTGCAAAGCGGTCTCTAGCAACTGATGTGCGCCTTTTTCTTTTTCCTTATCTTTATCAACATTTACGTCTTCTGCATTAACAACGTCTGCAACCGAAATGATGATTTTAGAAGAACCTGCATCAATAGCACTATCAGAACCTGAAACGCTTGTGTTTTTGCCTAATGCTTTATCGGCAACCTTTTCTACTTCATCTAGGTCAAGTTCACCCTCATAAGTATAGGTAAAGCGGCTACCGCCTTTAAAGTTGATGTCCAACTCTACGCCCATTATAGCAAATGCAATAACACCTGCTAAAATAACTGCTAAGGAAGCGATAACATACTTTTTAATATTACCAACAAAGTTAATATTGAATTCTTTAAACTTTTTCATTCTTAGCACCTCCGTATAACCAAGGTTTACGCAGTACCTTGAATTGTGAAATACCCATTGTGAGCACCCTTGTTGCAAAAACGCCCATTACAAAGTTTACTATAACACCAACTAGCAAGGTATAACCGAAGGAGTAGATAGAACCTGTAATTGAGGTTGAGAACCACTGAAGTACCCATGAGAATATTTTGTAGAAGAAGCCCTCTGTAGTACCGAATGCACCCATAAGAACGATAGCAACCAAAACGTTGGTAACGTTACCGTCGATAATTGAGCTAAGCGCGGTACTGAATCCCTTGTTGATTGCACCATCGATAGTTCTGCCATTTTTGAACTCATCACGAATACGCTCAAAACTGATAACGTTAGCGTCAACACCCATACCGATAGAAAGAATCATACCTGCGATACCGGGAACAGTAAGTGTGAATGAATTGATGCCATCAAAGAAACCTGATACACATGCAATCATACCTGCGGCCTGACCTGCAAGAGTAAGTGCCGAAACAACACCGCATAGACGATAACGTGAAATCATAATGATGCAGATAATAGCAAATGCGATTATAGCTGCTATAACCATAACGCGTAACGCCTCGCTACCTAAAGTAGGTGAAACAATTTGAAGCATATCATTATCGGTAGTAAGTGCGAATGGTAATGAACCTGCGTTTATTTTATTAGCAAGGTCTATTGCCTCTTCGCTATTAGCCATACCTGTGATTTGACAGGTTTTTGATGTAATCTGCTCATTAACAGATGGGTTAGATACCTGTGTATCGTCCATCCAAATTGAGATGGTGCCGTTGCCTGCAAGTTCTTTAGTTGCTGCAGAGAACTTTGAAACACCCGACTCTTTAAGTGTAAGACTTACGATATATCCAGGTGTGCCACCACCTTGTCCATCATCATAACCAGGTTGAGCGTTTTCAACGTCCTTACCTGTTAAGATAACGTCGCTTGTGTCATCATTCTTACAGAATTTAAGCAATGCTGTTTCGCCAAGTTCTGCTACAACCTCTTGTGCATCGAACTTTTCTTCGCCACTTGTTTGTGGGAAGCGAACAACAACCTGATGCTTATCATAGTCTACATAAACCTCGTAATCGGTAATGTTGTGGTTTACAAGACGAGTTTCAATAATTTCTTTTGCCGCATCCATATTCTCGTCGGTTATTTTTGTATCTTTAATATCCGGTGAAAATACAGCCTCGACACCACCGCTGATATCAATACCCCAACGAATATCGCTAGCGCTCTTAATGCCAAAGTGGTATGTGTTAGTATCGCCGTAATAGTTATCGATTGAAACGCCGAAAAATGCCGCATAAATAAATGCTAGCAAAAGCGCCAAAACAACGAAAAACTTTACTTTGCCTTTTCTTTTCATTGGCCGTGCCTCCTAATACTTTACACGCCCACACATCTATGTACCGATCCTTAAACGTGTGTGCATAAAATTACTAAATAAGTATACTATTTTTTCAAGTAAAAGTCAATAATTAACTTTTAGTTACTAGCCTAACATTTTTTCTAGCACCGCGTATTTTACTGCGATACACAAAAGTTCACTTGCATCATCAAGTTCAGCAGATGAAGGATAGGTTGGCGCAATTCTTATGTTGCTATCCTTTTCGTCAATACCATAAGGGTAAGTAGCGCCTGCGGGGGTAAGCACAACGCCTGCTTCACGGCAAAGTTCAACTACCCTTTTAGCACAACCCTCCATAACATTCAGGCTTACAAAATAGCCACCTTCAGGGTTGGTCCAAGTAGCAATACCTAAACCACCAAGTTCTTTTTCTAGTCGCATAAGAACTGCCTTAAATTTAGGCGCCACAATAGCGGCATGCTTTCTCATATGAGCCCTTATATCGTCAATGCTTTTAAACATACGAGCGTGGCGAAGTTGATTAAGTTTATCAGGACCGATAGTCTGGAAACTCATCCTCTTTTTAAGGAAAGCCACGTTTCTTGCACTTGCTGCAACTGCGGCAACACCGGCGCCAGGAAAGGTTATTTTTGAAGTAGATGCAAACTTAATAACCATATCCTCATTGCCGTACTTCTCACATTCTTCAATTAAATTTGGAATAACGTGCTCATTTTCGGTTAAATGATGAACACAGTAAGCGTTATCCCACATAATTCGGAAATCATCAGCAGCAGGCTTAAGTTTTGCAATTTCATCTATAATTTCATCGCTATAAACAACGCCCGATGGATTTGAATATTTTGGCACACACCACATACCTTTAACGGTTGGGTCCGCAACGTATTTACGAACTAAATCCATATCAGGACCATCATCGTTTAGCGGAACGTTTATCATCTTAATACCAAAATGCTCGCAGATTTTAAAATGTCTGTCATATCCAGGCACCAAGCAGATAAACTTGATATCCTTTTGTGCCGCCCAAGGTGTTGCACCATCGTAAGAACCGTGAGTCATAAACTGTGCAATAGTATCAAACATCATATTGAGTGATGAATTACCGCCAACGATTACCTGACTTGCCTCAACATCCATCATATCGGCAAAAATTCTTTTAAGTTCAGGCAAACCATCAAGGCCGCCATAGTTACGGCAATCTATACCCGTTTCATTGGTAAAATCGCCATCTGCTACAACCATATTGAACATTTCACGGCTAAGATTCATTTGTTGTAAACTTGGGTTACCTCTTGCCATATTTAAAGTTACGTCACGCAAACAAAACTCCTCGTATCTTGCACGGCAAAGTTCAAATGCGGATTGCAACTCTTGTTTATTCATTTCGCTATAAGTTTTCATAATAAGTAGCATCTCCTTTATATCTTTAGTATTATACTACATTAAAGCGCCTTTTTCAACCAATAATATCGTTTCTTTTTATATAATTTAGGTCTTAGGCAAAAAATCACAATATTTTGTAAATTTTATCTGCTAATTTACTTGACATATCATATATATAGTATTAAAATAAATATGATATTGGTTATTCTAATCTGGTTTTGTATGCTCACGGCGCATATTATGACCGATTGTTTATATGTATCAGGGCTATCCCGCGGCCCTTTCTAACGCGGTTATTATATATATGGAGGTGCATTTTAGTAATGCCGACTACAATTCAAATTATTATTGTTGCGGCTGCAGCCGTTGTTGCACTTATCATCGGATTTATTTCCGGTGTTGCACACAGGCGCCGCACTGCTGAAGCCAAAATTGGCTCGGCCGAAAAAGAAGCAAACCGCATGAAAAGCGAAGCAATTAACCTAGTTGAAGCAATGAAAAAAGAATCTCGCATTGAGGCTAAAGAGGAAGCACAACACATTCGTGCTGAGGCCGACAAAGAGATTCGCGAAAGACGCAGCGAAATTCAGCGTCAAGAGCGTAGACTTCAACAAAAGGAAGAAAATCTTGATAAAAAGATGGACAACCTTGAGGCTAAAGAAGAAAAAATCCAAGCACGCGCAAAAGAGGTTGAAGATAGACTAATCGAAGTTGAACAAATGAAGAAAAGCCAGTTTGAACTTCTTGAGCGTATTTCGGGCTACACCGTAGAGCAAGCAAAAGCAAGGCTTTTACAAGACCTTGACGGCGAACTTGCACACGAAAAGGCTTTGAAAATTAAAGATTACGAACAACAAACCAAGGACGAATCTGACAAAATTGCACGCGAACTTATTGCACACGCAATTCAGCGTTGCGCCGCAGATCATTCGTCAGAGGCTACCGTTTCGGTTGTTTCCCTTCCAAATGATGAAATGAAGGGTAGAATAATTGGTCGTGAAGGTAGAAACATTCGTACCTTTGAAACTGCAACAGGTGTTGATTTGATTATCGACGATACACCCGAGGCTATTACCCTCTCCTGCTTTGACCCTGTGCGCCGCGAGGTTGCAAAGGTTGCTTTAGAAAAACTTATTCTTGATGGAAGAATTCATCCTGCAAGAATTGAAGAAATGGTTGCTAAAGCACAGTCTGAGGTTGACCGCGTTATTAAGCAAGAGGGCGAACAAGCAGCCCTTCAAGCAGGTATTCACAACCTTAACCCTGAACTTATCAAACTTATCGGTAAACTTCATTACCGTACCAGTTATGGTCAAAACGTACTTAATCACTCACTTGAGGTTTGCCACCTTGCAGGTATTATGGCAGCCGAGATGGGCGAGAACGTAACACTTGCCAGACGTGCAGGTCTTTTGCACGATATTGGTAAGGCGCTAGACCACGAGCAAGAAGGCTCACACATTCAACTTGGTGTTGAGGCAGCAAAGAAATACAAAGAAAACGATGCCGTTGTACATGCAATTCACGCGCATCATGGCGATGTTGAAGCTAAAACGATAATCGCATGTTTGGTTCAAGCCGCAGATGCTATCTCCGCCGCAAGACCTGGTGCACGCCGTGAAAATATCGAAAGCTATATCAAACGTCTTGAGAAACTTGAAGAAATTGCAAACTCGTTTAACGGTGTTGAAGGTTCATTTGCTATTCAAGCAGGCCGCGAAATCAGAATTATGGTTAAACCTGAAATGGTTAACGATGACGAAATGGTTCTTCTTTCACACGAAATCGTTAAGAAGATTGAAAGCGACCTTGAATATCCCGGTCAGATAAAGGTTCATCTAATCAGAGAAAACCGCGCTATCGACTACGCAAAATAATTAACCTATAAAAGTGGCGGGATGCATTTTTCCGCCACTTTGTTTTTTTATGTAAGGAGTTTACTATGAAAATATTAGCTATTGGTAACAGTTTTAGCAGAAACGCTTTTTGTTATTTAGAGCGTATGGCAGCAGCAGGCAAAGCAGATTTTCAATTAGGTAACCTTTATATAGGCGGATGCAGCCTTGCTACACATAATAAAAATATGAAGGAAAACTTACCTTTATACGAATACACGATTAAGGCAAACGGTGGTTCAGTAACACTTAAAGACTACACCATTAAAAAGGCGCTCATTAGCGACGAATGGGATATTGTTACTATACAGCAAGCAAGCCACGATAGCGGTATTAAAGATAGTTATGAGCCGCATATAAAAGAACTTATTGACGCTATAAAAGAACTGCAACCAAACGCTAAAATTATGCTACACGAAACCTGGTCGTATGAGAAAACATCAGAGCATGATTGCTTCGATAAATATGACCACGACCAACAAAAAATGTATGAAGCGCTAAAAGATTCTTATTATCATTATGCGGAGAAATATTCCCTAGACCTTATCCCCGTTGGTGATGCATTTCAAATAGCACGTGAGATGGACATATTTGACGTCGACCACGGCGGAAAGAGTTTGTGCGATGCTGACGGATTTCATGCAAGTGTTACACACGGACAGTATTTAGCCGCGGCAGTATGGTACGAAAAACTTACGGGTAACACCATTTTAGAAAATCCTTACAGCGTTGACGGTATTAGTTTTTATGAACTTATGACATTAAAAAAATCCGCCCACCTCGCAGTGAACGGAAAAGCATAAATTTAATTATAAGGAGTTAGTAGAAATGGATTTAAAAAACAAAACCATTTTATTTTTGGGTGACAGCATTACCGAGGGTCACGGCACCACTTCTGAAGATAAGAGATTTTCTAATATAGTCGCTAAAAATTTGGGTGCAAATTTCATCAACGATGGTATCGGCGGTACTCGATATGCACATCAACACAACTACGACCCCGAAGCAAAATGTGATAAAGATTTTTGTATGAGAACAGAAGCGCGCGAGGGCGACCTGGATTGCATCGTTATTTTCGGTGGCACTAACGACTACGACCACGGTGATGCACCGCTTGGCGAGTTTTCTGACCGCACACCTATGACCTTCTATGGTGCGTTACATACTGTTTATTCAACCTTTGTGCAAAGATACCCCGGCACTCCAATAGTTGTACTTACTCCACTACATCGTGGTAATGAAACAAGCCCACGAATTGGCGACAAACCTTTAATCGACTACGTTAACGCTATACGTGAGGTCGCAGAATTTTATTCGTTGCCCGTGCTTGACCTTTTCGCACGCTCAGGCATACAACCTCAAGTGCCTGCAATTAAGGAGAAATTTATGCCTGACGAACTACATCCAAACGATGCAGGACATGAAATTTTAGCACACTTAATTACAAACTTTCTAAAGGCTTTATAAACACAAAAGACCCGAAAAAACTCGGGTCTTTTTCTTATGCAAAGAATGGAATTTGATAAAGCAAAATCGGTAGGAAAATTGCGGGTATCATATTCATTATTTTAATATCTGTCAGTTTTAACATATTAAGCGAAAGTGCAACAATTAGTACCGAACCTACTGCCGACATTTCACCGATAATTACAGTAGAAAGCAGTGGAGAAAGAACGCTGGCTAAAAGGGTTATTCCGCCTTGATAAACAAATAGCGGAACGAATGCAAACAATACGCCATAACCCATGGACGAGGCTAAAATTGTTGAGGTTATAAGGTCTAAAACCGCTTTTGAAAACTGCACCGTATGGTCACCTGAAAGACCGCTATTTAGTGCACCTACTACCGTCATTCCACCCGTACAAAAAAGCAAGGTAGACGAAACAAAGCCCGATGCAAAGCCACCGTTTTTAGAAAACTTATTCTCTATTTTTAGGGCTAATTTATTTATCAAGCCGTCTAGATTTATCAGCGTGCCTATAACTGTACCGATTACCATAGAAAGTATTAGCACCATTGTATTATTACTGTCGCTAAATCCTTTGATTCCTATAAACAACACCGCGAGCGCAACCGCCTGCATAATTACGTTTTGCAAGCGCTCGGGAAAGCCCTTTTTGACCAAAAGACCGACCGTTGCGCCTAAAATTACTGTGCCGACATTAACTACTGCACCCAATAACGAATATAAAACCTGCATTTAAAATTACCACCTTTTACATATTTATAATATAAATCCTTTTATAGTGGTTGTCAACACACATCACAAGCGGGTTTGTTAATAATATTAAGTTTCTATACTTAATTAAGGCTTGACACAGCGCAGATAATATAATATTATAATATAAAGAGAACAAAAAAGTTAAATTTATTAAATAAGGACTGTGTTATGGACAAAATAGATTATAAGTTGATTTCGTTATTACAACAAAACGGCAGAATGCCGCTAAAACAATTAGCAGAAGAAGTATATCTTTCATCCCCCGCTACCGCCGCTAGAATTGAAAGGCTTGAAAAAGAAGGAATAATTACAGGTTATACTGTATGTATCGATAATAAAAAGTTAGGTTTACCTATTATCGCTTTTATTCATTTAGAGTTGCACCCAAGCCAAAAGCCTACATTCTATCCTTTTATTAGTGAACACCCCAACGTGCTTGAATGTAACTGTGTAACGGGTCACTACTCTATGATGATTAAGGTTGCTTTCCAAAGCACCGAAATGCTTGACACCTTTATTGGCCAACTTGGTGAGTTTGGTGCAACCGAAACACAGATTGTTTTTTCAACCGCAGTTGAGCGCAGAAACGTTGACCTTTCAAAATTTGAAAACGAAGAATAAGTAAAAGAAAAACCTCGGCAGTTGCCGAGGTTTTTGCTTTATTTTTTGTGTTTTATCAAGCCTAGCGCTTTTGAAAGTTCCATAACCACTACGGGCACTAGTATTAGTCCTAGTGCAATAAGGTACAGTTTAGGTGTTAATAATGTTAGTGAGAATGCCACTCTTACAGGGGTAAACAATACTATTGCCATTAGCACCACCGATACGAGCACTGCTTTATTCAATGTCTTATTTCCAAATACACCTATTTTAAATATTGACCTATCGCTTCGTATATTAAACGCCTGTACTACCTGTGACAAAGCAAGCACCATAAATGCCATTGTTTGACCGCCAATATCACCGAGCGCATTGAAACCTATTTTAAATGCAACCAAGGAAAGTATTGCAAACATCAATCCCTGTAAAACAACACGAACACCTAGCCCACCCGCAAATATGCCTTCTTTTTTTGGCTTTGGTTCTCTAGTCATTATATCGGATTCTACTTCTTCCATACCTAACGCTATTGCAGGTAGTGAATCGGTTACGAGGTTTATCCATAGCAGTTGCATCGAAAGCAGCGGTGTTTTGTGCCACAAAAGCATTGCTACAAACACACATATTACCTCGCCTATATTTGTGCCCAAAAGGAAACCTACAACCTTTTTAATATTAGAATAGATACCTCTACCCTCGCGCACCGCTTCAACAATGGTTGCAAAATTATCATCAGTAAGGGTCATATCCGCGGCGCCCTTTGCAACATCGGTACCCGTTATACCCATAGCGCAACCGATATCCGCCGCCTTTAGTGCAGGTGCATCGTTAACACCATCGCCCGTCATAGAAACAACTTTATCTTTTCTTTGCCAAGCCTTAACTATGCGGATTTTATTTTCGGGCGAAACTCTCGCATAAACAGAAATACTTTCAACCACTGCATCTAATTCATCATCGGTCATCTTATCAAGTTCTACGCCAGTAATTGCGCGGTCGCCCTCCTGATAAATACCCAAATCTTTTGCGATTGCGGTAGCAGTTACTATGTGGTCGCCTGTAATCATAACAGGTTTTATACCCGCTTCACGACATACTGCGACGGCATCACGCGCTTCTTCACGCGGCGGGTCTATCATACCAACAAGGCCTAAGAAGGCAAGCCCAGTTTCAAGAGATTCGGTTGTTATCTCTTTTGGTATTTCGTTAATTTCTTTATACCCAATAGCGAGCACGCGGAGTGCCTGTTCGCTCATTTCTTCGGTTACCTTGCGAGCAGTATCAATATCTCCTGAAACACAACGCTCTGCCATAACATCGAATGCGCCCTTAACTATTACCGTTAACTTGCCATTAATATTATTAACGGTTGACATAAGTTTTCTATCCGAATCAAAAGGCAATGATGCTACACGCGGACACTCGGCATTTATAACATCTTTCGCCATTCCGTTTTTATGAGCCGCCAAAACAATAGCCGTTTCTGTCGGGTCGCCTATATGTTGCTCTTTATCATCTAGAAAAACAACAGAACCATCGCAACAAAGCGCGCCGAGTTTTAGCAAATTCTTTATATCGTCGCTACAATTATCGGTTATATCCTCTAACTCACCGCCGTCGATATAAGCCTTTGTTAAGGTCATTCTGTTTTGTGTAAGTGTACCGGTTTTATCAGAGCAAATTACCGATGCGCTACCCAATGTTTCTACTGCGGGCAAGCGACGAATTAAAGCATTTCTTTTTACCATACGCTGAACGCCGATTGATAAAACTATTGTAACGATAGCAGGCAATCCCTCGGGTATAGCCGATACCGCCAAGGAAACCGCAGTCATAAATATATCTAGAACTTTAATGTTATTTAAAACGCCAACAACAAATATAACTGCGCAAGCCGCTAGTGCCATAAAGCCAAGATACTTACCAAGCTGCGCTAATTTCTTTTGCAAAGGTGTACTGTTATCCCCTGCACCTTCCAAAAGACCTGCGATTTTGCCCATTTCGGTGTTCATTCCCGTTGCGGTAACAACCGCTAGTGCAGTACCATAAGTTACGCTACAACCCGAAAATACCATATTTGCACGGTCGCCAAGCGGTGCTTTTTCGCCCACAATAGCATTTGCATCTTTTTCGCTTGGCACAGACTCGCCCGTTAATGCCGACTCTTCACTTTTAAGGCTTACACTTTCAATTAGTCTTGCATCGGCAGGTATAAAGTCGCCTGCCTCTAACTTAATAATATCGCCGGGGACCAACTCTGAAGCCTCTATAACAGACTCTTTACCGTCTCTAATTACTCTAGCGTGGGGTGCAGACATATTCTTGAGTGCATCTAGTGCCTTTTCTGCCTTGCTTTCCTGCATAACGCCCATTATAGCATTAAGCACAACTATTAAAAGTATTAGCGCAGGCTCGAAAAGTTCTGCCCAATTCTTTTCTATAACCACAACCGTAAAAGAAACTATGGCGGCTATTATCAGGATTATTATCATAGCATCGCGGAATTGGTCGAAGAAACGCGCTATAACGCCCTTCTTTTTCTTCTCTGCCAACCTATTCTCGCCATACTTTTCTAAAAGAATTTTTACCGCCGACGACGATAAACCGCCCTCTTTGGTTGTAGATAGTTTGTTTAGTACCTCTTGCCAATCCAAGTTATGATATGACAACATTTACTCCTCCTAAAAATTCCATTTTAGATATTGTACCACAAAATTATAAAAATTTGTTAAAAAATGTTAAATTAATTTTTAAAAAACGCCACGGCTCTATTTTTAGAACCATGGCATTTTCATTAGTTTTCTAAAATACTTTTGTAAAGTTTAATGTATTGGTTTGCCGATGCGCCCCAACTATTGTCACACTTCATAGCACGCTCTACTAGAACCTTCCAACCATCTCGGTTTTTATAACCTTCAACAGCGCGCCAAACCGCATGCGCCATTTCGTGCGCGTTATAGTTTGTAAAGGTAAAGCCGTTGCCAATACCATGTTCAGAATCGGTTATTGTATCTTTAAGACCGCCCGTTTCACGAACTATGGGGATTGTGCCATAACGGAGTGCTACCATTTGTGCAAGACCGCAAGGCTCTGATTTTGATGGCATTAGGAATATATCCGAACCTGCATATATTTTGTGTGCGAGTTGCGGAATAAAACCTGTAGTAAAACTAAATTTATTAGGATATTTTTGCTGCATATCGTGGAAAAAGTTTTCAAATTCTTCTTCACCCGAGCCTAAAATACAAACCTGAACATCCTGTGATAAAATATCTTCAAAAACGTGTTTTACAAGGTCAAGACCTTTATGCGAAACTAGTCTTGTTACCATACTGATAAGAGGAACATCATCACGAACGGGCAGATGCATTTCATCCTGAAGTTTTGCTTTATTTATAGCCTTAGCGGAGAAATTATTTGCCGAGTAGTTTTTGTAAATAAGGGTATCGGTTTCAGGGTTGTAAACCTCAACGTCTATGCCGTTTACAATACCGTGCAATTTCCATTCGCGCTCTTTTAATATTGAGTCCAGTCCGTGTGAATAATAAGGGGTTAATATTTCATTTGCATAGGTGCGGCTTACTGTATTTACAGCATTCGCACACTCGATACCACCCTTCATTAAATTCACACAATCCTCGTACTCAACGTAGCGTGTATTATCGCCATCAATACCCAAAACATCGCTAATAAGTTCTTTGCCGTACTTTCCTTGGTACTGAATATTATGAATGGTAAACAGAGTTTTTATGCCGCTGTAAAACGGGTCTTGGCTATAATAAAGGGTTTGAAAAACAGGTGTCATAGCAGTTTGCCAATCGTTACAGTGTATAATATCGGGTTTAAAATCAATATGCTTTAAAATTTCAAGAATGGCGCGAGAAAAGAATGTGAATCTTTCGGCGTCATCATAAAAACCATAAAGTGCGCCACGCTTGAAATAATACTCGTTATCTAGTAAATAATACACAACTTTGCCAACGCGAGCCTCAAAAATACCGCAATACTGATTACGCCAAGCAACAGGTACGGTAATGCTTTTGATAAAACGCATATTCTCACGCATTTTAAGTGGCACGGTATCATAAAGCGGCATTACCACACGGCAACCCACCATTCTATTGCGAAGCGCTTTAGGAAGTGCGCCTGCAACGTCTGCAAGACCGCCCGACATAGCAAACGGATATGCCTCGGATGAAGCAAAAAGAACTCTCATATCAATTTCCTTTCGTTTTTATATTGTTGTTCCCTTTTTAATTATATAATGATTAGCCTCTGCACCTATAAGGGTTACACCGTCTAATATCGTTACGTCCTTATCGGTGGTTACAAATTTTAGATTGCAATTATCGCCAATAACGGTATCCTGCATTATTATACAGTTTTGGAGTTTTGTGCCCTTGCCTACCTTTACACCTCTAAACAGTACGCAGTTTGAAACCTCGCCCTCTATAATACAACCTTCGCCGATGATAGAATTTTTAACGCTACTATTTAGTCCGTATCTGGTTGGCATATCATCACGGGTTTTTGTGTAAACAGGACGTTCGGGATTAAATAAATCTTTACGAACATCGCGAGATAAAAGCGCCATATTAGCGTCGGTATAAGACTTAATGCTATCAATAGTTGCCACAAAGTTTTCTACCTTATAACCATAAATATTACTTGTATTATGAAGCCCTAATTGTATTGCTCTATTGATGCTATGAACACCCTTTTCCGATGCCTCTCTTGCCATTTTCAAAAGCAAATCACGACGGAATATTCCAATGCTTATTCCATAATTGCATATCTTTCCTGCGTCCTCAGAAATAAGTACCTCGTTTATTTTTCCATTATCCGCTATTCCATAAAGGGTATGACCCGATTCAAAAGCAGGAAGCGGACCGTTTTTATATGCAATAGTTATGTCAGCACCGTTCTTTTTGTGTTGCTTAAACATAGCCCTTAAATCAATATTAAGAATAGTATTTGCATCACAAAGCACAACGTATTCGTGCTCGCCTTTAGAAATGTAGGAACGCAAATTGTGTATAGCGTCAATATGACCCTTATACATACCTGCATTTCCGTCAATAAAAGGTGGCAAAAATGAAATACCGCCCATTTTTCTATCTAAATCCCAAGGTCTGCCAGAGCCGATATGGTCCATTAAAGAACGATAGTTAGCACGCGGCACAAGACCTATTTTGCTAATACCTGCATTTACTATATTTGATAGATGAAAGTCAATTATTCTATATCTGCCACCAAAAGGAACAGAAGCCATTGAGCGAACACCCGTCAACCCTTCAACCTTTTGGTCGTTTGTGTTAGTAAAAACTAACGCTAAAGCATTATTCGCTCTCATTACTTACTCTCCTTTCCATCAGCATAAATCATTTCTTGCGGTTTTACTTTTCCGCCTTGCTTAATTTTGGCATTTGGTCCAACAACCGCAACACCCCATTCGCCATCGTACTCCTCAGGACTTTCGCCAATAGTCGCATTTTCTCCAATTACTGCATTCTCACCTACAACAGCATACTTAACCTTGGCGCCTTTTTTAATTACCGCACCGGGCATTACGAGCGAATCGATAATTTTGGCTCCCTCTTCTACCTTTACGTTTTCAAACAGAATAGAAAACTCCAGTTCGCCGTCCACCTCGCAACCATCAGTTACAAAGGAGTTTTGCACCTGTGCTTTATCAGAGATGTACTGTGGCGGAGATGACTCTGTACGAGAATAAATACGCCACTTTTTATCCGAAAGATTTAGTTCTACCTTTGGATTGAGCAGGTCTAGGTTTGCTTCCCACAAAGAATCGATAGTACCAACGTCTTTCCAATAATCATTAAAATGGTAAACCACCATTTTTTCATCATTTTGGAGCATTAGAGGTATTATGTTTTTACCAAAATCGTTAGAAGATTCGGGATTTTGCTCATCTAACGTTAGATAATGCTTCATCTTATCCCAAGAGAAGATATATATGCCCATTGAAGCGAGATTGCTTTTAGGATTTTTAGGTTTCTCCTCAAATTCGTAAATAGTTCCATCGGGATTGGTATTCATAATACCAAAACGGGTTGCCTCCTCATAAGACACCTCTAAAACCGCTATGGTACAAGCCGCCTCTTGCTCTTTATGATACTCGAGCATTTTGGCATAGTCCATTTTATAAATATGGTCGCCCGAAAGCACCAAAACATACTCGGGATTATATCTTTCAATAAAGGGAAAGTTTTGATATATAGCATTAGCGGTGCCCTTATACCAATCACCACCTTGTGATTTTTGGTAAGGAGGTAACACGTGCACCCCGCCTTGCGACCTATCAAGGTCCCAAGGTTTGCCTGAGCCAATGTAATCATTGAGTTCTAACGGTTGGTATTGAGTAAGCACACCGACCGTTGTTATGCCTGAGTTAGTGCAGTTTGAAAGCGGAAAATCTATTATTCTGTATTTACCGCCGTATGGTACTGCAGGCTTGGCTATATTCTGGGTTAGCACACCTAGTCTGCTACCCTGTCCACCTGCAAGAAGCATTGCCACACACTCTGTTTTTTTCAATATAATTCACTCCGTTATATAAATTTCAAAATTATTTTTTTGTTGCGCGTTTTTTAGGTCTTCTCTCTAAATACATTACCGAAAGTGGCGGCAACGTAAGGCTAATTGAATTTTTGTAACCATGCATTTCTATTTTTTCACTAGAGATTATCTTTTTGGTAACAACCCCATTACCGCCAAACTGCTCGTCGTCGGTATTAAGCACGATTTCATAATCGCCTGCCTGCTCTACTCCTATGCGATATTCACATCGCTGTACAGGAACAAAGTTGCAGACAACCACCGTCTTTTTGGTCTTTTTATTGCTTCTGTAAAACGAAATAACGCTTTGTTCATTATCATCGTTAGAAATCCACTTAAAGCCTTCCCAAGATGTATCTTCTTCAAAAAACGCTTTGTTATTTTTATAGAACAGGTTCAAGGTTTTAACAAAGCCCTGCATCTTTTTATGCATATCGTATTCTAAAAGCAACCAGTCAAGTTGGCTTTTATAATTCCACTCGATAAACTGTGCAAACTCCTGACCCATAAACAAAAGTTTTTTACCTGGGTGCGCCATCATATAAGCGTAAAACGCCCTTAAAGACGCGAATTTATCATTATACTCGCCCGGCATTTTAGAAATTAGCGAACATTTGCCGTGCACCACCTCATCGTGAGAAATCGGCAGTACGTAATTTTCTGAAAATGCATAAAAGAACGAGAATGTTAGCGCGTCGTGATTATGTTTTCTAAAAAGTGGGTCGAGCGACATATAGCGAAGCATATCGTTCATCCAACCCATATTCCATTTAAAGTTAAAACCTAGTCCGCCGTCGTAATCAGGTTTGGTTACCATCGGCCACGCGGTAGACTCCTCGGCAATCATCAAAACATTTGGATTAACCTTAAACATCGCGTTATTAACGTTACGTAGAAACTCAACCGCTTCTAAATTTTCATTACCGCCGTACTTATTGGCAACCCACTCGCCATCTTTACGATTGTAATCAAGATAAAGCATAGCGGCAACCGCATCCACACGAATACCATCTATATGATACTTTTCTGCCCAATATACCGCGTTTGAAATTAAGAAAGACTGCACTTCGGGTCTGCCGTAATCAAAGACCGCGGTTCCCCACTCTTTATGCTCGCCCTTTCTCTCGTCTTCGTACTCATAGCACGGTGTTCCGTCAAACCGCCAAAGCCCAAAACTATCTTTTGGAAAATGCGCGGGCACCCAATCGAAGATAACACCTATTCCATTTTGGTGCATAATATCGACAAACTGCATAAAATCGTGCGGTGTGCCATAACGCGAGGTAGGCGCATAATAGCCCGATACCTGATAACCCCAAGAGCCATCAAAAGGATACTCACTAACCGGCAAAAGTTCTATATGGGTATATCCCATTTCTTTTACGTAAGCAGAAAGTTCTAAAGCCAACGTAACGTAATCAATAACGCTTCCGTCCGGATTTTTACGCCAAGAGCCTAAATGAACCTCATAAATATTCACGGGGGCATTATAGGTAGGCTTTCGTTTTTTAATAAACGCCGCGTCGCCCCACTTATATCCATCTAAATCATAGATTTTAGATGCATTACTAGGTGGAGTTTCGGCATGGAAGGCATAAGGGTCTGCTTTGAGTATAACCTCTCCACTTTCGGTTTCGATAGCATATTTATAGGTAGTAAAATTCGGAAGTTTTGGCATAATGCACTCCCAAATGCCGCCATCAACATAAAAACAAGAGTTAACATAAGGTGTCCAATCATTAAAATCACCCACTACGCTAACGCTTTTTGCTTTTGGCGCCCAAACGCGAAAATATGTTTTTTCGCCTACATTATGCGACCCCATATAATCGCCTGCGTTTGTAGCTTTACCACATAAAAAATTTTTAATAAACTCTTGCATAATCATCGTGAAAACTTCCTTGCTACCATAATATATATTTATTTTAACAAATTTTAAAAGTTTTTTCAAGTGGTTATTGTTAAAAATTAATCACTTAACCTTGCAAATTTATGGAGTATTTTGTAAAAAATACACAAATGAATTACCAAAGGGTATATTGTTCAATAAATTTTAAAAAATACCTTTGGAGGCGGTAAAAATGGAAATACTTAAAAATTGCGCTTTAGCCTTTATATTCGGTGGTGCGCTTTGCGTTGTAGGACAGTTATTTATTGACTACACAAAATTAACACCCGCGAAAATTCTCGTTGGCTACGTTACAATTGGTGTTATTCTTGGTGGACTTGGTATTTACAAGCCACTTGTTGAAATCTTTGGTTGCGGTGCAACCGTGCCACTTACAGGATTTGGTTATAACCTTGCAAAAGGTGTTAAAGAAACAATAGCAAGCGACGGAATTATAGGCATTATTTCGGGCGGAATTACGGGTGCTGCGGCAGGAATTACAGTTGCTATGGTATCCGGCTTTATAATCGCCCTTTTTTCAAAGCCAAAAATTAAATAAAAATGCTAAAAAGTGTGGAAATCTCGAAAAATATATGATATAATAATGCTTATGAAATTATTTCCTTAAAGGTGATGAACTTTATGAACATTATTACCCTTCGCCAGTTACACAAAAACACAAACGATTTTTGTGGCGGCGAGATAGAAGTTTGCGGTTGGGTTCGCTCTGTTCGCGCTTCTAAAAATTTTGGATTTATAACAATTAGCGATGGTACGTTTTTTAAGCCTTTGCAGATAGTTTACGGCCAAGAATTAGAAAACTTTGATGCTATTTCTAAAATGAACGTTGGCACTGCTATTATTGCACGTGGTAAACTTGTTCTTACCCCCGATGCACCTCAACCTTTTGAGTTGCAGGCTTTAGAGATTACTGTTGAGGGCGCTTCTACCCCCGACTATCCTTTGCAGAAAAAACGCCATTCACTAGAATATTTAAGAACAATTACCCACTTACGTCCAAGAACTAACACCTTCCAAGCAGTGTTCCGTGTTCGCTCTTTGGCAGCATACGCTATTCACAAATTCTTTATGGAGCGCGATTTCGTTTACACCCATACTCCTATCATCACCGGTAGTGACTGTGAGGGCGCAGGCGAAATGTTCCAGGTAACCACACTCGACCTAAATAACCTACCTAAAAACGAAGATGGTAGCATTAACTTTTCAGAAGACTTTTTTGGGAAGCCTACCAATCTTACTGTTAGCGGTCAGTTAAATGGCGAGACCTTTGCAATGGCATTCCGCAACATATACACCTTTGGTCCAACCTTCCGCGCAGAAAACAGTAATACCACAAGACACGCGGCAGAGTTCTGGATGATTGAACCTGAAATTGCTTTTGCAGACAACGATGATAATATGGCTCTTGCCGAGGATATGATTAAGTTCATTATCAAGTACGTTCTCGACAACGCTCCCGAAGAAATGGAGTTCTTTAATAACTTTGTTGATAAAGGTCTGCTTGAAAGACTTAACCTTGTTGTTAACTCGGAGTTTGGTCATATTACCTACACCGATGCTATAAAAGAACTTGAAAAGCATAACGATAAGTTTGATTACAAAGTATACTGGGGTTGCGATTTACAGACCGAGCACGAAAGATATTTAACCGAAGAAATTTTTAAGCGCCCTGTTTTTGTTACCGACTATCCAAAAGAGATTAAGGCATTCTATATGAAATTAAATCCCGATGGCAAAACCGTTGCCGCTATGGACTGCTTGGTTCCAGGCATTGGTGAAATAATTGGTGGTAGCCAGCGTGAAGACGATATTGAAAAGCTAACCGCAAGAATGAAGGAATTAAATCTTAACGAAGAAGATTATAAATTCTATCTCGACCTTCGTCGCTACGGTTCTGCAAGGCACGCAGGCTTCGGTCTTGGTTTTGAAAGATGCATTATGTACCTCACAGGTATTAGCAACATTCGTGACGTACTACCTTTCCCAAGAACTGTTAACAATTGCGATATTTAAAATAACAAAAAAGGCTGGCTCACTTAATTAGTGAGCCAGCTCTTTTGTTTTTTATTAAGAATTGCGTTCTTTTTCTGCTTTTCTTGCCGCTCTTGCAGCCTTTAGAGTTTCTTTAGCAGCACGCTCTATTTCTTCTCTTGTTGCCTTTTCACGAGCTTTTAGAGTTCTGCGAGCTTCTGCGTTTTCAAACACGCTGGTAAAACCGAAAAGTGGTTTTGTGAAAGTTACGATAATAAAATCCAAACCACCAAAAATTGCTAGCCACAAGAAATTATTAAGAACTGTTTTTATATAATCTACCTTAGTATCTGCACCCAAAATATTTACAATAAAATACAATGAAAGCACAGATAAAATTCCAATAACAACTGCATCTACTATTGTAACAATTTTACGATTGTTACCCTTCTCTAAAAAAGCGTTAATTTTTTCTGACACCTAGAACACTTCCGTTTCGAACTATTTTTAAATATTATACAGCATAAAAGTAACACTGTCAATACTATTTACTATATGGTGGGTAGGTCTTGCAAAAATTATAAAGTTCCGCAAAATCGGCTAAAAATGCATCGCGATTATCGGTATCGTAACTAAAACTGTTAGGATGAAACGTACCCATAAACATAACCTTGCCCTTGTTTATTGTCTTGCCGTGGTTTTCTTTTAAATCGAAATCCTTATCTATAAGCGTTTTGCTAGCAAGCATACCTAAACATACAACTATCTCGGGCTTTACCAAGCTAAACTGCTTACGCAGGCATTTTATACACGCCGATAAATCATCCTTTTTTATCTTTTGGTACAAGGGTGCGGCACAGTTAACAAGGTTAGTGACATACACGCTTTTGGGGTCTATATCAAAAAGCGACAAAGTTTCTTCTACATAGCATCTGGCATCTCTTGATAGCACCTCTGCTTCGCCTTTAGCGTTTATCGTTGGCTTATCCCCTACTATCATAATTCTAGCGTCACGGTTTCCGTAATCGAGCACCCTTTGGCTACTACATAAATTACAACCTTTGCAACGCTTAACTTCTTCTTTTAAGGTTATCCACTCACCATAGTTATCCATACTATTTACCTACACAGAATTTACTGAAAACTTCATCAACAACCGCGTTGGTTACCCTCTCGCCCGTTAGTGATAAAAGTTCGGTTAATGCATCGTCAATAGCAACCGAAACGGCATCCAAAGTAACGCCGACTTTGAGTAGGTCCAACGCCTCACTAACAAAAGACAAAGCCGACGCGCAACAGTTACGTTGACGTTCTGAACAAAGCAAGGTTTCGCTACCATCTAACATATTAGTACCACAAACATCTGCCACTGTTTTTGAAAGAACTTCTACACAAGACTCATCCTCAGCAGAGATAACAACTGTGGGTATGCCTTTTAAAAGCGAAATGTCAAACTTGGATTCAAGGTCGCTTTTATTAACAACCGCAACTGAAGGTCTTACGCTACAAAGTTCTATTAAACTTAAATCTTCGCTTTCTGCTTTACTACTACCATCAAATACCGCAATTATTAAACCTGCAGTTTCAATCTTACTACGGGAAATACCGACGCCTATTTTTTCGATTTCATCGTCGGTTTCACGAAGGCCTGCAGTATCACTAAGATTTAATTTTATATCGCCAAGCATAACGGTTTCTTCAACAACGTCACGCGTGGTTCCTGCAATAGAGGTAACTATAGAACGACGGCATCCCGAAAGCGCATTCATTAAAGTAGACTTACCAACGTTTGGTCTACCTGCAATTACAGCATTTACGCCTTCGCGCAAAATCTTGCCCGCATCATAGTTTTTAAGCAATTCCGAAAGGTCGGATTTTGCAGAGCCTAAAGCGTTTTCTAGAGTTTCAGTGCTAAACTCGGGCAATTCATCATCTGGATAATCGGAATAAACCGCAAGACCTGCCGCAGCAGTTAAAAGATTTGCCTTTATCTTTTCTACCTGTTTTGAAGCAGCGCCCTCTCTTAAAGAAAGTGCGGCGCGTTGGGTTTTCTCTCCGCTAGCAGAGATTATGCCCATAACCGCCTCTGCCTCAATTAAATCAAGTTTACCATTTAAGAATGCTCTACGCGTAAACTCCCCTCGTTCTGCGGGTTTCGCACCTGCCGAAAGTACCGCGCGCAATGTTTCTTTTACAACGTACATACCGCCATGCACCGAAAGTTCTACAACGTCTTCACCTGTATAACTTTTAGGCGCGCGGAAAACCAAGGCAACAGCCTCGTCAATATCTAGGTTATCCTTTTTTACTTTACCATATAAAGCGGTGTACCCTTCGGCATCCTTTAAGTTTTTGCCGTTTAGCGCGCAAAAAACCTTATCGGCAACCGCTATAGCATCCTTGCCGGATATTCTTATTACACCTATACCGCCCTCGCCGTGAGGGGTCGAGATAGCCGCTATTGTACCAGTGTTCATTTAACATCCTCTTTTTATAAAAACCCACTTTGCAGATAAAATATCTGTTTTGTGGGTTTTATTTTTATAATTTTTTAGCTAATTCTTTTATGAATTCGCGTAATTGGTCTTTAACCTCGGGATGATTTAGACCAACCTCAATATTGGCTTGCATTATGCCAAATTTATTACCCATATCGTACCTTGTGCCTGTAAAATCAACGCCAACCATACCGTCACTAACGGCTAAAGTTTTCATAGCGTCGGTAAGTTGTAATTCGCCGCCTGCACCATTAGGTGTATTCTCTAAAATATCAAAAATTTCAGGGGTTAAAACGCAACGGCCAAGTACGGAATAAAGTGATAATACCTTTTCAGGTGTATCGGGCTTTTCTACCATATCAGTAACGCTATATAGATTATCCTCAAGGTTATCAACCTTAAGTGAACTGTAACGCGAAACCATCTCGGGTGCAACCTCTTTTATACCTACAACGCCCTTGCCGTATTTTTCATAAGCACGGCAAAGTTGGCCTATAGCAGGGTCTTCACCTATAATAACGTCATCACCATAAAGCACCGCAAAAGGCTCGTTACCAACAAACTCTTTAGCGCAAAGCACGGCATGACCCAAGCCTTTAGCTTGCTTTTGACGAATAAAGTAAATGTTTGCGAGGTTTGCAGATTTTGCAACCTCATTAGCAACATCCTCTTTACCACGACGTCGCAACATATCCTCTAATTCATAAGCGTGGTCAAAATGGTCTTCAATAACACCTTTGCCACGATTTGTGATAATTAAAATATCAGTAATGCCCGCCTTAACCGCTTCCTCAACGATATATTGTATAGCAGGTTTATCTACTATTGGAAGCATCTCTTTGGGGCATGCTTTAGATGCAGGCAAAATTCTAGTACCTAATCCTGCTGCCGGAATAACCGCTTTTTTTATTTTCATTTTCATTCTCCTAAAATACTAATAAAGGAATAATAATAGTTGTTGTATATCCACACCCGAAAGAATAAGTGATATTGCAGGAGCAGAGGCTATAAAAGACTGTAAGAACAGCACTCCTAACGGAATTAAAACCGCAGCCGCAGTAGATGGCATACCGGCTAGTTCATAGAACTGATTGTTATTTGGGAAGTTAGATAACTCTAACTTTTTAATGCGTTTTGTGGATTCTTTGTAATAAATATTCCAAGCACTTATCGACAAAAAAACAATTATACCAATTTCTGCTACCGACGCCAAAGTATCCACTGTTGTAGGTTCGGTAATAGGCGTTTCATATTCTAAAATTTGCTCTGCAGAATAGTCCTTAACCTTATTATACTCGGTCCTTAAAAACTTACTGTTCTCTGAAAAGTTACAGGCAGTAACCACAACGGTTAAAGCAATGCTAATAGCACACAATATTGTGCCAACCTTATACATTTTTCTGTAAAAGAACCAAGAAGCCGCAACCGTAAGCCCTAAAAACATACCAAGCAAGAAAACAGCCCAATTAAACCATGACACGTTTTTACCTGTTTTATGCGCTATAATAAATCGACCCATTATTTTATCGCGATTTTTTGCGCCAACATAAGCCTCAAGTTTTTTGGTATCAACGCCGTTTATTTCGGGTTCAATCTCGGAATAATCGGTAGTAGCATAAGCGTTCATCGTATTATAACTTATAGGGGTATAATGTGTTTCCTGCTGTAGTGGAGTTTCTTTAGTTTGTAAAGGAGTTCCACAGTTTCTGCAATACACGTACTCCGGCTCGTTCATCGTGCCACAACGTGAGCAACGCTTATCCATATCCATACATATCACTCCTTGCTAGTGAAATTATAGTAAAAAGTTGCTTACAAGTGCCGGTATAACACTGCTAAAATAGGTGGATGCAATGAGAACTGAAAAAGAAATAAATGGTCTTACTCCACCTTTTTTGCGAAGCAACAATTCCTCATCAGCCTCAGTGTTCTTTCGAATGTCTTTTAACGTATTAACCGCGTGTCTCATATAATGCCAATCGTTAAAAAGGCCTGCGTATACACGTATGCCTAAAAGCATTAAATAACCCAACGTTGCCATAAGAACAGCAGCAGGGTCTAAAAGTTTATCCGAATTGTTAGCAATAAATTGGGATAATTGTTGCGAAGTATAATTTACCGGCAAATCTGCGCTTAAAAACAAATTGTAAAATGGTGTAATCAGTACGTATGCGGTTATTTCAAGCAAAAGATACGCAAAAAACGCACTGTTCATCTTTCTAAAAAGAGCGTGGCTGAAAGGAGATATAAATCCCATCCAATTCCACGAAACACGCTTACCTGTTTCAAAAAACTTTTTAAACTTTGGCAATATGCGGTTAGGTGTAAAAGCAATGAATCTTGCAAGCAAATTAACCTTAACACCATCTATTTCAGAGTTTTTATCAACCCCACCGTATGGGTCAAGTTTTATGCCACCCGGACCAAAACTTATAAAGTCTTGCTCATCGTTATCAGAAGCATCCTCAAAATTTTTAGCGCAGAACGGACAATATTTGAAATCTTCAGGTAGCGCTTTGCCGCATCGTGGGCATACGCGTTTTTTATCGTCTTCTGCTTTTTCTGAAGGTTCTTCCCCTCCATACTGCTTTTCTGTGCCGTGGTATTCTTCCATACCACAATGGCCTACCGCGGCATAGCAATCTCTATGATGCGGTGCTCCACATTCGGGACAATAAACAATATCATCGTCAGAAAACAGATAGCCACCACATATAGCGCATTTATCTTTTAACTGTTCGCTCAAAGGGACTTTTCCTCCGTTGTTAATTTTTTAAGTGTGTTGGTAACAAGTTCGAAATATTCCCTTCCGTAATTATGGTATCTGCCTTGTTTTACAAGATATTTAAGTTGATTACCGCCAATCCAACGCACTGCGCTAACTTCCTCGCGTTGAAGTTTTAGCGTATCAATATCAACATCAACCTTAATAAACCATACGTCTAAAAAAGAATTTTTTCGTTTTAAGCGCCTTGCAAACTGCAAATTTTCGGCAGGTAGGTCTATACCTAGTTCCTCCGCAAGTTCGCGATGCGCCGCTACTCGAGATTCCTCACCCGATACCGCCGAGCCACCTGTGGCCGCCCACTCGCCCGGCATAAGTTTCCTTTTTTGTGAGCGCCTTTGTATAAGCAAGCGCCCGTTACTATCATACGGCCAGATATGAACTACCAAATGGTATTCGTTTGGGTTGAGCCTGCGAAGTCCGCGCACAACGGTTTTACCCGTAGCCCTACCCGAGTGGTCCAAAATATCCCACAATTCCATAGCCGTACCCCCTTTGCTGATTTTATAAATATCAGCGTTTTTCAACAACCTCGCCCTGCTTTTTATAAATGCTTGCAGGTGGTATAGTGCCTCGCACCATTGAAAGAGGATATACATTTGTGTTTTTGCCGATTACGCTGCCTGGACAAAGCACCGAGCCGCATCCAACCTCTACATAATCGCCCACCATTGCACCAAACTTTTTAAGCCCGGTTTCTATTACGGTGTTGCCTTGTTTAACACTTACTAACGATTTATCCGACTTTACGTTTGAGGTAATTGAACCTGCGCCGAGATGTGACCTATACCCTAGCACAGAATCGCCTACATAGTTGTAGTGGGGAACCTGAACATTATCGAATATTACAACATTTTTAAGTTCGGTAGAATTTCCTACCACCGAGTTTTTGCCTACTATCGCATTACCCCTTATAAACGCGCAATGCCTTACTTCTGCACCGCTATCGATTATACAGGGACCTGCAATAAATGCACTGTCAAACACCTTGGCAGATTTTGAAATCCAAACGTTTTCTTTTGGATTATCAAACTCTTCTTTTGGCAGCATTTCACCCAACTTTACAATAAAGTCGCTTATCCTTGGCAAAACCTGCCAAGGATACTCTACGCCGCAAAAAAGTTCAGCGGCGATGGTATGTTGTAAATCAAAAAGTTCGGTTACGCTAATTGACAAAATTACCACTCCAACTTCGATATTTACATATATTATATCAAATTATATATCATATTACAATAAGAACTTATGTAAAAAGCGTTTCTAATTTGTAAATTTAAAATTAAAAAAGCATCTTTTGAGGCTTTAAACCCTTAAAAGATGCTCTTTATTTACGATTTTCTAACTTTTTCGGGGCGTTTAATTTCATTCCATTTTAAATACGCCTCTTTGCTCTCTTCGATGGTTTGCAAAAGTTGTTCACTATCCTCGTGAACTATAAAAATCTTATAAATGCCATTATCATAATCGAACCTATAATTTTTACCACCGGTTGAACATTCGCCTAAGGTGAAAACTATATTTGACATCTCGGTTAACCCCCGTTGTTTATAGATTTTAAAATAACCTCTGCCGCTTCCTCAACATTTATGTTAAGTGCAACTGCAATTTCTGTTTCAATAATTCGCCTTGCCTGTTCTAAAAACCTCTCCTCAGTAGAGGTGAGTTTCTTACCAAGTCTTCGCTTAATTTCGCCATTTTCAACTATATGCTTAATTAAACTTATAACCTTTAAAGAATCATAAGATTGCAACGTTTCACGGTATATACGGGCAGCATCCCTAATACCTACGTTTGAAAATTCATTGGTTTTTATATTAGGTATTTCTTTTATAAGATTCTTAGCCTCGGTTTTAGACATAACGGGGCGCATAAACACACCACTATCAACAGGCACGTAGGCTACGCCATTTGAAACCATATTCCTTAAAGCATAGTAAATCCTGCCGTCTGTGCTGTCTGCAAGCGGAGCTACCGAAGTAACCTCACAGACACCATTATTACCATATACAATTAAATCGCCGCACTGAAACACTTTTTAACCTCTTAATTTACCGAACAGCAGTAAAATACTGCGTGACGAGATGTTTATTCCCCTTTATTATAGTCAAATTATACCATTTTTATTCAATTTTGTCAAAGGGTAAAGCGACATTTTTTTACTTTTTTTGATGTTTTTATAGCAACCCCTCTTTGTTTTTGCCATATTTATTTGAAGTTTTATAGCTCTTACTTCCTGTGTAGTACAGTCGTCATAACTAAAAGTTATTGCTTTCATTTTGCCATTAAACATACTATCAGTCTACTTTGTTTCTATTGTACCACATAGTCAAAAAAATGCAACTAATCTAAAATAAATCTATTGACACTACTTTTCATAATGTTATAATTATTGTAGATAATTTAATTGGAGGTAGAATTATGAACCCAATTTTAGAACAAGTTCGCAACGTTGGCCTAATGCCCGTTATTAAACTTACTGATCCCTCAAAAGCAGTTGACCTTGGTCGTGCACTAACCCGTGGCGGTATTCCCGTAGCAGAGGTTACCTTCCGTGCTGCAGGCGCAGAAAAGGCTATTGCCGCTATCGCCAAAGAATTACCTGATATGTTAGTTGGCGCAGGTACGGTTATTAACGTAGAGCAAGCCGCTTTGGCTATCGACTCGGGTGCTAAATACATTGTATCCCCCGGCTTTGTTCCTGAGGTTGTAAAATATTGTATAGAAAGAGGCGTGCCCGTTATTCCAGGTTGCACCAATGCAAGTGAGGTTAGCGAGGCTGCAAACCTAGGTCTTGAGGTTGTAAAGTTCTTCCCGGCAGAAGCAATGGGTGGTCTTAAAGTTCTTAAAGCGTTATCCGGTCCTTTTGCGGCTATGAAATTCATCCCGACAGGCGGTATCGGTCCTGATAACTTGGGCGAATATTTGGCATTTAAAAAGATTATTGCTTGCGGTGGCAGTTGGATGGTTCCCGCAAAATTGGTTGATAACGACGATTGGGATGGCATCACAGCGTTAGCCCGTGAAGCCGTTACTGCTATGCTTGACGTTAAACTTAAACACATTGGTATTAACAGCGAAGACGAGGCGGTTTCTTCTACTACCGCTAACACCTTTAGCAGTCTTTTAAATCTTCCTGCCGACGAGGGCGAAGTTTCATACTTTGTTGGCGAATCTATTGAGGTTATGAAGATGAATGGTCGCGGCAAAATGGGACATTTAGCACTTGGTGTTTCTGACGTTAGCCGTGCTATTCGCTACTACGAATCACAAGGCGCAGAATTTGATTATGACACTCTAAAACTTGGCGACGATGGTTATGCTAAATTCATTTACTTTAAGAACGACGTCGGCGGTTTTGGTGTTCATTTGGTTAAAAACTAGGAGGTAAAATTTATGTTTAAAGCAGTTACTTTTGGCGAACTTATGTTAAGACTTGCACCCGAAGGCTACAACAGATTTGTGCAGTCTGATAAATTCCTTGCTACCTTTGGCGGTGGCGAGGCTAATGTTGCCGTGTCTTTGGCGAACTACGGCATTGATGCCGCTTTTGTTACAAAGTTACCCGAACACGATATCGGTCAAATGGCAGTTAATTCACTTCGCAAATTTGGTGTTGATACCTCTTTAATCACAAGAGGTGGCGACCGCGTTGGTATTTACTACTGCGAAAAGGGTGCTTCACAACGCCCCTCTAAAGTTATTTATGACAGAGCAGGTTCTTCTATAGCAACCGCTACTGCCGCAGATTTTGATTGGAATAAAATTTTCGAAGGTGTTAATTGGTTCCACTTCACAGGTATTACCCCAGCACTCGGCGATAACGTTGCAGAAATCTGTTTAGAGGCTTGCAAAGCCGCTAAAGAACGTGGCATTACCGTTAGTTGCGACCTTAACTACCGCAAAAAACTTTGGTCTCGCGAAAAGGCAGGCAAGGTTATGGCAGAACTTATGCCATACGTTGACGTTTGTATAGCAAACGAAGAAGATGCTTCTGATGTATTCGGCATTAAAGCAGAAGACACTGACCTTTATGCCGGCAAGGTAAATCACGAAGGTTACAAAGAGGTTGCTAAAAAATTAGCAGACCGTTTCGGATTTAAAAAGGTTGCTATTACCCTTCGCAGTTCAATTTCTGCTAATGATAACGATTGGGCGGCTATGCTATACGATGGTAACGATTACTACTTCAGCAAGAGTTACCACATGCACATTGTTGACCGTGTTGGCGGTGGCGATAGTTTTGGCGGCGGTCTTATCTACTCACAACTCAATGGATACTCTGCACAAGAGAGTATCGAGTTTGCAGTTGCCGCATCTTGCTTAAAACACTCCATTGAGGGCGACTACAATATGGTAAGCGTTGCCGAGGTTAAAACTTTGGCAGGTGGCGATGGATCAGGCAGAGTTCAAAGATAGAATGAAATTTTCTAAGGCGTGGAAGTATCACGCCTTATTTTTTTGCTTTTTTGTGGCAAACTAAATAAAAATAAGCGGAGAATTATTATGAGAAAAACAAAAATTGTATGTACAATGGGTCCATCTACCAAGTCAAAAGAAGTCTTAAAAGAACTTTGCAATAATGGTATGAACGTTGCAAGACTTAATATGTCGCACGAAACCCACGCATCACACAAAGAAATGATTGACCTTATAAAAGAAGTGCGCGCCGAACTTAACCTTCCTATCGCAATTCTTTTGGACACAAAGGGTCCCGAATACAGAATTAAGACCTTTAAAGATGGCGAAGTAACGCTAAAAGCGGGCGATGTTTTTAAGTTTACAACCGACGACATAGAGGGCGATAACACCATAGTTTCGGTCAACTACAAAGGGCTTATTAAAGAACTTGATATTGGCGATAAAATCTTGCTTAATAACGGACTTTTAACCTTTGAGGTCGAAAATTTAAGCGACACTACTGCAGCCTGTAAAGTAGTGATTGGTGGTGTTCTATCTAACCGCAAGAGTATGAGTTTTCCGGGCAAAGTTTTAAAGCAGAAATATTTAAGCGAGCAGGACAAAAAAGATATTGCTTTTGGTATTGAAAACGATATTGATTTTATTGCTTGCTCGTTTGTATCTACAAAACAGGACCTAATTGACGTTAAAAACTATATTAGCACCTTAGGCGCAAAAGACATAGATATTATTGCTAAAATTGAAAACCGCTCGGGCGTGGATAATATTGAAGAAATATGTAGCGAATGCGACGGCATAATGATTGCGCGTGGCGATATGGGTGTTGAAATCCCCTTCCCCGAACTTCCATATATACAGAAAAGGCTTATTACCACCTGCAGACTTTTGGGCAAGCGTGTTATTACCGCAACCGAGATGCTTGAATCTATGATTGAAAACCCAAGACCGACCAGAGCCGAAATTTCCGACGTTGCCAACGCTGTTTACGACGGCACAAGTGCAATTATGCTTTCGGGCGAAACTGCTGCAGGCAAATACCCCACTGGAGCACTAAGGGCTATGTCTGAAATAGCCGAGCAGACCGAGAGCGTAATTCACTACAAAAAACGTTTTTCTCGCAACGAATTTAAAATTAAAAATATTGCTGATGCTATTTCTCACGCTACTTGCGGTATTGCCATTGACGTTGATGCAAGCGCTATTGCAGTCTGCACAATTTCAGGCCTTACCGCGAGAATGGTATCGCGTTTCAGACCTCCAATGGAAATTCTTGGCATCACTACTTGCGAGAAAAACTGGCGCAAACTTGCACTTTCTTTTGGTGTTACACCTATAATGTGTGAAGAATTTAATTCAACCGACGTGCTTTTTTATACCGCTAAAAAAATAGCCAAAGAAACATTAGGCTTAAAAAGTGGCGATAGAATAGTCATAACAGGTGGTGCGGCAGGCGAAAAAGGCAACACCAACCTTATAAAAATTGAAGACTGCTAACGATAAACAAAAAAAGTGCTGGTATTTTCCTTTATATAGTAGTATAATGTATGTAATAAGTTGAAAAATCCTGTGGCATATGCCACATACATATATTTTGTTTTTGGATGGTATTTATATATGGATAAACCTATTCGTGTGCTACAATTTAGCCTTAGCGAAAATATTGGTGGCATAGAAACTTTTTTACGTAACCTTTATAAAGAGTTTGACCACGATGAAATACAGTTTGATTTTGTTACTACATACAACTGTCCCGTTTATAAAAACGAGTTAATTGCAGGTGGCGCTCGTATTTTTAAAGTTCCGTCGGCTAAAAACCTGCTTGGCAACTATCTTGCAATTAAAAAGATTATTTCCGAGAATAATTACTCGGTTGTGCATATAAACAAAAACTCGGGCGCAGACCTTATCCCCTTTTTAGCCTGTAAGAAACTTGGCGTTCCCGTAGTTATTGCGCACGCTCACAACACAAAATCGACCGTTGGTAAACTTGCGGATATATTTAGCTGCATAAACCGTTCTAGAATGAACAAGTATGCAACCCACTTTCTCGCAAGTTCTGAAGAAGCGGCAAATTGGATGTTTGGTAAAAACTTTTGCAAAGAAAATACCGTTCCAATTCTTAAAAACGCCATCTGCCTTTCAGACTTCACCTATCATCCCGATAAGCGCAACGAAGTAAGGCACAGACTAGCAGTGCTAGATAAGTTTGTTGTTGGTCACGTTGGTAAGTTTTCAGGCCGCAAAAACCACGAGTTTTTACTTGAAATTTTCAAAGAAATTCATATAAGAAGACCCGATTCGGTGCTTCTGCTTGCAGGTACAGGTCCGTTAGTTGCACACGTGCAACAGAAAGCGCAGGCACTTGGCATTGGCGATGCAGTTTTATTTATGGGCGCACAAAACAACGTAAACGAATACTACGCCGCTATGGATGCATTTGTTATGCCTTCACTTTTAGAGGATTTACCCGTTGCCGCTATTGAAGCGCAGGCGGCGGGATTGCCCCTATTCTTATCCGACACCATTGACAGAGATGCCGAGGTAACAAACAACGTTAAGTGGTTAAGTTTAGAGCAGCCGCCAAGCATTTGGGCAGATATGATTCTTAACACCTGCGAGGTAATGGAACGCAAACCTCAAGACGAGGCAATCAAAAACGCAGGTTATGATATGGCAGAAATCGCCAATAAACTTAAAAACGTCTATCTACAAACAAAATAATACAAAAGAAAACACCGAGCCAAACGCTCGGTGTTTTACTTTTATGTGTAACCTTTCACTTTAATATTTTGTTTGATTTTTTAATTAATCTGTGCTATAATAAAAGTACCACATAACATTTTAATATTTGGCAATAACTAAAGTGTGTATTTTTATCTATTGGTAAAAATGCAGGCTCTATTTTCGCATACTTTAGTGTTTGCCAGAAAATGTTGTGTGGTAGCAATTAAGAGTCGCGTTTTTCGGTGTGTGTGACTTTTAGTTGCACACACTTTTTTAATTTTAGGGGGGTACAGTTTCAGTTCGGTTTTATATTAGTTAACAATTTATTTTCAAAAGGATACTTAAAACAAAAAATGAATTTCAGTCTTACTTACGATTACTGCAATAGTATAACCGATAAAAAACGCTTCTCGTAAGAACAGGTCTGGAATAACACTAAAAAATCAGGAGGGTAAATCATGGAAAAATTTTTAAAAAACAAAAAAGTTTTAACAATACTTAGTGTTATAGTTGCCATATTTCTCGGCTTCAAGTTACTTACGGGAGTTGGTGATTTTTTATCTCTTTTTGGTTCTGGATATAGTGCAGGACAAAGTAGTGACAGTATGTATATAACTGCTGCGAAAGAAATTCTTGAAACTGGTGTTAAAACTGCTGGTTCCCCAATATTTAACAGATATAAAACCTTTGCTAATTATAACGATGCTAAAATATACGAAAAAGACGATTATGGCAGAGCTATTGTTTATATTGAAGTTACGGCAGTAGCGGGAGATGAAAGTCGCCGCGAAGAGTATTATGTGTTTATAAATGATATGACAAGCGACGGACAATATAGTTATGATAAAACTTTCCATGCAACAAGCAATATAGCTATGTTGGATATGTTCAAAAGCGCGAACGATTTTGGCGAACCACAATAAAATAACGAAAAATTTATGTAAGGGATGAATAAACAATGAAAAGACTTATATCTATATTATTAATTATACTAGTATTAATTGGTGTGCTATGTGGTTGTGGTAAAGGCGAGACACAGGACCAGAACACAGACTTATCGTCAGATAGTATAACGAGTGAAGTCGAGGAAGTAGAGGAAGAAAACATAGTTGGCACATGGACATATATTGGAACTATGGACACGTCAACAGGTTCGGCTACCACTCCTCCTGAACTATATGTATGCAGTTGTGAATTCAATAACGATGGAACAGGATACCTTAATATAGTTAAAAATGGTACACTGTTGGATTTACAAAAGGTTACTTGGGAATTTTACTCTGCTTTGGATGACACCGATATATATTCAGTTTACTTTGAGGACAAGTCAGAAATAGGAATTTCTTATCTATATTCATCAGATGCCTTGTCAATTAATACTCCGGAAGCCGACGGTATGATTCTTTACAAAAGAGATGAATATAATTCATATTCACCCATTAACAAGCAACCCTCCGACAAAGAAATTGTAGGAAGATGGAAGTGTTCCGCTACACTTGACACCACAACAGGTGATTCTACTGAGTTACCAATCACTTATGCAACAGGTATTTTGTGCAATTCCGACGGAAGCGCCACAATGATATCTTACAATTCGGATGAAAACAAAGCGTCTAATCTTGCACTTAAATGGCAGTTTGTAGAAACAGATTCATCTGGAAATGATAAATATATTTTAAAAGAAGGAAATACAGAATTTAGTTTTTATTATTCTCCAACAAACGACCTGCTTATGATGGTTGGTTCAGATAAATCAATGATGTTTGAAAGAGAATAGTATTCATTTAAGAAATAAAAGATTACCGCAAAAAAAGGAGGGCAAATTGCCCTCCTTTTAGATTTGTAATATTTAATTATTTCTTTAATGCTTCTTCGATAGCAACTGCAACTGCAACGGTCATACCAACCATTGGGTTGTTACCTGCACCGATAAGACCCATCATCTCAACGTGGGCAGGAACTGAAGAAGAACCTGCGAACTGAGCGTCTGAGTGCATACGTCCCATTGTATCGGTCATACCATAAGAAGCAGGACCTGCAGCCATATTATCTGGATGTAAGGTACGGCCTGTACCGCCACCACTAGCTACTGAGAAGTATTTTTTACCCTCGAGGATACATTCCTTCTTGTAAGTACCTGCAACAGGATGTTGGAAACGGGTTGGGTTGGTTGAGTTACCTGTGATAGATACGTCAACACCCTCTAGGTGCATTATTGCAACGCCCTCACGAACCTCGTCTGCACCATAGCAACGAACCTTTGCACGCTCGCCCTTTGAGTATGCGATTTCTTCTACGATTTCTACTTTACCGGTGTAGTAATCAAACTTGGTTTGAACATAGGTAAAGCCATTGATACGAGAAATGATTTTTGCAGCATCTTTACCAAGACCGTTAAGAATAACACGGAGGTCTTCTTTTCTAGCCTTGTTAGCGCTTCTAGCCAAACCGATAGCACCTTCTGCAGCAGCAAAAGACTCGTGACCTGCCAAGAATGCGAAGCACTTTGTCTCCTCACGGAGAAGCATAGCACCAAGATTACCGTGACCGATACCAACCTTACGGTCGTCAGCAACAGAACCAGGGATACAGAAACTTTGTAGACCTACACCGATTTTCTCGGCAGCTTCTGCAGCGGTTTTTACGCCGTCTTTAATAGCGATAGCTGCGCCTACAACGTAAGCCCAAGCAGCGTTTTCGAAACAGATTGGCTGAATGCCTTTTACGATGTTATAAGCGTCTACGCCTGCATCGTCGCAAATTTTCTTTGCTTCTTCAATAGATGAAATGCCGTGTTTAGCGAGTTCTTCGTTAATCTGGGCAATTCTTCTTTCATAACCTTCAAATAAAGCCATTTACGTTTACCTCCCCTTCTTATTCGTGTCTTGGATCGATAAGCTTTGCGGCATCGTCAACACGGCCATACTGACCGCTTGCTTTATCGAGTGCCTCGTTAGCGTCTACGCCTTTGCCTATCATTTCCATCATTTTGCCTAGGTGTACGAATTTATAACCGATAATTTCGCCATTATCATCAACAGCGATTTTGGTTATGTAACCCTCAGCAAGTTCTAAGTAACGGGGGCCTTTAGCCTTTGTTGCATAGGTAGTACCTACCTGTGAACGAAGACCTTTACCAAGGTCCTCAAGACCTGCACCTACAGGAAGACCATCTTCACTGAAAGCGGTTTGTGTTCTACCATAAACTATCTGCAAGAAAAGTTCGCGCATAGCGGTATTGATAGCGTCACAAACGAGGTCGGTGTTAAGAGCCTCTAAAAGAGTTTTACCAATAAAAATTTCTGATGCCATACCAGCAGAGTGGGTCATACCCGAACAACCAACGGTTTCTACCAATGCCTCTTCAATAATACCTTCTTTTACATTTAATGTAAGTTTGCAGGTACCCTGTTGAGGTGCGCACCAGCCGATGCCGTGTGTAAGACCGGAAATGTCTTTAATTTCCGTAACCTGAGTCCATTTACCCTCTTGTGGAATAGGGGCAGGACCATGATATGAGCCTTTGGTTAGAGGACACATATTTTGTACTTCTGACGAATATTTCATAAGTGAAACTCCTTTCATATTTTTACAAATAACATTATATACTTTTCTTATCACAAAAACAAGGTTTAATTTGAAATTTGTCAAAAATTAAACAAACTTTTTTGAACTATTCAACATTTATTATATAAAATACCGCTTATCACTACGATAAGCGGTATGATTTTATTCTATTTCTGTTTCGGTTTCTTGTGTTTTGGACCCTTTTTTGCGTTTGATATAGAAAACTACACCAACGCCAGTACCTGCTACAACAAGCACAGAAACAACAATTATGATTATAATTGTGGTGGTTGAAAGTTTTACTTTAACATCGGTAGGACCATCTGTGCCACCGATAGCGCCAACTGTAGTGCTATCGTCTGACGGTATGTTGCCCTCATCGTCCTCCATATTATCAACCACACCGTTCGTTATATTCATAACAGATGAAGTGGCATCCTTGTCCTTAGATGACGTGCTTGGCTTTTTAGATGGCTTTTTATCTACCTTACCGGTAGAGTTGCCCTCAAAATACGAATCATCGGTAATTTCAGGAATGATAACGCCTGCATCGGTTTTCTTAACAGTAATGGTAAAGGTGTCGCTAAAGCCCATATAAGAAACTGTAATTGTTTGTTTACCTGTTTCTATGTAATTATAGCCGCCTACTGTGTATTCGTTTTGTGCAAGTTCTACCTTTTTATCGGTATAAACTGCATTAACCTTAATACCTGTTAAATCTAGCGCGGGGTCGCCCTGAATATACTCTAACTTTTTAGGTTCTTTCTCTATTTCAATTCCGGTTAATTCCGAAACAACGGGGTCGATAGTAACGGTTGGCATACCGCGAAGCGCAGGTTTGCCGTCTACAATCTCCCATGCACCCGAAAAATCCAAACCGCTATAAAGAGAACTGTTTTCTAAACCTTTTTCGGTTAGTTCAGTACCCGTTTTACAGGTGATTTTTTCGTTTGTAATTGTTTCACTATAATATGTATCGCTAACCTTTGCGCCATAATCATTACCTGCGATACCGCCGATATAAATATGCGAAAGCGTTTGAGATGGGCTTACTGTTCCGATTGCAACACTTTTTGTAAGGCTACCTAAAGCATTACCCACTATACCGCCGAGGTACACATTTGCAAACTTCTCGGCCAAAAGACCGCCTGCGAATAAAAGGTTAGAAAGTTTTGACTCTGCTCTTGTAAAGCCACTAATACCGCCCGCATACACGTCGGTAGTAGCATCTACACCATTTGCGAACACAGAACCATACATAGCAACAGTGTTTATAACACCTTGCTCGTTATAACCTGTTATACCACCTGTGTATTGCGCGCCGCCCTTTGCGTAAACGTTAACGTAAGATACCGAGTTTGTAATACTTCCGCGAAGCATTTGACCTACCATACCACCCGTATAGGTTGCTACCTCGGCATTCTCGTTTTTAACTGTGCCCGAAACGTAACAATTTTCAATATTAGCAAGGTTTATAGCAGCTACAATACCTGCATACTGGTACTTGCCTTTTGTATTGGTAGCAGTTGCATCTACAAAATTAAGGTTCTTTACTACACCGCCGTTATATGCAAACATACCACTATAAACCGACGAGCCATTTTTAGATGCAGTGTTTCCAATATTAAGGCCTATGATTGCATAGCCCTTACCGTCAAGCGTACCCTTAAACTGTTCACTAGCACTACCCAAAGGTGTAAAAGTTTTACCGCTAGCATCGATATTTTTAGTAAGATAATAATCGCCTTTTAGGTCTTTAGAGATATTGCATAAGTCTTCATAACTGCTAATTGCTTTTTTGCTATCTGCAAAGCATAGCATACTGAATGCAGAAAACGCCAAGATAGTGGCAAGTATTGCCGAAATTAAACGTTTCATAATAAATCCTCCTTGGTGGTTATATATACACTATAACATACTTTTTTTAAAAATGCTATAACATTATTTTACATTGTTTTGCTTTGCTATTACTCGTTTGTAAATTAAAACCCCAATAGCGCTAATAAGTGCGGTTGCCACGAGAAAAACTACCGCGGTAATATATTTTTGCTCTCCCAAAGCACCGCCGCTTACCGTTGAGGTTACTATTGAGGGTAGTTTTGCTACCGAGCAAATGAGCAACCACTGCCACAGTTTTATATCGGTTAAGCCTACGAAATAGGTTATTATATCTTTCGGCGTACCAGGAATAAAGAATAGTAAAAATATTATTATGTTTCGCTTTTTTGAGTTTTTCAAAAATTTTAAATTATCAATTTTTTCTTTTCCAAAGAAAAGTTCTACAAGCGGCATACCAAATTTCCTGGTTAGCATAAAAACCAAGGTGCAGCCTATTACTGATGCTATAACGCAAAGCAGTGTTCCCATAAATCCGCCAAAAGCGTAGCCTGCTGCAAGTTCAAACGGCTCGCCCGGAATAAAGGCGATTATTATTTGAAACACAGTCATTAAAACGAAGGCTACGTAGGCTAATATCCCACGGGTTTCTACCCAACGTTTAAACTCTGCTGGATTGCTGATAAACTCAACCAACGGTTTGCCCGCTAAAAAATAAACCGCAACCGAAAACGCCAACACCAAAAACAATATTACGCTTACAAATATTTGCTTCTTGTAGGTTTTTAAAAAGTCTTTTATTTTCATATTTCACACCCATTATAGATATAATATCATTTATGTAGCATTTAGTCAAACCGCACCTTGAAATAAACCTCGAATTAAAGTATAATACTTTAAAAGGCGGTGAAACTTTTGGGTATCAATTATCAAAAAGAACTTGAGAAAATTATTGCAGACAACATAAAAAACGGTAAAAAACCTCTTCTTTTGTTGCAAGTGTGCTGTGCCCCCTGCTCTAGTTATTGCTTGGAATATTTGCACGAGCATTTTGATATAACCGCACTTTTTTATAACCCCAACATCTATCCTGAAAGCGAGTACACCGCGCGCGAAAACGAACTATTAAGGCTAATTGACGAATTCGGCTTTGACGATATTAAGATTATGAAAGTGGACTTTAATCCCGATGAGTTTTACAGTGCCGTTAAAGGATACGAGGGCTGCAAAGAAGGTGGCGAAAGATGCAAAATCTGCTACCGCTTAAGGTTAGAAAAAGCCGCTAAAGAGGCGTCAAAGAACGGATTTGATTACTTTTGCACCACCCTTTCAATTAGCCCGCTAAAAAGCGCCGAAACGCTTAACACTATTGGTTTAGAGTTAGAAAAAGAGTATGGCGTAAAGTATCTTCTTTCGGATTTCAAGAAAAAGGAAGGCTATAAGCGTTCTATCGAGCTTTCAAAAGAACACAACCTTTATCGGCAAGACTACTGCGGTTGCGTTTTTTCAAAAAACAAATAGCATAAAGCCTACGTTTTGCGTAGGTTTTATTTTTTGCAATAAAAAAGGCTATGCTAAAAAAGCATAGCCCCCACGAAAAATCGTGGATTGAGGAGGGTAGATGTACTCTATAGGGTGCGGCTCCCTACGTTTTTTGAGTACACAATTATTATAAATTCAATTTCTTACGATAAAATTATCATTTTATGAATAATATATTAATTTTCAAAAGTTTTTGTGTTTTTTTAGTTGCATAAAAGTTTTTAACACTGCCAACAATACTAACAAAGACTAAAAAAGGGAGTTAATATATTATGAAACCTAGAAGAAAAAAGCGTGGGATAAAAAGTTTTTATATAGCCGCCGCTATGGTACTGCTTGCAACGGGTGGTATTGCAAGAATTACTGTTGACAAAGCAGAAAAGGTTACCGAACCCGGCAAAATCTCATATACCGAAAGTGACTACCAACAACCTCTTACAAGTAAAGAAGACACATTTGAAAGCGAAGAACCAATTGTAAGCACACCCGAAGTTACAGAGAACACCGAAAGTGTTAAAACCGCCACCGAAAGTCAAGAACAAGCAACAGAGGCGGCAACCGCAAAGGTGTTAACCTATGCTATGCCGATAAAAGCCAATATAATTAAGCCTTTTTCTAATAGTAGCCTAATATACTCTGAAACCTATGGTGATATGCGCGCACACGACGGCATAGATATAGTAGCAGAGGAAGGCACCACAGTAAAAGCCTGCGCCGAAGGTACTGTTAACGAAATTAAAAAAGATTCACTTTGGGGCAACACCGTTGTAATTGAGCATAAAGATGGTAATTTTAGTTATTACTGCGGTCTTAACGACGTTTCGGTAAAGAAAGGCGAAACGGTTACTATGAGCAATATTGTAGGTACTGTTGGAGAGGTGCCTTGCGAATGTCTTGATTCCGCACATCTACATTTTGGCATAAAAGATAAAAACGGTTGGCTTTCTCCGCTAGAAGTTTTAGGGTTACAATAACGCCTGCCCCCGCTTCGTTTAGGGGCAAGAAAAAAAGTGGCACAAGGTTTTTTAGCCTTATGCCACTTATTTTTATTTAAATGTAGTGCTACCTTTATTGCTTGTATTTGTAAAGCAAACGTAGGTGTTACCGGGGTTAAAGTCGATTTCCTTGCCATTCTCATCTGTTAACTTAATAGATGACCTAGCATCGCCTTTAGACCATTTGATTTTGCGATAGCCACCATTTGACACATAATAGCCTTCGCCCGAGCCCATCTCGGTTTTAACGTGTGTTCCATCGCTAAAATAGTTTACGCTTGAATAAAGCACCAACACGTTTTTAAAGGATATTTCTTTGTTTTTGTTATCGTAATCCTTTTGAATTTCGCCGTAGCGATATTTATCGTAACTGCCACTTTTTTCATTGAACTTAAACTCTGCGGTATACATACTTGAGAAAGGTACGTATAGTTTTTTGCACTCGCCATCTGCCGGCACGTACTTATTTTCTTCGCTAACAAAGTTCTGCCAATTTTCTTGAGGTTCGCTTAATTTCATATCTGCAGAACTCTTGAGTAACTTGTAAAGTTTATTACCCGTTGTATATAGTGTATGCTCTAAAGAAAGTCCGTTTGGAATTCTGGCAGCGCAACTGTTACCGCCTACAATATTGCCCTGAGTATAGGTAGTGTTAAGGTCAACTGTAGTTGTGCCAAGGCTATTTATATAAGGTTTACAGTAAACGTTATCAAGACCTGCGTGAACAAACCTTGCATCGTGGCCTAATGCCAAATCTAGATAAGAATATCTACCCGAACGAAGCGAGCCGATTTTATTATCCCCTACTGTACGGATATCTTTAAACACAGCCATAAGCCTTGTGATGCCGCCCTCAACATAGGTTTCATAAACTATATCTGCTTTTGAAAGTGATGCTTGAACGCCCCAAGCGGTTTCGATATTATTTATCATAATAGCGGTTGGACGTAATTTTTCGGCATCCTTTTTCAAGGTTTCAGTACCTGTTAATGGGTTAACCGCATACTTTGAAACCTCTTGCTTTATTTCCTCAATCACCAACGATGGTGCACTTGAAGACATCATATCTCTTTTATTACAACCAACCAAGGTTGCAACCAAACTTACAATTAAAAATAAAGCAAATATTCTTTTTTTCATTCTTTCAAGTCCTTTTTATTTATTTCTACATTATTATACATTATTTTGTCTTTTTTTGCAACCTAAAAACCTTAATAGGAAAAATTTTTATTTTTTGTTGAAAAAATGTTACTGATTGGTTATAATTGTAAAAAAGAACATTTGTGCTCAAAGCAAAAAGGTGTGATAATTATGTTTTCTAAAATTAATAGTATGGGCATTTTTGGTATGGATTCTTTTATGGTTGAGGTTGAAGCAGACTCTAACCTTAGAAGCGAAATGCCATCCTTTAATATAGTAGGATTACCCGACACGGCGGTTAAGGAATCTCGCGATAGGGTACGCGCCGCAATAAAAAACTGCAAACTCAACTTTCCGCCAAGCAAAATAGTTGTTAACCTCGCCCCTGCTGACGTTAAAAAAGCAGGCGCAATTTACGACCTACCTATGCTTATTGCAATTTTAAGTTCTCTAGGCCAGCTCGACACCGAACTTGACAATTGCGCTTTTATCGGAGAACTTTCGCTAGATGGTAGCATTCGCCCCGTTGACGGTATGCTTTCTATGACGATTTGCGCTAAAAATCACGGAATTAAACGCTTATTTGTACCCGCACAAAATGCCGCAGAATGTAGCGTTGTTGACGAGATTGACATATATCCCACCTCACACGTTTTAGCCCTACTCAACCACCTTACAGGCGAAAAGGAAATAGAAAAAGTTACACCTATAAACTTTCAAGAAATAGATTATGGATATATGCCTGATTTTTCAGAAGTTAAAGGACAACACGCCGCTAAAAAGGCTTTAGAGATTGCCGCTGCGGGCGGACACAACGTTCTGCTTATCGGTCCTCCCGGTTCGGGCAAAAGTATGCTTGCAAAAAGGCTACCTTCAATTTTGCCCGAATTAAGTTTTGACGAGGCTATTGATACAACAAAAATTTATTCGATTGCCGGTATGCTTCCCGAAGACCAACCAATAATAAAGAGAAGACCTTTCCGTTCTCCGCATCACACGGTTTCCAGACCTGGTCTTGCAGGCGGTGGCAACATTCCACGCCCTGGCGAGATTTCACTTGCTCACAACGGCGTACTGTTTTTAGATGAGTTACCTGAATTTACACGTTCCGCTATGGAAACTTTGCGCCAACCTATTGAGGATGGTGTAGTTACCATATCCCGTGCGGTAGGCTCTTTAACCTATCCTTGCAGTATGACGGTGGTTGCCGCGATGAACCCCTGTCCCTGCGGCTATTTTGGACATCCGACAAAACCTTGCACCTGTTCAGAAAACGTGGTGCGGAAATATCTTGGCAGGGTTTCGGGGCCTATGCTTGACCGCCTTGACCTACACGTAGAAGTTCCTCCGACCGAATTTAAAGAACTTAATGCCGCGGGCGGAGAGGAACCCTCAAGCGAAATCAGAAAGCGTGTGGAAAATGCTCGAAAATTACAACAAGAGCGTTACCGCGGCACAGGTATAACCTGCAACGCAAGGCTAACCCCCAAACTGCTACATACCTACTGTCCTTTGACCGATTCTGCAGAGGAAATTCTAAAGGTCGCTTTTGACAGTCTTGGTATGTCAGGCAGAGCGTATGACAGAATTCTTAAGGTTTCTCGCACCATCGCCGACCTTGACGGATGCGACGTTATTGACGACAGACATATTGCAGAGGCTTTGCAATTCAGAAGTTTAGACAGAAAATATTTCTAGTTTTGGAGGCAAAAATGCAACCTTTAAACCAACGTGAACAAATTGTGTTCGACCTTCTTATTAACAGGCAAGAAACAGGTATAATGCCAACGGTTAGGGAAATTTGTAGCGAGACCGGTATTTCTTCTACATCGGTTGTTCATAAAATATTAGCGTCTTTAGAGGAGCGCGGTTATATAAAACGCTACTCTAATTCTTCACGCTCGATAGTTATTGAAAACTACAAAAACTCGGTTAATATTCCTATTCTTGGCAAGGTTACTGCCGGCATTCCAATTCTTGCGACCGAACAAATTGAACAGTACTTCCCCGTTCCTGCTGACTTTGGCGACAGAGAAAGTTTATTTGGACTAATTGTTTCGGGATTTAGCATGAAAAATGCAGGTATTTTAGATGGCGACCTTGTTATTGCTAACCGAGATATAATATCTAAAAGCGGAGATATCGTCGTGGCTTTAATTGACGACGAAGCAACCGTAAAGCGTCTTGAAATTGAAAATGGCAATCCTGTGCTTTATCCCGAAAACCCTGATTTTGAGCCTTTGCACCCCGTAAACCTTGAAATATTAGGCAAGGTTGTTGGCTCATTCAGGCGATACTAGAGGTGGGATATGGAAACTATAAAAACACGTTATCACTTTTTAGATGAAGCGCGCGGACTTGCCGTGCTTTGTATGGTTTTTTATCACGCTTTTTACACTATGGCATGGATGTTCTCTATGTCTTTGGGCGGAGTTTTATTAGACTTTTTCTCGCCTGCCGAGCCTTTCTTTGCCGCATTTTTTGTTTTTCTTTCTGGTATAGCTTGTCAACTAACTCGCTCTAATCTTAAACGCGGCTTAAAGTTGGCGGTTGTATCTATTCTATTAACTGTTGTTACTGTTTTCATACTGCCAAACTTTTATATTGAAGGCGCGGAAATATACTTCGGCATACTGCACTTACTTTCATTAGGTATGCTTTTGGTGGCATTTTTTAACAAGGTTATAAAAGCCATTCCTATTTCGCTCGGCGCAATACTGTTTTTTATACTGTTTTTAGTCTTTTACAATATAGAATACGGATATATCGGTTTTGGCGAACTTAAAATAGCCTTGCCCAACACTTTATATGAAAATAATAATTTATTCATTTTAGGCTTTCATTCGGAAACATTCTATTCCGCTGATTATTTCCCTATACTGCCTTGGATATTTATATTTATTAGCGGCTCCTTCGTTGGACTTTTAGCGCCAGCAGGCAAATTCCCTGCCTTTTTTAGCAAAAAGCGAATACCACCTCTCGCCTTTCTTGGCAGACACGCGCTAATAGTATACCTTCTGCATCAACCAATAATATATGGTCTTTTATTTGGTATAGACTACATTTTGAATTTATTTTAGGAGTGCGATTTTTGTGCGACACATTGAAATGTTTACAGACGGGGCTTGCTCAGGTAATCCAGGCCCCGGCGGATACGGAACAATATTAAGGTATGAGGGCCACGAAAAAGAACTTTCAGGCGGAGAAGCCGACACCACCAACAACCGTATGGAATTAACCGCGGTTATAGTTGGACTTGAGGCTTTAAAAGAGCCTTGCCACGTTACCCTTACCACCGACAGTAAGTACGTTGCAGATGCTATTACTAAAGGATGGGCAGAATCGTGGCAGAGAAATGGGTGGCGCAAAGCAGACAAAAAGCCTGCATTAAATGTTGACCTTTGGGAAAAACTACTACTGCTTTTGAAAGTACACGAAGTAGAGATTGTTTGGGTTAAAGGACACGAGGGGCATCCCGAAAATGAAAGATGCGATACTTTGGCGGTTAACGCTTCCAAAAACTTCAAATAATTTACAAAAATTTATATTTTTTTGCATAAAGGTATTGAAATGTATACTAAAATGGTATACAATAGGCATTGGCAAAAAATTTATTAGTTATAGGATGTTTTAATTTGAGTAAATTTATTTATGCAGATAATGCGGCAACAACCTCGCTACACCCCGAAGTGCTAGCAAAAATGTTGCCTTATTTTACAAAAGATTATGGCAACCCTTCTAGCCTTTATGGGTTCGCTTCAACTGCCAAAACCGGTGTTGAAACCGCGCGCGAGCAGGTAGCAACCGCTATAAACGCAAGACCGCGCGAGATTTTCTTTACCGCAGGCGGTAGCGAGGCGGACAACTGGGCAATCAAAGGCATAGCAAAGGCTATGAAGAAAAAGGGTAAAAACCATATCATTTCCACAAAGTTTGAGCATCACGCTGTGCTACACACCTTGGATGCCCTTAAAAAAGAAGGTTTTGAGGTTACCCTGCTTGACGTACACGAGAACGGAATTGTGAAGATTAGCGATTTTATAAACGCTATTCGTGAGGATACAGGTCTTGTTACAATAATGTTCGCTAATAACGAAATCGGTACTGTACAGCCTATTGGTGAAATTGGTAAAATCTGCCGTGAGAAAAATATTATCTTCCACACCGATGCCGTACAAGCCGTTGGCGTTCTTCACATAGACGTTGAAAAACTTAATATCGACCTTCTTTCAATGTCAGCGCACAAGTTCCACGGGCCAAAAGGCATTGGCGCGCTTTACTGCAGACAGGGTATATTTATGCCAAACCTAATCGACGGTGGCGCACAAGAGCGTGGCCGCAGAGCAGGTACTGAGAACGTTCCCGGCATTGTTGGCATGGGTGCGGCTATCGAGCGTGCTGTGGCTTCTATCGACACACGCGCCGAGAAACTTATAAAAATTCGCGACCATATTATTGAGGGCGCTTTGAAAATTGAGCGTAGCCGCCTAAACGGTGATAGTCTACAACGCTTGCCCGGTAACATTAACCTCTGCTTTGAGGGTATTGAGGGTGAATCGCTACTACTTATGCTTGATGCTAAAGGCATTTGCGCTTCTTCGGGCTCTGCTTGTACATCAGGTTCGCTCGACCCTAGTCATGTGCTTTTAAGCATTGGTCTACCACACGAAATTGCACACGGCTCACTACGTCTTTCTTTTAGCGACGATGTAACTATGGCGGATGCCGATTATATTTTAGAAGCACTTCCCCCTATTGTTGAGCGTTTACGCGTAATGTCACCACTTTGGGAGCGCATTAAAAGGCAAGAGTCTGAAAAAGTTTAAGGAGATAAATTTATGTATACCGAACAGGTTATGGACCATTTTATGAATCCGCGCAATATGGGCGAAATTGCCGATGCTAACGGTGTTGGTGAGGTTGGTAACGCCAAGTGCGGTGATATAATGAAAATGTATTTAAAAATAGAAAACGGCATTATTGTTGACTGTAAGTTTAAAACCTACGGTTGCGCATCTGCTATTGCTACAAGTTCTATTGCTACCGAAATGGTAAAGGGTCATTCTATTGAAGAAGCGATTGCTCTTTCAAACAAGGCGGTTGTTGAGGCTTTGGGCGGTCTGCCGCCACACAAAATTCACTGTTCTGTTTTAGCAGAGCAGGCAATTAAAGCCGCACTTGCCGATTACTATACAAGGCAAGGCATTGACTACGTGCCAATCCTTGGTGAAATAGACGACCACGATTGTGAGCATTGTGATGGCGGTTGCCATATTTAAATAATTAAAAATGTCAGTTCGCAAAATCCTGACAAAAAATAAAACTACGGAGTGAATTTAATGAAATTTTCTGCAAAAAAACTAACACTTTGCGGTCTTATTGCAGCAACATACGTTGCGCTTACTTATCTTTCTGCCGCATTCGGTTTGGCTTACGGACCTATTCAATTTAGAATTTCCGAAGCGCTTACCATTTTACCTATCTTTACCCCTGCGGCTATCCCTGCCCTTACTGTAGGATGCTTTATTTCAAACCTTACTTCATTTAATCCTATAGATTTAATTTTCGGCACATTAGCCACCCTTCTTGCAGCGCTAATTACCCGATATGCAAGAAATATAACGGTTGGCAAATTTCCTGTAATCTCATTTTTAGCCCCCGTTATTATGAACGCGCTACTAGTAGGCTTAGAAATTGCTATATTTTACCTTGACGGATTTACAGTAGCAGGCTTCTTAATTTCTGCGCTTGAGGTTGGTATTGGCGAACTTTTGGTGCTTTTAATAATTGGTACGCCACTTTGGTTAGGGCTTCGAAAAAAAGCGCCTTTATTATTCAATAATTAAAAAAAGTCGTAGTGTTTTACAGCACTACGACTTTTTTATATACTTTTCTTTTAATATTAAGACTACTGTTGCAATAGCGTGGTAGCCTCGCATTCTTAAAAACACCTCAAAAAGATAATCGGGTTCTCCTTTGTCATAATCACAGGACAGGTCTAATTTCATACCATTTGGCGCTATATGCATTTTGTTTTCAATAAGTGCGGCTATGGGGTATATTAAAGCGCAAGCGGCACCATACTCTAACGCGGCTTTTGCGGCATCTTCCCCACCCGAAACATACCTTACATTTAAGTTTCTAACCCGAATATTTGATATAAGCCAACCTAGACGTTTTAAAAGAAGTCGCACCCACTCTAAAATCTCTTCTAAATCTGCCTTTTTATGTTCGAACTTTTGAGATAGAGTTTCTTTGCTTTTTGGTTTTCCTAATTTCTTTTGCGGTTTTTGTTGCTTTTTCTTTCTCTTGCGGGCTAGGTTAATTCTATATAACCTTAATGCAAAGTCGTTCTTTTTTGGTGTGGCGGTAAACTCTAGGTCAAGCGGTGCAATAAGGCACAACAACGCTACTACTACGATTACAGCAATAATCCATAGAAGTATTTTTAAAACTAGCATTTTACCACCTCCAATAATTTTATTCTTTACTAATTCTAGCACAATAAAAACACAATTACAAGAAAAAGGTGTGGTAATGAAGCCCACACCTTTAGTCTATAAATATCTTTTTAGCATTTTCGGATAGTATTCTTTGGTTATCCTCGCGTGATAAACCCATAGAAAAGAAACTTTTGAGTTCTTTTTTTGGGTCCCATATTGGATAATCGGTGCCGAAAAGCACACGCTCTACCCCGTAACTTTCAATTATCTCTCGCGCTTTTTTTGGTGTCATAAACGGAAAGCACGAACAACAGTCGAAATAAAGGTTCGGAAGGTTTTGCAGTTTTTGAAGAGCATCCTCCCAAACCGACCAACCGCCAAGATGAGCGCCAACCACAGTTAATTCTGTGAAAATTTGCATTACGGGTTGTAGCCTGTTCGGATTTGAAAAATCCTTTCTGCTATCGCCACAGTGCATTAAAATTGGCAAGTTCTCCTGCTCGCAGAGTTCGTAGATTTTAAGACACCTATAGTCATCAATCTTAAACTCTTGAATATCGGGGTGCAGTTTAACACCACGAAGCCCTAATTCTTTAATAAGCGCAACATCGCTTTTAAGATTAGTGCTATCAGGATGCAATGTGCCAAGACCCGTGAATTTACCCTCACTTGCCTGCACCGAATTTGCAATAAAGTGATTTATGCTTTCGACCTGCTTTGGCGCAGTAGCAACCGACTGAATTATATAATGGTCAATACCTGCATTACTACCACGCTCTAGTAAATCGGACGTAGTGCCAAGACCTACGGTAGAAAGGCCATAAAAATCGCCGGTGCTTTTCACCGCAGGCGCCGCAATTTTATCGGGATAAATATGGCAATGGGCATCTATTATAAAATAATTATCTACCATTACTCTAAACCTAACTTTTTAGCGGCATCTTCGCGCATTTTGTATTTCAGAATTTTACCTGCAGCGTTCATTGGGAAACTCTTTACAAACGCAATGTATCTTGGAACTTTATGACGTGCCATGTGGTCGGCAATATAGGACTTCATTTCGTCCTCTGTCATACTCTCGCCCTCTTTTAAGATAATGCAAGCCATAATTTCC
>JAZNBX010000022.1:0-44711 GCA_045587265.1 Acutalibacteraceae bacterium | reverse complement strand
CGTTTCTCACAGTGGGATCCAGCTAACCCCAAGAATAAATATGAGGGAACTGCTGAACAGTGGGAAGAAGCACAGGCAACTATGAAGAAAATTCTCGATAAAATGTTTTGCAGTAAAAAATGGTGTATGCTGATTCCGATTTTGATGGCTACGCTTACATACTTGTTGTTTATTTTGTTTGCAAACACGGATCATAAGATAACCTCTATAATCGCTCTTCCGATTATTTCGATAATCTGGTTTTTCGGTTCGTTTTTGGTTGTATACATACTGGTTAAAAACACGATCTGCCCGGAATGGTTTTTGAATCTGTTTGAACTTATCGTGACCGCAGGCTTTGGCGTTTATGCTATAGTCTCTATGGTGCTGTTTATCCTCAGCGGTTTCCAAAAGCTTGATTATGGCCTGTGTATGGGTCTGTTAACGTATAGTTCTGTCTGCTGGGCACACAGTAAAAGGGCAAAATAGTCAAACCCTTTTTATCCCCCCACGCTTCTGTTCCATACAATTAAACCCAAGGCGGTGATAATTATGAAAAAAGTCAATGTTTTATGGTTGATAGCTTCAATTTGTTGGTTTTTTTGGACACTTATAAATGTTTTTGAGTTATTAACGGATGTTCCTTTTATAATAAGCGTTTGTGGTACAATTTTTATATTTGCTGCTGTTGTGGTACATCTAGTGATTTTAATTAAAAGCATAAAAGATAAGAAAAAATAGCAATATAAAGTTGAAATAAAAAAATCAGGTTTTTAGACCAGTTCCATTTTGAGTGTCGGTCCCAAAAAAACTCTCGTTCTTTGGAACGGGAGTTTTTTTATCCAAGCCGACAGGCGTGGCATATCATCACGATGCAGTCGTGTATATCATCACACCTTTAGGTGTGTATTTTAAATCTGTCGGCTTGATGATATGCAATTCCTTGCGGAATTGATGAAATACAATGCTCTGCATTGATTTATTACCGCTTTTATGCTATAATACACTCAAGGCGGTGATATGGTGTGCAATTTTATTGCGTTATGGATTCGATTATACGAATGTTTTATACAATGTACAGAATATAGTTTAAATAAATGTATATTTTCTAAAAAAGTTAGATAAATTCAAGTTCAATAAAAATTAGAGAGGATATTGACATGGTTATATTTGAAACATTGATGGGGTTTAATCTGTACTCGGTTATAGCTAGGCTATCATTGGCAACCATATTAGGCGGAATTATTGGTATTGAACGTGGGCGTCACAAAAGAGCTGCGGGCTTGCGCACACACAGTTTGGTTTGCTTAGGGTCAACAATGACCTCCCTTATAGGACTCTTTGCTGCGAATGCATTAAATAATGACGGTGATATTTTGCGAATTTCCGCTCAAGTTATATCAGGAATTGGTTTTCTCGGAGTAGGTATGATTCTTGTTCGTAATCATTCTATTGTAACCGGTCTTACAACTGCTGCAGGACTTTGGGCAACTTCTGCAATTGGCATTGCTATTGGTTTTGGATTTTATTCAGGAGCATTTATAGCAACAGCTCTTTGTGTGTTGGTTGTCACCTTGCTTGGATATTTTGAAAGAAAAAGAAAAATGGTTACATACCTTTATTTAGAGATTTCCGACATTAAAGCAACAAGAAAGATTGAATGTCAACTTAGAACGATTTTTGACTTGAATATTTGGATCGACATTGTATCTCCAAAAAGTAAAATAGATGGCCATATAGGCGTTTTGGTTTTGGTAAATACTCCTTTTGTTGAAGAGGAAATGCTTACAAAAATTGAGAACATTGATGGGGTAGAATTTGTCGTTAAAGATATGTCGATAGGTTTTTAAGAATAACATATCAATTTATTTGCGCCAAACCATGTTATTAAATTCATATCTTATCGCGCGGAAACTTAATGAAAAGATATGACAGATGAATAAAGTAATATTTCTATTAGAAAATTAGTTTATTCGACCGGTTCCATTTTGCGTGTCGGTCCCAAAAATCCCGTTCACGAAAGTGGACGGGATTTTTACCTCTTACCTCTTCACTCTTACCTCAGCCAAAATTCCTGACGGAATTTTTGGAAAGTAATAAATAAAAGGTAATAGGTAATAAGTATGCTTACTCACCATTATTTGTCGTTGTTAATGGCTTGGTTATAAATATATAAAGAAAAGTTGACAGTTGATTAAGACTGTACTATAATCATTAATATATGTAATAATATATAAATCAGTTGGAAATAAGGAGAGATATTATGATTTATGGTGTGGCTTTGTTGGCCGGTTGTATGTTTGTTGGATCGTTTATAGGAAATGTATTAGGACTTTTAACGGGTCTTAATTCTGATATAGGCGGAGTTGGTTTTGCTATGATTTTACTACTGCTTGTGACCAATTCGTCTAAGATAAACAAACTTTTACCCGACACTTATGTTAAAGGAATCAATTTTTGGAAAGAAATGTATATCCCTGTTACTATTGCGATGGCGGCATCTCAGAATGTTGTGAGCGCATTAAGTGGAGGAATTATTGCATTGGTATTAGGCCTTGGTGTAGTTTTGATTATGCTATTCCTTATTCCCGTGTTTAACAAGTTTACTTCAAAGGGAACTACAAACAATGAAATGGAGGCCCAGAAATGAAAGAATTATTAAATATTATTGTTGATTTGTTTGTAAAAAATGGCTTTGTTATGTCATTCCTGATTGTTGGAATTATTGCAATGTTCTCTAATTTTGTTTCAACTAAAATTACACGTGGAAGAATTCACTCATCGGCAATAGCTATTTTTCTTGGACTTATTTTAGCATACATAGGCGGAATATTTGCAGGTGGCTCAAAGGGACTTTCGGATGTAACTATATTCACTGGTATCGGTGTCTTGGGCGGTTCTGCACTCCGTGATTTTACTATTATTTCAACAGCTCACGGCGCAAAGTTGTCCGAAATTAAGAAGGGTGGCTGGTTAGGTGCCATTTCTCTTATTTTAGGCGTTGTACTTACATTTATTATTGGCGTTTTGGTGGCAGTTGCATTTGGTTATAAAGACGCTGCCAGTGTAACAACTATTGCGGCAGGTGCCGTTACATTCATAGTAGGACCTGTTACGGGTGCGGCAGTTGGCGCAAGTTCTGCTGTTATTGCAATTTCAATTGCAACAGGTGTTTTTAAATCAATCGCAGTAATGCTTCTTACCCCTGTGCTTGCAAAAAGAATAGGACTTAACACACCGAGTGCGGCTATGGTTTTTGGCGGCTTGATGGGAACCACAAGCGGAGTTTCTGCCGGTCTTGCTGCAACTGACCCTAAATTAGTGCCCTATGGTGCTATGACGGCAACCTTCTATACAGGACTTGGATGTTTGCTTTGTCCATCAGTATTATACTTTTTGGTGCAAATTTTCTTGCCATAATATATAACTAAAGATAGGAAATTCCGTTCTCGTAAGAGGGCGGGATTTTACTTTTTTAAAAATAAATATACCCCCCTATTGACAATATACCCCATTAGGGTATATTCTGTATGTGGAGGTAGACTTATGGATAATTGTTGTAACAAGAAAACTCAAAGAAGCCCCGATGAAAAAAAGCTAATAACCAATAGGCTAAACAGAATAAGCGGACAAATAAATGGAATAACTAAAATGATTGAAAACGACGCATATTGTAACGACGTGCTAATTCAACTATCTGCAGTAAAAAATTCCATAAAAAGCTTATCTACACACATTTTAGAAAATCATTTGTATATGTGTGTAGCAAACGATTTAGAAAACGGCGAATTAGACACTATCGATGAACTAATTAGCTTATTCAAAAGATTTAATCAGTAGGAGGTGAAAGATATGGATAAAATCGTTCTTTGTGAAAAGTGCGGTGCAATGGTTAAAGTTTTAATCGACTGCACATGTGAAAACTGCGGTATTAAATGCTGTGGCGAAACAATGAAAGAAATTTCAGCAGAAGAAGCAAAAAAACTTCTTGAGAGTAAATAATCATTTTAAATGTAAAGAGAAAAGCACTTCTTTAGGGAAGTGCTTTTTTTATCTTTCTTGTGACTCCGTCTGCTATGTGATATAATAAATATAAATAGGTGGTGATGATATTGGAACACAAGGAATATATAAGAATATGCAAAGATTCAAATATTGTAATTTTGTTTGTTCACGGGATTGTTGGCACACCAAATCATTTTTCTGAGTTTCTTGCCTTTGTTCCTGAAACTGTTTCAGTATACAATATGTTATTAGATGGACACGGAAAAAGAGTTAAAGATTTTTCTAAAACGTCAATGAAAAAGTGGGAAAGGCAAGTTAAGTCAGTTGTAGACGAATTGTCGCTTACACACGAAAAAATATATGTTGTTGCACACTCTTTAGGAGCGCTATTAGCAATAGAACAAGCTATTAATAATCAGAAAATTTGTAAATTATTTTTGCTAGCAGTCCCTTTGAGTTTATCTTTAAAACCTAAAATGGCAATAAATTCGCTAAAGGTTTATTTTGATAAAATCCGAGATGATGATTTAGAGGCATTAGCAGCTAAAAACTGTTATGGCATTGCAAGAGATAAAAACCCATTTCATTACGTTGGATGGATACCAAGATTTTTTGAACTGTTTTCAAAAATTCGTCAAACTCGTAAAAGCATACATTTACTGAACACTAGTTGCTTTGTGTATCAATCAAATAAAGATGAAATGGTTTCAAAAAAAAGCGTAAAAATGTTAGAGCAAAATCCGTCTGTTACCATAAATAGACTTGAAAATTCAGGTCATTATTACTATGATAAAACCGATTGGAATTATTTGATAACAGAATTTAACACGGTGCTTAATATAGAAAATGCAAATTAAAAATTCTTCGGTTTTCGCTCAGTTCTTTTTTTGGACACGAGAGACAAACGAAAATCCGTCCTTTTATAAGGGCGGATTTTTAATAATTTACAGAAAGTATCACACACTAGTCTAAAAGGAGATGGTGGTATAAACTCTGTATGGATGAAATCGGTAAACCCTTTGCAACTTGAAACTTTAAAAGGCGAGATAAAAACCGATGTTTTGATTATCGGCGGTGGTCTGGCAGGTATATTATGTGCGTATATGCTTAAAAATGCGGGTATAGAATGTGTGTTGGTTGAAGCAGACCGTATTTGCGGTGGTGTTACAGGTTATACAACTGCAAAAATCACACTGCAACACGGGAGTATTTACGATAAAATTATTAAAAAATATGGTGTAGACTCAGCAAAGTTATACCTAAGCGCCCAACGAGATGCGCTATCTTTTTATAATGAGTTGTGCCAAAATATCGACTGCGATTATAAAATAGACGATGCGTATGTATACTCTGTGGATAACCCTAAAAACATCGTGCGCGAGGCGATGGCATACGAGCAAATTGGTTTAAAGGCAGATTTTTGCAATACCGTTGATTTACCTACTAAAATTAAAGGAGCGTTACGGGTTAAAAATCAAGCCCGATTCAATCCGATTAAGTTTTGCTATAACTTGGCGCAAGACCTTACAATATACGAAAAAACAAAAGTTTATGAGATTTTTAATGGTGGCGCGAATACAAACAGGGGTAAAATATTTGCAGAAAAAATTATAATTGCCACGCATTTTCCGTTTTTTAATAAATACGGCGGATACTTTTTAAAAATGTATCAACACCGTTCGTATGTTTTGGCGCTAAAAAATGCGGATGTGCCAAGCGGAATGTATGTTGATGCAGACATCAAAGGATTATCTTTTAGAGAATATAATGGTATGCTTCTTTTGGGTGGAGGTAGCCACAGAACAGGCAAAAAAGGGGGTAATTGGCAAGAATTAAGAGATTTTGCAAAGGTTAATTATCCCCATTTTAAAGAAGTAGCCTATTGGGCAACACAGGATTGTATGACTTTGGATGGAATCCCGTATATCGGGCAATATTCGCCTAAATTACCTAACGTTTATGTCGCAACAGGCTTCAATAAATGGGGTATGACATCCTCTGTGGTAGCGGCAAAAATTCTAACTGATGCTATAAAAGGTAAAGAAAACGAGTTCGCAGAAGTCTTTTCGCCATCTAGAAGTATTTTGCATAAGCAATTTGCGATAAATACCGCCGAAACCGTTGTTAATCTTATAACCCTAACTAAACCCCGTTGTCCACACTTGGGTTGCGCACTTAAATATAACGCGCCGGAACATTCGTGGGATTGCCCCTGCCACGGATCAAGATTTACCGAAACCGGACAACTGATAGAAAATCCCGCTACCGAAGATAAAAGTTTTAAATAGCATTATTCCTTGCTACTCGGATAATGTTATGTTATAATATTTAAAAAAGTTATTTTTGAGGTGCAGAATGTTTAATGCTGAAAAGGTTAAAAACGAGTGTGTAGAGTGGATAAGAGAGTTCTTTAGAAATAACGGTAGCGACTGTAAGGCGGTTGTTGGCATTTCGGGCGGTAAGGATAGTTCAATTGTTGCGGCTTTGTGCGTTGAGGCGCTAGGTTCAGACCGAGTAATCGGTGTTTTAATGCCTTGTGGTGAACAGCATGATATTGATATGGCGTATTTGCTTGTAGATAGTCTTAATATTAAGCATTATGAAATAAACGTAAAAGACGCTATTGAGGGTGTTATTAAAAACATTCCTGAGGAGTTATCTTTAAGCGTGCAGTCCCGCACAAATCTTCCACCACGAATCAGAATGTCGGTGCTTTATGCGGTTTCTCAAAGCGTTAATGGTAGGGTTGCAAACACCTGCAATTTATCCGAAGATTACGTTGGTTATTCTACAAGGTATGGCGACTCGGTTGGAGATTTCAGTCCGCTTTCGCACCTAACCGTAACCGAACTAAAGCAAATAGGCAGGCTTTTAAATATTCCCGATGTACTTGTTGATAAAGTGCCGATAGATGGTCTTTGTGGCAAAACCGACGAGGAGAATTTAGGATTTACTTACGCAGAACTTGATAGGTATATTCGTGAGGGCGTAATTGAGGACGAAGAAAAGAAAAACCGCATCGACGAACTTCACAAAAGAAATCTGTTTAAACTAGAACTAATGCCAAGTTTTAAACCTAATAATTGTTAATACAAAAAAAGCTTCAGATGTTTCCTGAAGCTTTTTTGTATATTGGGTAATAAAACAAGTAAAAAACAAACTAGATTTCTATTTTCTTTGTTTTTGCTTGTTTTATTTGAGTCGGTATGATATACTATCAGTAATTAAAGTGGGTTTTAAAAGGAGAGGAAGAAATTGTTTTACAACAAAAACAAAGAAAAAAGTTTGGCATTAGAACTTTTCAAAAATCCTACGTCAGAATATCGTGCTACACCTTTCTGGGCATGGAACTGTAAACTAGAGCGAGATGAACTTTTGCGCCAGATTGACATCTTTAAAGAGATGGGGCTAGGCGGTTTTCATATGCACGTTCGTACAGGCCTTGATACAGAGTATTTAAGCGACGAGTTTATGGGATATATAAAGGATTGTGTAGAGAAAGCCAAAAGTAATAATATGCTAGCCTACCTTTATGACGAAGATAGGTGGCCTTCAGGTGCTGCAGGCGGTTTGATAACTAAAGAAAACGATGAGTTTCGCCAACGTATGCTTCGTATAACCACAAAGCCTTATACAACAAAAAACGAAGTTGTTATTGCGGGTAATGAAGGTTCAAACGATCGTACCGAAGAGGGTGAATACATAACTGCCTTTGATATAGTTCTTGATGATGAAGGCTATTTAAATTCTTATAACCAAATTGGTGTCGATGACGATGCAGTAGGCACTAAATGGTATGTGTATTTAGATAAAGCTCCAAAAACAACTTGGTTTAACAACCAATCATACATTGATACACTAAACAAGGATGCTATGGATAGGTTTATTGAGGTTACTTATGAGACCTATTTAAAATGTTGTGGCGATGATTTTGGTAAAGCCGTACCTTCAATTTTTACCGACGAGCCACAGTTTAGCCATAAAAGAAGATTAGATTATCCAACCGATAAAAAGGACATAACAATTCCTTGGACACCTGGTTTAGAAATTACCTTCAAAAAAGCGTATGGCGAAGATTTATTGGCGGGTATTCCTGAACTGTTTTGGAATTTACCTGATGGTAAAATTTCAACCATTCGTTATCATTATCACGACCACGTTGCAGAGCGTTTTGCTACTGCATTTGCAGATAATTGTGGTAACTGGTGCCGTGAGCACGGGCTAATGCTTACAGGACATATGATGATGGAGGAAAACCTGTATTTCCAAACAATGACTATTGGTGAAACAATGCGTCATTATAGAGGTTTTGATATGCCTGGCATTGATATGCTCTGCGGTGACAGACAACTTACAACCGCAAAGCAGGCGCAATCGGCAGTGCATCAGTTTGGTCGCGAAGCAATGCTTTCAGAACTATATGGTGTAACGGGTTGGGATTTCGATTTTAGGGGCCATAAGGTTCACGGAGATTGGCAGGCGGCATTAGGCGTAACCGTTCGTGTACCACATCTTTCGTGGGTTTCAATGAAGGGTGAGGCAAAGAGAGATTATCCTGCTTCAATTAACTATCAATCCTCTTGGTATAAGGAATATAGCAGAGTAGAAGACCATTTTGCGAGGGTTAATACCGCACTCACACGTGGTAAACCCGTGGCAAAAGTTGGTGTTATTCATCCTGTTGAAAGTTTTTGGTTGCACTTTGGCGCAAGTAGCCAGTGCAGTGCCGTTTTAGAAGAAAAGAACAAGAACTTTTTAGACCTTACTGGTTGGCTTGTTAAAAGAACGGTTGATTTTGATTTTATTAGCGAGTCGTTATTGCCTACATTGTGTGAAAAAGGCACAGCACCTCTAAAGGTTGGTGAAATGGAGTATGACGCTATTGTTGTACCGGGGTGCGAAACCTTACGTGCTACAACTTTAGAGCGTCTAGAAGGCTTTTTAAAGGCGGGCGGCAAACTTATTTTTATGGGTAGTGCGCCATCTTTGGTTGATGCAATACCTAGCAATAGAGGAGAAAAATTATACAAAAAAGCCATTAAAGTGGGTTACACTTGCGAGGGAATAATTGAAGCACTTAACGATGAAAAAATGGTAGATATTCGCTTTGCTGACGGTAGTGTAACAAATCGTTATTGCCACCAACTCAGAAAAGATAACGATGGATTGTGGTTGTTCATAGCCCAGGCGATAGAGCCTATTAAAAAAGATATTTGCTACTTTGATACTGTAAACGTAGGGATGAAAGGCGAATATATTCCAACCTTATATGATACAAATACGGGCAAAACTGAAATCATTCCTTGTAGGTATGAAAACGGATACACTGTTTTTACTTACGATATGTATGAATGCGATAGTTTGCTTATTAAGTATCAAGAGGGTAGAAGTGATGCCGTTGCCAAGACGACAGAGCAAACTAAAAAAGAAATAATACCTACACCTTATGAGGTAAGTTTCAGTTTGTCGGAGCCTAATGTTTGTCTTCTTGATTTAGCAGAGTATTCATTGGACGGCGAGAATTTTAGACCCGAAGAAGAAATACTAAAACTAGACGATATATTAAGAGGGGAACAGGGACTTAATAAGAGAAGTGACCCTGTTGTGCAACCTTGGGTATTGCCTAAGGAACAGGCTAAAAGTAACCTAAAACTACGCTTTACAATAGAAAGCGAAGTAGCGGTTAAAAATGTAATGCTAGGTTTAGAAGAACCAGAGAATGCTGTAATTACTTTTAACGGCAAAAAGGTTAATAACCTACCCCAAGGTTACTATGTAGATAAAGATATTAAAACAGTAGTGCTAGGTAAACTCAAAAAAGGCAAAAATGTGCTCCAATTAACCTTGCCGTTTGGCGTTAACACAAATACCGAATGGTGCTATCTTTTAGGCGATTTTGGCGTACGTGTTACGGGCAGAAAAAAGGTAATAACCGAGATGCCGAAAACACTTTGCTTTGGCGACGTAACTAATCAAGGCTTTGCTTTCTATGGCGGAGATATAACCTACCATTTGCCGATAGAAACAAGTGGTGGTGAAATAGAAATATCTACCCAGCATTATAAAGGCGGTCTGGTAACGGTGCAGTCGAGCGAAAACAAGGAAGGCATTATATATCCACCGTATACTGCAAAACTTAATGTTCCTAGCGGTAAAAGTGTTATTGATGTTACACTTTATGGCAACAGATATAATTCCTTTGGTCACATTCACAATGCAGATAAAGAGCATAAATGGATAGGACCTGACTGTTGGCATACAGAAGGCTCACAGTGGACTTATGAATATATGTTAAGACCAATGGGTATTCTTTCCGCACCAATAGTTAAAAAATAAAGTAAAAATACGCCTCGAAAGAGGCGTTTTTATTTATTCTGTATATGCTTCTTGTTCAATGTTTTTGCACTTGTAAATTGGTTGTAGTTTAAACTCTAACCTTAAATGCTTTTCGCAAAGGGTGTATTTTTGCTGAATTTTAGGTCCGCAAGAGTTTGAGCCAAGACCTGACGCTTTATAGTCGATGCAAAGCACGTTTTCCTTTTGCTCGGGAAGTTCGAAATCGTGCAGTGAATTTTCTATATCCTCTCGACTATAGGGGAGTGTCGAGAAGGTAAAGCCATCAAGGTTTTTAACAATAAAGCCACTACCAAAATCATTGCAAAGAGCGCACCAAAGGGTATCTGTGTGGCTACCGCATTCTTGAGGTTTTGCAAAGTGTATATATTGCTCGTCGGTAGTAGTTTTGAAGTGCCCAAAATAAGAATTTGCATTCATATCAATATAACTTTGCCCGGGTCCATTGCCCAAAAACTCTACTTTAGAGTATTCTCTTGGCATAAAGACTCTAAAACCGAAGCGTGGCAGATATTTTATATGCTCGTCAATATTTGCGCTACATTCAACTTGAATTCCGCCAAGTCCATCAATAATATAAACACATTTCCCTTGTAGTATCGGTTGGTGAGCGGGCGCGCAAAGAATGTAATCTACCGAAATTTTTGCGTTTTCTCCGTTTTCATACTCAATGTTCATAGGGCAGAACTTGGCGTCGTTTACGCCTGACTCGTCAAAGATCTCGCCTTTGATATTCATATCATTGTCGATAGGTGCGCGACCTGTATCAAGCAACATAGGCGCTTGAAGTAACTCTTTACCGCCAAAGAAAATTGAGGTGAATGCGCCAAGTTTTTTAGAGAAAATATAACTAAATCCCTTGCCGATAACGTGTAACTCGTTCTTTTCGTTATATAAATCAACTTTGCTGTAGCCGTGGCGTTTTTCTAGTTTCAATTCGTTTTTAATTAAAAATTGGGTAGAGTAAACGGTAGTGCCAAAAGGTATTCCTTCATTCACACTTTCGTATGTAAAGTACAAACGAATGTGCGAAAGTCCACGAGGCTCATCTTTATAAAATATTTGTATATCTTCGTTGCCGTGTGGTTTTATGGGTGGCAACTCAAAATCGCCATGTTCTGTAACATTGCCATTCTCAGTAATTTCGTAATGACCAACAAGTCTTGAAAGATAAATAAAGTCATAAAGATTGGTTATGTTAAATAGGCCGCATTCGACATCAATCTCAGTAACTTTTAGGGGGGCGATAATTTGCTTGTACTCTAGTAGACCTGGTGTGGCTTCTCCGTTTGGATGTAAAAGACCATCAACACAGAAGTTACCATCGTGGTATGTTTCGCCATAATCGCCGCCATATAAATAACGTTCGGTGCCGTTTTCGTCGGTGCCATCATAAATACCGTGGCTAAACCATTCCCAAACACAACCACCTGCAAATTTCGGGCTTTTATAAAACAATTCCCAATAATCTTTAAGGTCGCCAGGTCCATTACCCATAGCGTGCGAATATTCGCATAAGAATAAAGGCTTCTGCTCTGTTTCGCAATAATTCTTCATAAAGTCAAGGTTAGGGTACATACGACTGTTTATGTCGGGCTCGTCTGCAAAATTCCACTCTGCGCTTGTGTTAATTGGTTCAGGGATAGTACAGTACATAGCACCTTCATAATGAGTAAGACGCGATGGGTCGCGGTCTTTAGTCCAAGAAAGCATAGATTTAATGTTACATCCGTAATCCGACTCGTTACCCATAGACCACGAGAAAATAGAAGGGTGATTTTTGTCTCTTTCAACCATTCGCATAACGCGGTCAAGATATGCGCCTTCCCATTCGGGATTATCAGAAATATTATATTTCCTTTCGGCGCGCTTTATTGCGTGGCACTCAAGGTCGGCTTCGTCCATAACGTACATACCAAGTTTATCGCAAAGTTCGTAAAAGCGTGGGTCATTGGGGTAGTGGCTTGTGCGAATAGTGTTAATGTTATGTTGCTTCATATAGACGATATCACGCGTCATATCGTCCATAGAGCAAACGTAACCATTTCTATTGTTAAAATCGTGGCGGTTAACGCCTTTAAACTTAACGGCTCTGTTGTTAATCGTAATTGCTCCGTCTTTAATTTCTACCTTACGAACACCGACCTTAATAGGAATATACTCGTCATAATTTTCAATAAGTAAGGTGTATAGGTCGGGTGTTTCGGCAGACCACAAATAAGGCTCGTCAATAGAAAATACAGCGTTGCCATTGTCCATCGGTATAGCGGTGCCTAACTTTTCACCCTCGGGGTCAAATAGTGTAACGTAGGTGTCGGTGCCCGAAAAGCCATCAAGTTTGCAAATAATTTCGCAAGATGTAAGGTCATTTGAAAGATTGGTGGTAACCTCAATATCTTTTATGTGGCCTTCTGGGCGAGATAGGAGATAAACGTCTCGGAAAATACCCATCATACGCCATTTATCCTGACACTCTAAATAGGTGCCGTCACACCACTTTAATACAACTACTGTTATGCGGTTTGTACCTTCAAAAAGGTAGTCAGTAACATCAAATTCAGAGGTGCAGTGCGAAACCTGACTATAACCTGCAAACTCGCCATTTACATACAGATAAAAGCAGGAATCAACGCCCTCAAAAACAAGATATTGTCTGTAATCGTCGCGCTTGTGGGTGTTTTCAAATTCCTTTACAAAAACACCTGTTGGGTTTTCTGCGGGCACTTTCTTGAACATCATAGGTATTGGATAGCGTACGTTGATGTATTGTGGCTTTCCGTAACCGTTAAGTTCTAAACACGAGGGGACGGGTATAGCATCCCAGTCAGATGTGTCGGCATCGTGGTACAAAAGCATTTCGGGAATATCATCGTAACTTTGAAAGTATTTAAACGACCATTCGTTTCCCGATAATAGTGTGAATCTATTAGAATTTTCTCTACCACCTATAAGCGCGGTTCGTGCATCGTGAAAAGGCACATAATAAGCGCGGTTAGGTTGGCAACCTAAATGTAGCTTTTGTAAACTTTCGTGGCATCTTTCGTAATTCATAAGTAAACTCCTTTATATTCCCACAATGTAGTCAACTTGAAATACTGTTTTACCATCTTTTAAATAATATCTTGGCACGCGTCTTGAAATACCGCATACAATCTCATAGTTTATAGTTTTGCCAAGGCTTGCAATTTCGTCGGCAGTTATAGTGTCGTCACCGCTTTTTCCTATAAGCACAACCTCGTCGCCAATATTTACGTCAGGGATGTCAGTAACGTCAACAACAAGTTGGTCCATACAAACTCTACCAAGAATTTTGCAACGCTTTCCGCCGATAAGCACTTCGCCACAGTTAGAAAGAAAACGAGGATAACCGTCTGCATAGCCTATAGATATGGTGGCGGCGGTTATTTCATTGTCGGTTTTATAGGTTAGACCATAACTAACGCCTTGGTCTTTACCAATTTTGTTTATAGAAGAAACGGTTGCCTTAAGGCTTAATACCGGAGAAAGTGTGCAAGGTAGTTTTAAATTGCTATCGGGTGTTAATCCGTAGAGTATAATACCTGTTCTGACTTTGGATAAGTGCTTGTCACTTTCTAAAAGAGTGCCTGCAGAGTTGCAGGTGTGGTAAACCTTTGGTATAAAACCATTATCGGCAAGCGTGTTTTTTGCACTATTAAAACGCTCGAATTGTGTGTTTGTAAATTCGCCGTTCGGGTCGCCGTCACGGTCGCAGGCGGCAAAGTGGGTAAATAAACCCTCGAAATTCAGGTATGGTAAATTAAGGGTTTCAATAAGTACATCGGTTGGTGTTCCGTTTGTACAGTTAAACCCTAGCCTGTTCATACCTGTATTAAGTTTAATGTGTATATTTACGCTTTTGTCAAGTTTTTGCAGCTTTTCGGATAACAACTTTCCATATTCCAGTGAGTAAACTGCTTGGCTAATATTATTATCTGCTACAAATTCAATTTCGTCTGGGTCGGTGTAGCCTAGAATAAGTATATCACCGTGAATACCGTTTTGCCTTAACTCAACAGCCTCACGAATGCAGGAAACCGCAAAGTTGGTAACGCCGATGCTTTGCAGGTGTTTTGCTATTTGTATAGCGCCGTGACCATATCCGTCGGCTTTAACAACCGCAATAGGTGTAGCGCCGTTTAGTTGCGATTTTATGGTTTTAACGTTAGCTGTTAAAGCGTCTAAATCTATCTCAACCCAAGCGTGTTTTTTGAAGTTAATATTCAAGTGTTTCACCACCAAAGTAAATATAGCCGACCATAAAAGTTTAAAATTACGGTCGGCAATAAAACAATTAAACTATAAAGCGAATTTAAGCTTCTTCTTTGTTTGCAGGAGGCACTTGTTGTTTAAGTGCTGCGCGTGTACGACGAACCTCGGTAAGTGTAGCGGTAAGGCTTTCGTCAGAACGGCGCATAATATCGTCAACAAAATCTTGAGCAGCTTTTCGCATTTCCTTGCTTCTTGATTGAGCGGCAGAAATGATTTCGCTAGCCTTTTGTTGTGCCATACGGGTAATTTCCTCTTGAGCGCATAAAGACTCTGCTCTGGTCTCTGCTTGATGGATAATTTTATCTGCTTCGCGTTTAGCGTCGGTAATGATTTGTGCCCTGTCTGCAACGATTCCGCGAGCCTGCTTGATTTCTGTTGGCATATTTAGACGAATTTCGTCAACAATAATGTGAATAGCCTCAACGTCAAGCACGGATTTTTTACCCGGGATTTTAATACCTTTCTCTAAAGTTTCGTCCAACTGGTCTAAAAGTTCTTCAATATTCATTTTTATACATCCTTTCCAAGTAAACGATTTTTAATTTTTTCGTGAATTTCTTGTGGCACAAAATCAGAAATATCTCCGTTCATCGTGCCTATTTGCTTAACCATGCTAGAACTAAGATACATATTTTCCGCAGCGGTTGTTAAGAACACCGTTTCGGTATCGGGGTTAAGTTTTTTATTGGTAAGCGCCATCTGAAACTCATACTCAAAGTCAGACATAGCGCGAAGACCCTTAATAATTGCACCTGCAGATTTTTGCTTACAGTAATCGGCAAGTAAGCCATCGTAAAAATCTACCTCTACGTTTTCTAAATCCCTAGTAGTAAGTTTAATCATCTCGACGCGTTCTTTAGGGGAGAACAGCGGACTTTTAGAATGATTCGACATAACTACCACAATAACTTTGGAAAACATACCTGCGGCGCGGCGAATAATATCAAGATGCCCAACGGTTATGGGGTCAAAACTACCGGGGCAAACCGCAACAGTATTTTTCATTACTCTGCCTCTTTTCTAAAAATGGTTACCGCAATCTTGCCATATTTGTAATCACGCCTTTTAAAAGACGCAACGTCTAAAATAGTAGTGTTTATGGGGTGTTCGCAAACAATAATACCGCCATCGTTAATATGTGAGGTTGCAAGTTCTATTGCTTCGTTGAAAATATCGAGGTGGTATGGCGGGTCAATAAAAACCACATCAAATTTATCACTCTGGCGGTTAAGATAAGCCTTGTAGTCGGTAACGATAACCTTTGCCAAATTTTCAAAACCGCAGTGCTTAAGATTTTGCGAGATTACTCCCGCGGCATTTTGCGAGCAGTCTAGAAAAACTGCAGAACCTGCGCCACGGCTTAAAGCCTCAATACCAAGCCCGCCTGAACCTGCAAACATATCTAAAACAGATGCATCGGGCAAATCAAAATGAATTGCGCTAAAAAGTGCCTCTTTAACCCTGTCGGTAGTGGGGCGAACAGTGTCGCCACCCGGTAGGGTTTCTAATGGTTTGCCTTTAGCAATACCTGCAATTACACGCATGCGAATATCCTCTTTTTAACATAAACAAACTATTACTTATATATAATAGCACATATAAACTTAAATTTCTACTGTAAATTTCGATATTATCTAATTTTTTTATAAACAGTATTGCGAAAACCGAGAAGTAGGGCTATAATGTTTATATAATTTTGGCACGAAAGGAAAAATTAAGAATGTTTGGTTTTTCTAAAAAAGGTGTATATGAGTTTTTAGTGGTGGGCCTTGGCAACCCTGGCTCAAAATATGCAAATACAAGGCATAATATAGGTTTTATGGTTATAGATACCATAACCGCAAATCTCTCTTGTGGCAAGGCAAAACTAAAACATAAATCCGAGATTTTTGAGGGTAATGTAAAAGGCACTAAGGTGCTTTTTATAAAACCTCAAACCTTTATGAATAACTCGGGAGAGGCGGTTCGCGAGATAGCAAAGTTCTATAAAACCCCACCGCAAAATATCATTGTTATCTCTGATGACGTTTCTTTAGACGTTGGCGTTTTGCGTATACGTCGTAAGGGTAGTCACGGCGGTCATAACGGGCTTAAAAGCATCATAAATCTTGTGGGTAGCGAAGATTTACCGCGCATTAAAGTTGGTGTAGGTAAAAAACCGCATCCTGATTACGATTTAGCAGATTTTGTGCTTGGTCGTTTTTCTAAAGAAGACACCCCTAAAATTCAAGATGCGATTAAGAAATGCTCCGACGCCATAGAATGTATTATTTCTGACGGTGTTGACAAAGCTATGAATATGTATAACGGTTAATTAAGGATTTGGTTATGAAATATTTGGGCAAAGTCTTTTATGAAACACCCGAATATAAGCGCATAAAAGCGGCAATTTCCTCGCGTGAATTACCTGCGGCAGTCAATGGAGTTTCGCACATTCATAAAGTTTTAATGTTGGCGGCTAATAGTGTTGACCCACAACAAAAATCGTTAATGCTAACTGCAGACGAAGGCGAATGTGCTAGGCTTTTAGAAGATCTGACCGCTTTAGGTGTAAACGCTGTGATTTTTCCCGCAAGAGATTTTACGCTTCGTGATGTTAGCGTCTATTCAAGGGAGTATGAGCACAAGCGTGTAGAGGCGCTAATGAGGATAATAAATGGCGATTTTGATGTTGTACTGTCTGCTGTTGATGCAGTGGTGCAATACACCTTGCCAAGTAGTCTTTTAGAACAAAATTCGTTTGTGATAAAGCGGGCAAGCGAGCAAAATCCCGATGCGCTTATAACTAGGTTAATAGGTTGTGGCTACACTCGAAGCGATATAGTAGAGGGTGTTGGTCAGTTTTCGGTACGCGGAGGCATTATTGATGTGTTTCCGCCGAATTGTCATGCTCCGATAAGGGTAGACCTATGGGGCGACGAGGTTGATAAACTATCGTATATAGACGTAAAAACACAGCGTAGTATAGAAGAAATAGATAAGGCTTTAATCTGCCCCGCGGTAGAGGTCTTTAGTGCCGATAAGGATGCTTTTGTTTCTCTTTTAGAGGAGCAGAAATCAACTGCAAAGCGTATTAGTGAAACCGCAAAGGTTAAAATGCAAAACGATATTGACGTATTGCGCGGTGGCGGTGCAGTTCCACTCGACAGATATTTGCCACTGGTTTTTAAAGAGGAGTGCACTCTTTTCGATTATATGAGAGGCGCGACCCTTTTTGTGAGTGAAAGCCTAAAGGTTAGCGAAAGGTTGCGCGCGTATTATTGGCAACTAAATGAAGACCAAAAGCAACTTTTAGAAGAAGGGCTTATAATACCTCAAAACTGCAAGCTTTGCATAGAGCCTGCCGATTTATCATACGTTTTTGAAAAGATGGGGGCAGTGTATTTAGAAAGTTTTGCAAGAAGCAGTTACGATACAAAGATAAAATCACTGTTTAGTTTTAATATGCAACAGTCTAGTTTTTGGAGTGGCGCTATTGATTCACTTGCTGATGATATTATCTCTGCACCAAAAGGCATTAATTTTGTAATTCTTGCGGGAACAGAGCGTGCGGCAAAGGTTTTGTGTAGCGATTTATCATCAAAAGGTATAAAGGCTAAATTCGAAAAAGATATTAAAAATTTCGAGGGTGTTACGGTAGCGCCTGGTGGGCTTTCTGCGGGCTTTTATATCCCTTCAATTAACCTTACCGTAATAACACAAGGTAAGAATAGCCAAGCGAAAAAGAAAACTATAAAGCGCCCTAAAAACGCCGCCCCTTACGGCTCACTCGATGAGTTGCAAAAGGGCGATTACGTTGTTCACACCGCGCACGGAATAGGTGTTTTTGACGGTATCGTTTCTATGTCCGTGTCGGGTGTTAAGAAGGATTATATAAAGATTCTTTATGCAGGTCAGTCGGTGCTTTACGTACCCGTTACACAGTTAGACCTTGTTTCAAAGTATATAGGCCCTAGAGAAGATAGTGGTGTAAGGCTTCACAAACTCGGCGGAAGCGAGTGGACAAAAACCAGAACAAGGGTTAAAAAAGCCGTTAAAGATATGGCAAAGCAACTAACTGTATTGTACGCAAAAAGAATGCAGCAAAAAGGTTATCCGTTTAGTGAAGATAGTGACCTGCAATCAGATTTTGAGTGCAGATTTGAGTACGAGGAAACCGAGGACCAACTCCGAAGCACTAGCGAAATCAAGTCGGATATGGAAAGAGCCGTGCCAATGGATAGACTCCTTTGTGGCGACGTTGGTTTTGGTAAAACTGAGGTGGCTTTGCGCGCGGCGTTTAAATGTGTTGTTGATTCAAAGCAGTGCGCTATACTTGTGCCAACAACCATACTTGCATGGCAACACTATAACACTACGCTAAATAGGCTTGGAAATCTTCCTGTAAACGTAGAAATGCTTTCGCGTTTTCGCACCAAAAAGCAACAAACAGATATTTTAAGACGCTTAAAAAGTGGCGAGATAGATATAATCATCGGAACCCATAGACTTATTTCAAAGGACGTAGAATTTCGTGATTTAGGCTTGGTTATAATTGATGAAGAGCAAAGATTCGGCGTTGAACAAAAGGAAAAATTAAAAGAACTTTTCCCACATATCGACGTATTAACCTTAAGCGCAACACCTATCCCAAGAACGCTTAATATGGCTATGACGGGACTTCGCGATATGTCGGTTATAGAGGAAGCACCGGGGGATAGACACCCCGTTCAAACATACGTTTTAGAACACGATGACGGCGTTTTAAGCGAGGCTATAAATCGTGAACTTCGCAGAGGCGGTCAGGTGTACTATCTGCATAACAAGGTAGAGAGTATTGAGGCTGCGGCACTGCGCATAAAGATGCGTTTTCCCGATGCTATAGTCGAAACGGCACATGGTAAAATGGATGAGGCGACTCTTTCAAGGGTTTGGAAAAGGCTATTAGAACACGAAATAGATATTTTGGTTTGCACCACGATTATTGAAACGGGTGTAGACGTGCCAAATGCCAACACACTTATCATTGAAGATGCCGACAGAATGGGGCTTTCACAACTCCACCAGTTGCGCGGTAGGGTTGGTAGGTCTGCAAGAAGGGCGTATGCCTACCTTTGCTTCAGAAGAGGTAAGGCTATTAGTGATATTGCAACCAAGCGACTTACCGCAATTCGTGAGTTTACTGAGTTTGGTAGCGGTTTTAAAATTGCTATGCGCGACCTTGAAATAAGAGGTGCAGGTAGTATTTTAGGCGGCGAACAACACGGCCATATGGAAGCGGTTGGCTATGATATGTACCTTAAACTTTTAAGCGAAGCGGTTGACGAGGAAAAGGGAATCACCCCACCCCCTAAAACAGACGAATGCTTGGTAGACCTTTCTATACCTGCGCATATACCCGAAAAATATATAGATTCAACACCGCAAAGGCTAGGTGTTTACAGAAGAATAGCAAGTATTAGAACCGAAGAAGAAAGAGAAGACGTAATAGACGAACTAATAGACCGCTTTGGCGAACCACCAAAATCGGTAATAGCACTCTGCGATATTTCCTTACTTCGTATGCGTGCGGCGGCGCTTGGTATAAAAGAGGTTTCCGAAAGGGATGGAAGTATACTTGTGTACGTTTCTTCGGTTGCTTCTGAGGCGGTTGCAAAGGCGTGTTCGGGACTTCGTGGCAGGGCGATGCTAAACGCCAGCAGTAAGCCGTATATTGCGGTGCGCAAAGAAAAGGATAAAACCGTTTTACAAAATTTAAACTATATTTTGGACGTGATGGAAAAATAATTAAAAAAGTGTAGACTTTTCTTCAAAAAAGGTGTATAATTTATCTATATTTATGTTTTAAATTTAAGGAGGCTCATTTTATGAGAATTTTTAAACGTAGTTTGGCAGTAGTTTTAGCCGTTGCTACAGTGCTAACCCTATCTGCTTGCCACCCAAAAGATGAGGTTGCAGTTACAGTAAAGGATACTAAATCAGGTATATCTACAACCCTTACCACTGCACAGTATATCTATGCTTACACTAACGCTGTTTTAGAGGCTAATAGTAACATAGACGAAAACAAGAAAGATGCAGATAAGGAAATTACCGATTATACAAAGTATAAGGTTACCGAAACCGACGAAGACGGTAAAGAGAAAAAGGTAGCTTATGAAAAATGGGTTAATGAGCGTGCAGAAGAATTGATGCGCAACTATGCCGCTGCTATGATTAAGCAAAAGGCATTAAAGATTAAGATTGATGAAACAACTCAACAGACTATTGATAGTTATTCACAGATGTATTGGCAATATTATTATCAACCCGTTTTTGAAAAGAACGGCGTAGGCTATGAAACATACAAGAAAATGTTTACATCAAGCTACTATGAAAATGAGTATTTCCTTTCTATCTATGATAAAGACGGTACCGACGAAGTTCCCGAAAAAACCGTTTATAAAACTTTCTATGATAGTTACTGTCTAGCAGACGCTATCGTTATCTCTGTTCAAACAGAGGATGCCGAAGCAGCAGAGGGCGAGGAAGAAACAGAAAGCACGCTTCCAACTTTAGACGAGGCAAAGAAAACCTTAAAGGCTTACAAAACCCGTTTAGAAAAGGGCGAAAGCTTCAAATCTATTTACGAAGAATATAACAAAGCAAATGCTAGCGAAGATGAAGAATCAACCGGCACTGCTGAGTCCGCTACAGTATACGGTTCAGAAGAAACCGATAGCGCATCCGAGTATTTCACCGATATTTATAAACTCAAAAAGGGAGATATAAAAATCTTCACTGCAGAGGATGAAAGTGAAGTTGTTCTCGTTCAAAAACTTGATATTTCAAGCGACGAGGAAAAATATTATAAGTCCTATCGTGAAAACGTTTTACATCAATTAAAGGACGAAGATTTCCAAAAGAAATTCGAGAAGTTTGCAAAATCTTTAGAGTTGACAAAAGATTCTTATGCTACCAAACGCGTAAAAATCAAAAAGATTGATGTAGCAACCGAAACCGCAGAGTAAAATAATAAACCGCAGGCTGTTTGCCTGCGGTTTTCATTTTGCTTATTTTTGAAGTACTTTAATTATTTCGCCAAAGTAAAGTTTGTGGTAGTCATTGTTGTACCATTTATCAACGTTTGTTTTGTCTATAAACAGTTCGGGGTCAAGGTCTGCTGCATATAGTTTTTTGCAAATCAGAACAAGACGTGCTTCTTCGAAATACATAGTTCCGTTGTCAAAAATAGGGGTTAGTCCCGTTTCTTTTACCTTGTCTATATCCCTGCCCGATTTACTACCACATATACTGTGTACCTCGCGGTTATCACCCATAAAGCATAAAGTAAAAGTGTCGGTATTTTCAATAAGTGTGTAGGTGTGTCGTGTTGGACGAATGGCGGCAATAGCGCAGTCTTTACTCCACATTTCGCCAATAAAGCCCCAACTTGCAGTCATCATATTGTGCTCGTTTTGGTCGCCAACCGAGATAAGCATCCACTCATCTCTAATCATTTCTATCGCATTGCCTTTAATTTCGGCAGGTGCAATTTCTTTAAAATTCATAAAATCAACTCCTAAAATGATTATATATAACTTCTAATTAAAAATCAATAATAGATATGCAAAAGCATTATAGAAAAGTACAAAAGGCTATCAAATGATAGCCTTCTGTAATATAGTTCAATGAATTTAAATTATTTAGTATTATTCAATCTTCGTTCCATAAAGTTGAAAGCGTTGTTCTCAAAAGTATCGTCAAGTTCAGTAAGAGTGACGTTAGGATTTTTCCTTAAAAGAGCAGTTTTTAAAATAAGGTCGCAGAGTTTTGGGTTTTTAGGAAGTAATGGGCCGTGGCTGTAAGAAGCAAAAACATTTTTGTATCTTGCACCCTCACCGCCGTCTTTTGAGTTGTTGCCTTGTCCCTTTATAATGGTGCCAAGTGGTCTAACGCCATCGCCCAAATAGGTTTTGCCGGAGTGGTTTTCAAATCCAACAACCGTGTGCCCGCCGTCAGCCTCGTCTAATTTAAAACTAAAATCACCAATCATACGCTTCTTTTCGCCAATGGTGTAAAGGTTCAATGCGCCTAGAAAATCACATTGTTTGCCATCCCAGGTCTTATAATATTGACCTAGCATTTGGTAACCACCGCAAATGCTCAAAAAGACTTTCTCATCCTCAACGGCTTTTATAATGTTTTGGCCTTTTTCGCCTTTAAGGTCGTCTAATAGAATTGACTGCTCAAAGTCTTGACCGCCACCGATAAAGAATATATCGTAGTCGTTAGGATTAAAGTTTTGACCAAGAGAAATATCGTGAACCTCGGTGTTTATTCCGCGCCATTCAAGTCTTTTTTGCATACAGGTAATATTACCGCTATCACCGTATAAGTTAAGGGTATCGGGGTATAAATGGCAAATTTTTATAGTAGTATTTTCCATTATTTCCAAAACTCCTTAACTGAATATTTTTTAGATAAAAGCCCGTGGATTTCAAGCATAGCGGTGTAGGTTGGCATTATAAAAGTAGGGGAGTCCTGATTTACTATATCGTTAAGCATAGCCTCATAACTGCGCTCTACAATAATTTTCTCGGTAGGTATGCCTGCATATTTAAAACGTAGCGCCATTTCGTCTGCTCTGATACCCGTGACTATAACCGACTTTAGCCTGTCGCCCATAAGTGCAAATTTCTCAAAATCCGCATCCCAAATCCAACTAATATCGGTTCCGTCTGCATAGCGGTCGTTAAGACCAACCACGAAAACCGAAGGCTCTTTAACGTTGTAAACAAAGTTAAGCACCTGATTTGCACCTGCAGGGTTTTTAACCAAAATCATTCTAATATCGGTGCCACCAATATTGAATTTTTCCATTCTGCCAAAGCCACACTGGAAACCTTCTAATGCGGTTTTTATTGTGTCAAAACCCAACCCTAAAGCGTGTCCAACAGTTGCTGCCGCAGTAGCGTTGTAAATGTTGTATCCACCCGGAAGATTTATTTTTACGTTTTGAGTTTCGCCGTCAATGTTAAGCGCAACAGTGGTTGAGTCAACGTCGCTATCAATAATACTTTCGGCAAAAATGGTAGGCTCAGGTCTGATGTAACCACACTTTTTACAAGTGTATTTGCCTAAATGCCCGTAGGTAATATAATCGTAAGTGTACTCTGTGCCACACTTTATGCAGTAAGGCGCATCCGAGACCTCTTTAACCCTGTCTTTGTAGATAGGGCAGTTAAGACCGTAGAAAATAATCTTGTTTTCTATGCGGTCTTTCAAAGAGGTGGAAAGTGAGCAGTCTGCATTGAGGCAAACTGTAGCATCGGGAATGTTTTTAATACCATTATAAATACCCGTAATGGTGTGGGTTATTTCGCCGTATCTGTCAAGTTGGTCACGGAAAACGTTAGATACAACTACGTAGTGAATTTTAGCGTATCGGCTAACGTTTTTAAAAGCCAATTCGTCGCACTCAATTAAAGCATAGGAGTATTTGCATTTACCGAGAATGGTGCTATTGTAAATAAATTCTGCGGCAATACCCGTATCCATATTAGCGCCCGATTTGTTGGTGAAATATGTTTTACCGCTTTCAATCAAGCACTGCTCAATCATTCTCGTTATTGTGGTTTTGCCGTTAGTGCCTGTTACCAAAATAACGGTAACGCCTTTCGAGAGCCTACCAATAATAGATGGGCAAAGTTTTAGTGCAATAGTGCCCGGTAGATTAGTACCACCTCGGCCAAGACACCTTAAAGCAAAACGAATAAGACGAATTAAAATTATAATAAAACTAGTCCAAATCTTCACGGGTATCTTCCTTTTCCTTCGAGAACTTTTCTTTAAAGAAATCTATAATTTTTGGCAAATAAGGGTAAATCACAGAGGCTATAAGTAGAAGCCCTGCCACAACAATTAAAATAATAATCCAAGCGTTAAGCGGTTGCTCACCGGTTGGCACATTATAAGTGTTCATACAATTTCTGCCTTTCAAACATAATCTTTATATATTTTATCATAATTATTTTAACTAGTCAATAAAATAGCACACATAACAGATGCTATGTGTGCTTGTAATTTATAAGTTTATAGTATAGTCGGGGCGTAGTAGTTCAAAGTCGCTTTTGTTGTGGCTTACAAGAATTACGGTTTTATCTTTTAAGTAGGGTATCATATTCTCTGCAAGCCGCTGCTTAAGTTTTGAATTAAGCGCGGCAAAAGGCTCGTCTAAAAGAATGATATCAGAGTCGGTTCCAAGGGCTCTCGCAAGCGAAACTCTGGTTTTCATACCGCCCGAAAGTTCGTTGGGCTTTTTATCCGCAAAATCGGATACCTCTAGGTCTAAAAGTAACCTTTCTAAATCAATATTTTTTGAAAGTGTTATAGCAACGTTTTCTTTAGTACTTAGGGTAGGAAAGAGCCTGTAATCTTGAAAAGCCATAGCAATTTTCTTGCCCTTTGTACCTTGGATTTTACCGCTGTGTTCTTGCAAGCCTGCAATGGTGCGCAAAAGGGTGGTTTTGCCCTTGCCTGAAGCCCCTAATAATGCGGTAATGCCGAGAGGAAATTCGGCGCTAAAGTTGTCTATAACTGCATCGCCACCAAAACTCACAGAAACGTTTTGCAGTTTAAGCATTTTTAGCACCCCTTTCTAGAAACTTTTTAAAAAGCACCTCAAAAAGTAGGCTTAAAACTATAACAACAAAGGTCCATGCAAAAACGTTTTCGGTTTCTAAATAAACCTTGCCGTTATAAATTTCGCTACCGATAGCGGTTTTGGGTGTGCATAAAATCTCTGCCGCAATACCTGCTTTAAAACTAAGTCCAAGCGAGGTAGAAAAAGCCGCTAAAAAATAACTTTTAAGGGTTGGCAGATAGAGGGCGCGAAAGCGCGCAAAACCTCTTATGTTATATAGATTTGCAACCTCTTTAAGTCCCACATCAACCGAGCGAAATCCCTCGTATACGTTTGATGCAACCATAGGAATAACAATAAGTATGCTGGTAAATGAGGGTATTGTGTTATTGGGTAGCCAAAAGAATAAAAGTATTATAAATGACGCTACGGGAGTGGCTTTAATAAGTGTAAGTAAAGGGTCTAGAAGATACTTTGCGGTTTTACTTATATGGGATAGTGCGCCAAAGCCTGCGCCTATGATACTGCCAAGCAAAAAACCTGCAATTATTCTTACACAAGAAAGTATCGTTATAAGCCAAAAATCCGAATCTTTTGCAATTTCTAAAAGTTTCAAAAACACCGCGATTGGTGTAGGCAAAACGGTAGCGTTACCAATAAGTAAAGCCACACCTTGCCAAACCGCTATAAGAAAGATTATAGCGGCGGCTTTTTTTAATAAGGTCTTTATTTTATTTACCGATGTAGTAGAAGCTGTCATCAGGTAATTTTCCTCCAACAGATTTAACGTTATAATCAAATAATACTTTTAAGAATGGGCTAAGTGTGTTTTTCATTTCTTCGCCTTTAATAAGTGTAATGTTGCAGTTTGGAATAGCATTTTTAGCAACTGCGGCTTTTGGTACGATGCCGTATTGCTCAACTACTGCAGAGGCTTCTTCGGTCTGCTCGTTTACGTATTTAACGCTAGCATCGTACTCTTTAATAAAGTTAGCATAAGCCTCAGCATTATTATCTAAAAATTCTTTCTTAGCAATAATGCAACCTTGCACAACTTGGCTTCCGTCTGTTGCTACCTTGTTCCATTCCTCTGTCATATTAAGAGCTCTTTTGGCATTCTGGTTCTGCATTAGGGTTGTGGTTGCATTGGGTTCGGGTAAAAGTGCGATTTCTGCTTTGCCTGCTGCCATTAAAGATACTAGTTCTGCATGTTCAGCAATAAACTCAATGGTTACGTCTTTATCGGGGTCAATATTGTTCTTGCTTAAAACGTAGCGCAAGATGTATTCAGGGGTAGAACCTTGACCTGTGGCATAAATCTTTTTGCCACGAATGTCCTCGATGTTTGCTATGGTGTTTGTTGTGTCAAGCATATATAGAACGCCCAAAGTGTTAATACCGCAAACAACGTATTTGCCCTCTGTTTTGTTGTAAAGTGTAGCGGCTAGGTTTACGGGAACTGCTGCAATATCAACCTCGCCTTTAATAACTGCGGCGGCGATATCTTCGGGAGCGGATGCAATATTTATTGTATAGTCGTTAAGTGCATCGCCCTTGTCGTTATCTGCCATAAGTTTAACCATACCAATACCGGTAGGGCCTTTAAGACAGTTAACTGTAACCTTGGCTTTTTCTGTTACAACTTCACTAGGTGCACTAGATACTTCACTGGGCTTTTCGGTGCCGCAAGCAGTACCTATAACTGCAATAGCAAGCATCAAAACAACTGCTAAAATTCTCTTAATCTTTTTCATTTTGTTTCCTTCCTTTTATACGTTTTTTAATTTATTCGCGTTAAGTATGGTAATCTTGCGACCGTCACGCTTGATGATGCACGCTTGCTCTAAATAGTCAAGTGAACGATAAAGCGAGGCGCGTCCTATATCCAAAGCAAGCGCCAGACGAGATAAACTAATGTTTAAGGAAAGTTCACTTCCGCCTGTGTTGCTTAAAATATATTTAGACACCTTCTTAAGCGAATTGTCTGCCGTAAATGAATCAATTTTTCGGTTAAGCAGATGGATTTTCCCTGACAGAAAGTTAATATAATTGATTGCAAACTGTGGGCATTCGGCTATCAAAAACTCTGCGGCGGTGCGACTTATATAAAGGGCACTGCCAGCGGTTTTGGCATAAATTACTGTTGGATATTCTTCACTGCAAAATAGGGAAGCGGCACCAAAACAGTCTCCCTCGCGATAGCGATTTAAAAGGGTGTTACCGTTGTAACACTCAGCAGAGCCCGAAAGTAAAATACAAAGCCCGTAATCGCTTTGGGAAGGGAATATTGCCTCACCTTTTAAAAAGCAGGATAACTTTATTTGCGGATGTTCTAGCAAAGCCTCAATGAACCTTTGTTCAACACCACAAAAAAGCGCCGAATTGCAAACAAGTTGTTTCTGTCTTTTATCCATAAGCACCTCGAAACTGTATCATTTGGTACAATTATTATATTGCATTGTTAAATGTTTGTCAATATGTTCTAATGCATTTTCTAAAAAATATACAATAAAATTACTCGTATACTGTATTTAAAATGTATATAATACTGAAAATTAAAAAATATGGTAAAAATCGTGTAACTTTTGTTGACAGAATATTTGAGAAGTGATATAATGTAGTCAATCTTTAAGCGCGATACAGAGATATCGGCAAGGTTTTGATATGAATGGTAGGAATGCAAGGTTTGCGTTCCGTTGTTTTTGTGTGTTAAGCCTTGCAGATTAAGCAAGGCTATTTTATTTTTTAGGGGGAGAAAACGATGGCAAAAATTATTTCTGGCACTAAGGGTATTGCCAATTTCTCCAATATGGTTAACGATATAATTAACACTAAGGCGGAATTGTCCCCATACATTTCCGATAAATATACTGTTTTTCCCGGTTTTTGCGATGTGCATGTGCATTTTCGTGAGCCGGGTTTTTCTTATAAAGAGACGATTGCCTCGGGTAGTTATGCGGCGGCAGCGGGCGGATATACCGCTGTTTGCACAATGCCAAATCTAAATCCCGTGCCCGACTCGTGCAAAAATTTGAAAGCGCAAACCGATATAATTGAAAAGACAGCAAAAATTGCGGTTTACCCTTACGGCGCTATCACGGTAGCACAAAAAGGTGAGACCCTATCTGATATGCAAGGAATGAGTAAAAGCGCGATAGCCTTTTCTGATGACGGCAGAGGTGTGCAAATCGAAGACTTGATGCGCGAAGCTATGCTTAAAGCAAAAGCGCTACAAAAAATAATAGTTGCCCACTGTGAAGATAATTCGTTGCTTTTTGGCGGTTACATTCATGATGGCGAGTATGCTAAGGCTCACGGCCACAAGGGTATATGTAGCGAAAGCGAGTGGGGCCCAATAGCGCGCGATATAAAACTTGTAAAGGAAACGGGCTGCAAATACCACGTTTGCCACATATCCACTAAAGAAAGCGTAGAACTTATACGTAAAGCAAAAGCAGAAGGCGTGGATATAACCTGTGAAACTGCACCGCACTATCTCATTTTAGATGATAGCGATTTAATGGAACACGGCAGGTTTAAAATGAATCCGCCGCTTAGAAGCGAAGAGGACAAGCGTGCGCTAATAGAAGGCATTATAGACGGAACGATTGATATGATTGCGACCGACCACGCGCCTCACTCCTTGGAAGAAAAAAGCAAGGGGCTAGAGAAAAGCGCGTTTGGTGTGGTTGGCCTTGAAACCGCATTTGCGGCAATGTACACACACTTGGTTAAAACAAATGTAATTAGTCTAGAAAAACTTATCGACCTTATGTGCATAAATCCGAGAGAAAGGTTTAATATTCCACTCGGTAAGGACTTTTGCATTTGGGATTTAGATAAGGAATATAAAGTAGACCCAAATAAATTTGTTTCACTTGGCAAAGCAACACCGTTCGAGAGTATGACGTTTAGCGGTGAATGTATAAAGACAGTATACGGAGGAGAAATAGTATGGTAAAGAATTATAACAGAAAACTAGTGCTTGAAAACGGAACCGAATATTTAGGTTACGGCTTCGGCGTAGTAAACAACAAGGTAACAGAACTTGTTTTTGACACCTCAATGATAGGTTACGAGGAGGTTGTTTCCGACCCTGCATACTTGGATCAAACGGTTGTTATGACCTATCCGCTTATCGGTAACTACGGTATCGCAGAAGAAGACCTTGTTACAAAAGCGCCAATGATAGGCGGTTTCGTTGTGAGGGAATATAACAACTCGCCATCAAACTTCCGTTATACTAAAACTCTTTCTGAAATTATGGAGGAGAACGGAATCGCAGGCATCTATGGTGTAGATACAAGAAAACTTACTGCATTCTTGCGTGAAAACGGTAGTTGCAAAGCAATTATTGTTGATATCGAAACCGATACTAAAGATGCGCTAGCCGCAATAAAGAACCACGATGAAGTGGTTGATTTAAGTAAGGTTAGTTGCAAAAAGTGTTGGTATTCAAGAACACCTAACCCAAAATACAATGTTGTAGCTATTGACTGTGGTATTACTTATGGCGCGGTTCGTCTTCTTAACGAGCGTGGATGCAACGTTTCGGTAGTTCCTTACAATATCACCCTTGCAGAAATAGAGAAAATGAAGCCCGATGGTGTGTATATTTCAAGCGGCCCTGGTAATCCAGAGGACTTTACTGCAATAACTGAACTTGTTAAAGAACTTCGCGGTAAATACCCAATGGTTGCAGTTGGCCTTGGTATGCAGTTGCTCTGCCTTTCTTACGGTGCTAAAACCTATAAATTGAAGGTTGGCCATCACGGTGGTAACTATCCTATTAAGAACACACAAAATGGCGAGGTTGAAATTACTGTTCAAAACCACGACTACGCTATTTGTGAGGATAGCCTAAAAAATACCGATTTGGTTGTTACCTATAAAAACATTCTTGATGGTAGCGTAGAGGCAGTAGAGTGCGTAAAGGACAGTGTAATAGGTACCCAGTATTATCTTGATGATTCAGAGGGTCCTAACAATAGAACAAGCGTTATTGATAGATTCCAAAGTCTTATGAAGGAGGGCAAGAGCAATGCCTAAGAGAACCGATATAAAAAAGATACTTGTAATTGGCTCAGGCCCTATCGTTATAGGTCAGGCTGCCGAGTTTGACTATGCAGGCACACAAGCTTGTCTAGCCTTAAAGGAAGAGGGATATGAGGTTGTACTTTGCAACTCTAACCCCGCTACAATTATGACCGATACTACTATTGCGGATAAGGTATATATGGAGCCACTAACTTTGGAGTACATTGCAAAAATCCTTCGTTATGAGCGCCCCGATGCAATAGTTCCCGGAATTGGCGGTCAAACCGGTCTTAACCTTGCAATGCAACTTGAAAAGAAGGGCGTTTTAAAAGAATGCCACGTTGAACTTCTTGGTACTAGAAGCGAAAGTATCGAGCGTGCAGAAGACCGTGAATTATTTAAACAACTCTGCGAAGAATTAGATGAGCCTGTTCTTCCTTCGGATATTGCAACCTCTATTGAAGAGGGCTTAAAGGTAGCAGAAGAAATCGGCTACCCTGTAGTATTGCGCCCTGCCTTCACTCTTGGCGGTACAGGCGGCGGTTTTGCATACAACGAAGAAGAATTTTTAGAGATAATGAAAAATGCTCTTAGTCTTTCACCTGTTGGTCAGGTGCTTATTGAAAAGAGCATAAAGGGTTATAAAGAGATTGAGTACGAGGTAATGCGTGACGCTAACGATACCGCTATTGCAATCTGTAATATGGAGAACATCGACCCTGTTGGCGTTCATACAGGCGACTCGGTTGTTGTTTGCCCAACCCAAACACTAACCTATAAAGAGTGTCATATGTTAAAAGAAAGTGCGCTTAGAATTATCCGCGCGCTTAAAATTGAGGGCGGTTGTAACGTTCAGTTTGCACTTGACCCAAAATCTTTCCAATACTATCTAATAGAGGTTAACCCTAGAGTTTCGCGTTCGTCGGCACTTGCTTCAAAGGCTAGCGGATTCCCAATAGCAAGGGTTACTGCAAAAATTGCAGTTGGTATGCACCTAGATGAGATTAAAATTGCTAATACCCCTGCATCTTTCGAGCCAAGCATTGATTATGTTGTATCCAAAATGCCACGTTTTCCATTTGATAAGTTCGCCGATGCTAATAATAAACTCGGTACTCAAATGAAGGCAACCGGCGAGGTTATGAGCATAGGTAGAACTATTGAAGAAAGTCTTTTGAAGGCTATCCGTTCTCTAGAAATCGGTGTTTATCACCTACACAGCAAAAAGTTCGACGGTAAAGAGTCCCAATGGCTTTTAGAGTACATCAAAGATGCTACAGATGATAGATATTATGCTATTGCAGAATTGTTGCGTCTAAAAACCGATATGGAGAAAATTGCCGCAGCAACAGGCATTGATATATTGTTCATAGAAAACCTAAATAACATTATAAATATGGAAAATGCACTTCGTGCTAACGTTTGGGACAAAGACCTTTTGGTAGATGCAAAGCGTATGGGCTTCTGCGATAAAGCGGTTGCAGATATGTGGGGCGTTACCGAAATAGAGGTATTCAATTACCGCGTAGAAAATAGCATTATGCCAGTGTATAAAAAGATTGATACCTGCGGCGCAGTTCTTCCTTCGGATGTTAATTATCTCTACTCAACCTACGAAGAAGAAAACGAGTCAATCGTTACCGATAAAAAGAAGATTATCGTTTTAGGTTCAGGCCCTATCCGTATAGGTCAGGGTGTTGAGTTTGACTATTCAACCGTTCACGCTGTAACTACAATTAAAGAAGCAGGCTATGAGGCTATTATTATAAACAACAACCCCGAAACTGTTTCAACCGACTATACTACTTCGGATAAACTTTATTTCGAACCACTTTGCACCGAAGATGTTATGAACATTATCTTGCACGAAAAACCTGATGGTGTTATCGCATCCTTGGGCGGCCAAACTGCTATAAACCTAGCCGAGCCTTTACGCGCTCGTGGCGTTAAGATTATCGGTACAGACTGCGATGCTATCGAGCGTGCAGAAAACCGTGACTCTTTTGAAAAGTTGCTTCTATCTCTTAACATTCCTCAGCCAAAAGGTAAGGCGGTTACCAAAATAGAAGATGGTGTTAATGCTGCTAGAGAAATCGGTTATCCTGTGCTTGTTCGTCCAAGTTTCGTTCTTGGCGGTAGAGCAATGCAGATTGTTGCCGATGAGGAGCAACTTCGTCACTACCTAAAAACTGCCGTTGAAATTGATGGGGACAAGCCCGTTCTTGTTGATAAGTACATTCAAGGTAAAGAGGTAGAGGTTGATGCAGTTTGCGATGGCAAGGATGTATTCATCCCAGGCATTATGGAACTTGTTGAAAGAACAGGTATCCACTCGGGCGACTCTATAAGCGTTTACCCAACCTTTAGTATTTCACAAAAGGTTAAGGATACAATTTTGGATTACACCAAAAAGTTAGGCCTTGGTATCGGCATTATCGGTCTATACAACATTCAGTTCATTGTTGATAACGACGATAACGTGTTTATTATCGAGGTTAACCCAAGGTCTTCAAGAACCGTTCCTTTCCTTTCAAAATCAACCGGTTATAGCCTTGCAGATATTGCCACCTACGTTATTCTTGGCAAATCATTAAGCGAGCAGGGTATTATTGATGGTATGCCGGAAGAAAAGCAACGTTACTATGTAAAAGTGCCTGCATTCTCTTTCTCAAAACTAAGCGGTCTTGACGCATACCTATCTCCTGAAATGAAGTCTACAGGTGAAGCAATCGGTTACGATAATAGACTTAACCGTGCGCTTTATAAGGCATTACAGGCTTCAGGTATGAACATTATGAACTACGGTACTGTTTTGGTAACGGTTGCCGATTGTGATAAGGCGGAAGCATTGCCACTTATTCGCAGATTCTATAATCTCGGTTTTAATATTGAGGCTACAAGCGGTACTGCGGCTTATCTTAAAGAGCACGGCATTCGTACAAGGGTTCGTAAAAAGATTAGTGAAGACCCAGACGATATTACAAACGCTATCCGTCAGGGCTACGTAACCTACGTTATTAACACCCGTGATGTTAACTCGGTTGATATTATGTCTGATGGTCATGCAATTCGTCAGTGCGCAACCCAAAACAACGTTTCTATCTTTACAGCCCTTGATACTGTAAGGGTTTTACTAGACGTTTTAGAAGAAACAACACTTGGTATTTCAACTATTGATGCTTAAAAGGAAAAGTTATGAAACAAGAATTATTTAAGATAATTTCTAATACACCAATAGCAAATGACGTTCTAAAAATGGTTTTAGAGGGGGATACCTCCCCTATAACCGCTTCGGGTCAGTTTGTAAACATTAAAATTGACGGGTTATTTCTTCGCCGCCCAATTTCTGTTTGCGACGTTGAGGAAAATAAACTAACCCTTATCTACAAGGTAGTAGGTAAGGGGACCGAGGCTATGCGCGATATGAGTGCGGGTCAAATGCTAGATGTACTTACAGGTTTAGGTAATGGATACGACCTCTCTGTAAGCGGAGAAAAACCACTGCTATTAGGTGGCGGTGTCGGTGTTCCGCCTCTTTATAACCTTGCAAAAAAACTAATTTCAGAGGGTAAAGAGGTAACCGTAATACTTGGTTTTAATTCTAAATGCGACGTTTTTTATGAAAACGAATTTGCAACTCTTGGAGCCAAGGTTTTTGTTACTACCGCCGATGGTAGTTATGGTATAAAAGGCTTTGTTACCGATGCGGTAAAAGATTTAGATTATACCTATTTCTACACTTGTGGCCCCGAGCCAATGCTAAAAGCAATTTACAAAAACCTTACTACTTCGGGTCAGTTTAGTTTCGAAGAGCGTATGGGTTGTGGCTTTGGTGCTTGTATGGGTTGCAGTTGCAAAACCGTTACGGGTAACAAGCGCATTTGTAAAGAAGGCCCAGTGCTTAAAAAGGAGGATATAATATGGGAAATCTAAGTGTAAACCTTTGTGGAATAGAACTTGACAATCCTATTATCCCCGCAAGTGGCACCTTTGGCTTTGGCTACGAATTTGCAGAACTTTACGATATAAACGTCTTGGGTACATTCTCTTTTAAGGGCACTACTAAAGACGCGCGTTTTGGTAATCCTACCCCAAGAATTGCAGAATGCAGTTCAGGTATGATAAACGCGGTAGGTCTTCAAAATCCTGGCGTAGAAAAGGTTATATCAGAAGAACTACCTAAACTTTCTAAAGTCTTTAATAAAAAGGTAATGGCAAACGTAAGCGGCTTTTCTATTGATGAGTATGCTTATACTTGCGAAAAAATTGATAAATGCGAGCAGGTAGGTTGGCTTGAGGTTAATGTTAGTTGTCCGAACGTTCACGGCGGCGGTATGAGTTTTGGTACCGACCCAAAAGCCGCGGCAGAGGTAACCCGTGCTGTTAAAAAGGTAACTACAAAACCTGTTATTATCAAACTTTCACCAAACGTTACCGATATAGTTTCTATTGCAAAGGCTTGCGAAGATGCAGGTGCTGACGGCATTAGTCTTATAAATACAATGCTAGGTATGCGTATAAACCTTAAAACCAAAAAACCTATCATCGCTAACACAATGGGCGGTTTTTCGGGTCCTGCAATTTTCCCTGTAGCCGTTCGTATGGTGTATCAGGTTGCAAATGCCGTTAAAATCCCCGTAATTGGTATGGGTGGCGTAAGCACCGCCGAAGATGTAATTGAAATGATGCTTGCAGGTGCAACTGCGGTAGAGGTTGGCGCGGCTAACTTGGTAGACCCGTACGTTTGCAAAAATATAATCGAGCAGTTGCCGGAAACAATGGCAAAATACAATATAAAATCATTAAGCGATATAATTGGAGGAGTAAATAATGGGTAAAGACGTTATAGTTGCTTGCGATTTTGCTAGCAAAGAGCAGGTTTTTGATTTTTTGGATAAATTCACAGGTAGAAAACCATTTGTGAAAATCGGTATGGAACTTTTCTATGCCGAAGGTCCCCAAATTGTGCGCGAAATTAAAAAACGCGGCCACAAAATATTCTTGGATTTAAAATTACACGATATTCCTAATACTGTTAAAAAATCAATGGCAGTTTTATCTCGTCTTGATGTTGACCTTTGCAACCTTCACGCCGCAGGTACAGTTCGTATGATGGAAGGAGCGTTAGAGGGCTTAACGAGGCCTGATGGCACAAGACCTTTACTTATCGCAGTAACCCAACTTACCTCTACCGACCAAGAGAGTATGGAGAACGATTTGCTCATCCGCGAGCCTATTGATAAGGTGGTTATGCACTATGCCGCTAATGCTAAAAAAGCAGGACTTGATGGTGTTGTTTGCTCACCACTCGAAGCAGAAAAGGTTCACGAAATTTGTGGTAAAGAGTTTTTAACAGTTACCCCTGGTGTACGCTTTGCAGATGGCGATATTGGCGACCAAAAGCGTGTTATGACACCTGCCGAGGCTAAGAAAATTGGTTCTGACTATATAGTTGTTGGCAGACCTATAACTGCCGCAGATGACCCAGTTGCCGCTTACGAGCGTTGCGTTGCAGAATTTGTTGACTAAACATTTAACAAAAAGGAGAATTATTATGCAAAAGTTAATCGCTAAAGACCTACTTTCAATCAAGGCAGTATTTTTCCGTCCCGAAGACCCATTCACCTGGGCAAGTGGCATTAAAAGTCCTGTTTATTGCGACAACCGTTTAACCTTAACCGCACCAAAGGTTCGTACCGACGTAGAAGAGGGCCTTGCAAAACTTATTAAAGATAATTATCCCGAAGCAGAAGTTCTTATGGGTACTTCTACTGCAGGTATAGCACATGCCGCTATTACTGCACATATTCTTGATATGCCTATGGGTTACGTACGCTCAGGCGCTAAAGACCACGGTAGACAAAACCAAATCGAAGGCAAACTCGAAAAAGGCCAAAAGGTTGTAGTTGTAGAAGACCTAATTTCAACCGGTGGTAGCGTTATCGAGGTTGTAAATGTTCTTCGTGAGGCAGGCGCAGAGGTTTTAGGCATAGTAAGTATCTTTACTTATGGTATGCAAAAGGGTATCGACCGCTTGAGCGCTGCAGACGTTAAAAACATTTCGCTTACAAACTTCGACGTTATAGCAGAAGTGGCCGCAGAAGAAGGTTATATAAAGACAGAAGATATAAAGAAATTAATTGCTTTCCGCAACAACCCATCTGATGAAAGCTGGATAGGTGCAAAATAATATGAGAAGTCTTATTGATATTTTAGATTTTTCCACAGAAGAAATTATGGAGCTTATAACTACCGCTAACGACATTATCGCCGACCCTAAAAAGTATAGCGAAATGTGTCGTGGCAAAAAGTTAGCCACCCTTTTTTACGAGCCTTCTACTAGAACAAGGCTTAGTTTTGAGGCGGGTATGCTTGAACTTGGCGGTAGCGTTCTAGGCTTTTCCGAGGCAAATAGTTCTTCGTCTGCAAAGGGCGAAAGCATTGCCGATACTGCAAAAACAATTAGTTGCTATGCCGATATTATCGCTATGCGCCACCCAAAAGAGGGCGCACCTTATGTTGCGGCTTGTAACGCTACAATACCTGTTATAAACGCAGGCGATGGCGGACATAATCATCCAACCCAAACCCTTACCGATTTACTTACTATTTATAGAGAAAAGGGCGGTTTTTCAGGGCTTACTGTTGGTTTTTGCGGCGACTTAAAATTCGGTAGAACTGTGCATTCGCTTATTGCCGCACTTTCAAGATATAGCGGCATAAAGGTTGTACTTATTTCTCCTGAAGAACTAAAACTTCCAAGTTATGTAAAGAACGATATTCTTAAAAAGAATGGTATACCGTATACACAAACAACCGATTTAGTGTCGGTAATGCCCGAACTTGACATTCTTTATATGACCAGAGTTCAACGTGAGCGTTTCTTTAATGAGGAAGATTATTTAAGACTTAAAGATAGTTATATTTTAGATTTACCAAAACTAAAGGATGCAAAATCTACGCTTTCTATTATGCATCCACTGCCACGTGTAAACGAAATCAGCACCGAGATTGATAGCGACCCAAGAGCCTGCTACTTTAAACAGGTTCTAAACGGTAAGTATATTCGTATGGCGCTAATTCTAAAACTTTTAGAGGAGGCAGGAAGATGAATATAGATTCAATTCAAAACGGCGTGGTTATCGACCACATTACCGCAGGTAGCGGTATGAAACTTTATAATCTTTTGAGGTTAGACGACCTTGATTGCTCAGTGGCTATAATTAAAAACGTTAGCAGCAAAAAAATGGGCAAGAAAGATATTATAAAAATTGATGCCGATATTGAAATAAACTTTGACGTTATCGGTTACGTTGACCCAGAAGCCACAGTTAATATCATTAAGGATGGCAAACTTACCGAAAAACTTGGTATCAACGTACCCGAAAGATTAGTTAATGTAATCAAATGCAAAAATCCAAGGTGTATTACCTCGGTTGAATTAGGTCTTGACCACATTTTTAAACTAACCGAAAAAGAAAACAAAGTATACAGATGCATTTATTGTGAAACAAAGGCAAAATAGATAAAATAAAGCGGTGTTTTGGGTAGCTTTTTATAAGCCTTTTTGCCTTGACACAAATCGACAAAAATGGTATACTAAATTTGTTCGAATTTTAACAAATTAACACCGTTTCCTGCAACTGACGGAGTAAGAGTGGAGCACCACAGAGGAACAGGAAATGTTAAGGGTTTTACCTACATCAGCCGACCGTCTGGGCACGCTTAACCGTTAATACGGGTTAGGTGTGTCCTTTTGCAATTTATTACCGATAAAAAGGAGAGTTTTTATGAAAAAAGTTGGTATTATTATGGGTAGCGATAGCGACCTACCAATCATTACAAAGGCAACAGATATGCTTAAAACTTTGGGCATTCCACACGAGGTGCACGTATATTCCGCACACCGCACACCTGTAGAGGCACGTGATTTTGCTCTCTCGGCAAGAGATAATGGTTTTGGCGTTTTAATTGCTGCAGCAGGTATGGCGGCACACTTAGCAGGTGCTATTGCCGCAAACACAACCTTGCCCGTTATCGGTATTCCTTGCAAATCATCTAATCTAGACGGTATGGACGCACTACTTTCAACCGTTCAGATGCCAACAGGCATTCCTGTTGCAACCGTTGCAATTAACGGTGGCGCAAATGCGGCGTTGCTTGCGGCTCAAATCATAGCAGTAGAGGATAAAGACCTTGCCGCAAAACTTGATGCAAAGCGTGTAAGCGATGCAAAGGTTGTTTTAGAGAAGGATAAGAAAATCAGTGCCGAACTTAACGGCTAATTATAAGAAGGAGTCAAATTATGGGAGGCTATTTTGGAGCTGTTTGTAAAAGCAGTGCCATAGAGGATGTATATTTCGGTACCGATTATCATTCCCACCTAGGCACACGTCGCGCAGGTATGGCGGCGTATAACGAAACCTTAGGTCTACAAAGGGAGATACACAATATCGAAAATTCACCTTTTAGAACAAAGTTTAGCGATGTTTTTACCGAGATGAAGGGGAATGCCGCAATTGGTTGTATTAGTGATTACGACCCACAACCTTTGCTAATTTGCTCAAAACTTGGCACTTATGCAATCTGCGTTATCGGTGTAATCAACAACGCTAAAGAGTTGATAGATAAGTACCTTGTAGAAAACGGCGGTCACTTTAACGCTATGACAGGTAACAACGTCAATGCCACAGAATTAACCGCATCGCTTATAAATCAAAAAGACAACTTTGTTGATGGTATTAAATTTGTAGGCAAAGTTGTAGACGGAACTGCAGCGATTCTAATTCTAACCGACAAAGGCAAAATTATTGCCGCGCGTGATAAGGTTGGCAGAATACCAATGGTTCTCGGTAAAAGTGAGCATGGTTATTGTGTTACTTTTGAATCGTTTGCTTATAAAAAATTAGGCTACGAAGACGAAAAAGAACTCGGCCCCGGCGAGATAGTTGAAATTACCGCAGATGGTTATACACAATTAGCAAAACCCGGTAAAAAGATGCGAGTTTGTTCGTTTCTTTGGAGTTACTATGGTTTCCCAACTTCAACCTACGAAGGCGTAAACGTTGAGGTTATGAGATATATCAACGGTAGAATAATGGCTATGCAGGATAAGGAAAAGCACAATGCCGATGATGTAGATTACGTAGGTGGCGTTCCCGATTCGGGCACACCTCATGCAATAGGTTATTCTAATGAGAGCGGAAAACCTTTTGCCAGAGCCTTTATAAAATACACACCTACTTGGGCACGTAGTTTTATTCCACCCACTCAAGTAGAGCGTGAGAAAATTGCTAAAATGAAGCAAATCCCCGTGCACGAACTAATCGCTCACAAAAACTTGCTTTTTGTAGATGATTCAATAGTTCGTGGAACTCAGTTAAAAGAAACAGTAGACTTTCTTTATGATAATGGCGCAAAAGCAGTTCATATGCGTTCTGCTTGCCCTCCTATAATGTTCAGTTGTAAATACCTTAACTTCACAAGGGCAACAAACGAAATGGAACTTATTGCTCGTAGGGTTATAAACGACCTTGAGGGAGAAGAAGGTTTAAAGTATATCGAAGAATACTCTAACGGCGAAACTGAACGCGGTAAGAAGTTAAGGGAAGAAATTTGTAGGAGGCTTAACTTTGACTCATTAGAGTTCCAAACGTTAGACGGTATAATTAAGGCAATAGGGTTACCTGAAGATTGCCTTTGCACATATTGTTGGACAGGTAAAGAATAATTAAGGGAAGGTAAATATTATGCATAACATTTCTAAATCTGACAGTTACGCAGCCGCAGGTGTTGATATTACTGCTGGTTATAAATCAGTAGAACTAATGAAAAAACACATTGCTCGCACCAAAAACGAAGGTTGCCTTGATGACGTTGGTGGCTTTGGCGGTTGCTTCGGTCTAGACTTAACCGATATTAAAGAGCCAGTTTTGGTTTCTGGTACTGATGGTGTTGGCACAAAAATCAAACTTGCAATGCTATTAGATAAGCACGATACCATTGGTATAGATTGTGTTGCTATGTGCGCTAACGATATTATTTGTTGTGGCGCAAAACCACTTTTCTTCTTGGATTATATTGCTTGCGGCAAGAACTATCCTGAAAAGATTGCAGATATCGTTGGCGGTGTTGCAGAAGGATGCGTTCAGGCAGGTTGTGCTTTAATCGGTGGCGAAACTGCAGAGCATCCAGGTCTTATGCCTGAAGAAGATTATGACCTTGCAGGCTATTGCACAGGCGTTGTTGATAAATCTAAAATCCTTGATAAAAACACAGTCAAGGAAGGCGACGTAGTTATTGCGCTTGCTTCAACCGGTGTGCATTCAAACGGTTTCTCACTTGTTCGCAAGGTGTTTGATATTGAAAATGCCGACCTAAATAGCCCTGTTGCAGAACTTGGCGGTAAATCTCTCGGCGAAACACTTTTAACACCTACTAAAATGTACGTTAAATCAATGCTTGCTCTTTTCAAAGAGATTAAGGTTAAGGCAGTTTCGCACATTACAGGCGGCGGTTTTTATGAGAACATTCCCCGTGCATTACCTGAGGGTAAGAGTGTTAAGGTTGATAAATCCGCACTTAAAGTACTACCTATTTTCGAGTATATTGCAAAGGTTGGCAACATCCCAGAGCGTGATATGTTCAATACCTTTAATATGGGCGTTGGTATGAGCGTTACAGTTGCTCCCGAAGATGCCGAGAAAGCATTAGAAATTCTTAATGCTAACGGCGAAGATGCTTACATTATCGGCGAAGTAGTTTCCTCTGACGAGGGTGTAATTCTATGATAGAAACAAAAAACATTGTTGTTTTGGTCTCGGGCGGCGGTACTAATCTGCAAGCCTTAATAGATGCAGAAAGTAGGGGCGAACTAGGTAACGGCAAAATTACCTGTGTTATCGCATCTATTGCCGATGCTTATGCGCTAGAGCGTGCAAAAAAAGCAGGCATAAAAACTAGAACTCTTATAAGAAAAGAGTATGGAGATATTGCTTCTTACAGTAAAGCAATGAGAGACCTTTTAATAGAAGAAAAGGCAGACTTGGTTGTATATGCAGGTTTTATGACAATTTTAGACGAGAATGTATGCGATGCATTCGAGTATAAGATGATAAACGTTCACCCGGCGCTAATTCCGTCTTTTTGCGGCAAGGGTTATTATGGCCTACACGTGCACGAAGAAGCGCTTAAAAAAGGCGTAAAGGTTTCGGGCGCTACGGTGCATTTTGTAACTGCAGAGTGTGATGCAGGCCCTATCATTCTTCAAAAAGCGGTAGAGGTTTTAGAGGGCGATACACCCGAAACTCTACAAAGAAGGATTATGGAAGAAGCCGAGTGGAAAATTCTACCTAAAGCGGCTAAACTTTTCTGCGAGGGTAAAATCACAGTAGAAAACGGCAAAACAATAATTTTAGAATAAAAAAGGGAAGTGTAGTTATGGAAATTAAATCAATCGCAACCGAACTTAATTCATTAGCATATCACGGTAGAGGTATCATCATCGGTAAAAGCGCCGATGGTAAAAAGGCTATCACTGCTTACTTCATTATGGGTAGAAGTGAAAATAGCCGTAACCGCGTGTTTATAGAGGATGGCGAGGGCATCAGAACTCAGGCATTTGATGAAAGCAAAATGACCGACCCACACCTTATCATTTATGCACCTGTTCGTGTGCTTGGTAACAAAACCATCGTAACAAACGGTGACCAAACCGATACTATCTATGAACTAATGGACAAGCAGATGACCTTTGAACAGGCATTACGCACCCGTGAGTTTGAGGATGACGCTCCTAACTACACCCCACGAATTTCAGGCATAATCCGCCTTGAAAACGGCGATATGAACTACGCTATGTCAATTCTAAAATCTGCAGATGGCGATGGTAGTTCTTGTCAAAGATATACCTTTGCATATTCAAACCCACTACCTGCAAAGGCAAAGTTTATACATACTTATAAGTGTGATGGCAACCCACTTCCTAGTTTTGAGGGCGAGCCTAAAACACTAGAACTTCCCGATATGGATATTGATAGCCTTACCGACCTTATCTGGACCAACCTAAACGAAGATAATAAGGTATCGCTTTTTGTAAGATATATTGACCTTAAAACCGGCAAATATGATTCTAGAATCGTTAACAAAAACAAGTAAGAGAGGTAACAAAAAATGAAAGAGTTTTTATTAAAATACGGTTGTAACCCCAACCAAAAACCTTCTAAAATATTTATGGCAGACGGTAGCGATTTACCTATCGAAATTTTGTGTGGCAGACCTGGTTATATCAACTTTTTAGATGCTTTTAACAGCTGGCAGTTGGTTAAAGAGTTAAAAGAGGCTTTAGGTCTTCCTGCAGTTACTTCTTTTAAACACGTAAGCCCTACTTCTGCGGCGGTTGGTATTCCGCTTTCAGATAAACTAAAAAAAGCTTGCTTTGTTGATGATATCGAAGGTCTTGACCAGTCACCACTTGCATGCGCTTATGCAAGGGCTAGAGGAACAGACAGAATGTGTTCTTTCGGCGATTGGGTTGCCCTTTCCGACGTTTGCGATGTTACTACCGCCAAAATGATTAAGCGTGAGGTTTCTGATGGTATTATCGCACCTGGTTATACCGACGAGGCTTTGGAAATTTTAAAATCAAAACGTAACGGTAACTATAATATAGTTAAAATCGACCCTGATTTTGTGCCCGAAGAAATCGAGCGCAAACAGGTTTATGGAATTACTTTTGAGCAGGGCAGAAATAACTTCGAAATTAACCGTGAGTTGCTTTCTAATATCGTAACCGATAATAAAGATTTACCCGAAAGTGCAGTTCGCGATTTAATAATTGCGCTTATCACTTTAAAATACACACAGTCCAACTCTGTTTGCTATGCAGTTGATGGTCAGGCAATCGGTGTTGGTGCAGGTCAGCAGTCTCGTATACACTGTACTCGTTTGGCAGGCACTAAGGCAGATACTTGGTTCTTGCGTCAACACGATAAGGTTCTAAACCTACCTTTCAAAGATACACTTGGCAGACCTGACCGCGATAACGTTATTGATGGTTATATTAATAAGAATGAAGAAGATGTTTGTGCAGATGGTATTTGGCAGAAATATTTCACCACTCAGCCCGAGCCATTGACAGATGCTGACATTAAAGAATACTTAAGTGGGATTGATGGTGTAGCACTAGGTTCTGATGCTTTCTTCCCATTCAGCGATAATATTGAAAGAGCAAAGCGTAGCGGTGTGAAATACATTGCAGAACCCGGCGGTTCTATCCGTGACGACGTTGTAATTGAGTGTTGCAACAAGTACAATATGGCTATGGCGTTTACAGGTATGCGTCTATTCCACCACTAAGGAGTTAAATATGAAGGTATTAGTTGTTGGTGGCGGCGGTAGAGAGCACGCCATTATAAAAAAGATTAAAGAAAACAAAGCGGTAGAAGAAATTTTTGCTTTACCCGGTAACGGTGGTATGCGTAATGACGCTACCCTTGTTGATATCGGTGCAAAGGATATCGAAAATATCGTAAAGTTTGCGCAAGAAGAGAAAATTGACTATGCCGTTGTAGCACCCGATGACCCACTAGTTCTCGGTTGTGTAGATGCATTAGAAAAGGTTGGCATAAAATGTTTCGGTCCTAATGCTAAAGCCGCTATTATTGAAGGTAGTAAGGTTTTCTCTAAAAACCTTATGAAAAAGTATAATATCCCTACCGCAGAGTATGAGGTATTCAATGATATGCAAAAAGCATTGGACTACCTAGAAACTGCGCCAATTCCTACCGTTATTAAAGCGGATGGTTTGGCACTTGGTAAGGGCGTAATTATTGCAGAAACCAGAGAAGATGCAAAATCGGCAGTAGTTTCGATGATGCAGGATAAAATGTTTGGTAGCAGTGGCGATAACGTTGTTATTGAAGAATTTTTAGAGGGCCCTGAAGTTTCGGTTCTTGCATTTACCGATGGTAAAACTGTTGTGCCTATGGTTTCTTCAATGGACCATAAGCGTGCAGGGGATAACGATACAGGTCTTAATACAGGCGGTATGGGTACAGTAGCCCCCAACCCTTATTACACTAAAAATATTGCCGCAGAGTGTATGGAAAAAATATTTATCCCTACTGTAAATGCTATGAATAGCGAAGGCAGAACATTTAAAGGTTGCCTTTATTTTGGTCTTATGCTTACTAAAAACGGACCAAAGGTTATAGAGTACAACTGTCGTTTTGGCGACCCTGAAACTCAGGTTGTGCTAGCACTACTTGAAGGCGACCTTTTAACAGTTATGCAGGCAGTGGCCGATGAGAAATTGAGCGAAACAGAAGTGAAATTTCGTGATGCTCACGCTTGCTGTGTGGTAATGGCTTCAAAGGGTTAGCCACAAAGTTATGATAAAGGTTTTGAGATAACCATACCAAGCGAGATTGAGAACACAGTATAC
>JAZNBX010000021.1:0-37666 GCA_045587265.1 Acutalibacteraceae bacterium | reverse complement strand
CTCCGACTTCTCCACTGTGAAAGTCTGTAATCGTCTAGTTTCAAAGTGCCGTTGTCAATGCAGTCCAAAATATCCTGCGCCCACGGAACTAGTAGCCATACGATTGAGCATTTTTCGTCACTGATGCACTGCATTATCCATTCGGGTTTAACACCACGTAAAAGTACCGCGCGCGAGCCAGCGAGAAGGCTTCCGAACCAGTGCATTTTTGCGCCCGTGTGATACAAAGGCGGAATGCAAAGGAAAACGTCATCACGTGTTTGTGAGTGGTGATTTTGCTCTGCAAGGCAAGAATGAACTAATGCACGATGGTTATGTAATATTGCTTTTGGGAATCCCGTTGTACCCGACGAGAAGTAGATAGCGGCTTCGTCATCGTCCGAAATCTCTACAGGTGGCACAACGCTTGAACAATGATAAATCATATCTGCAAAGTTGTCGGCGAAGTGTGGGGTCTTATCCCTTTCGCCAACAAAGATAAAATCTGTAATGCGGTCAAGTTTTTCTAAAATCGGGTCGATACGCTCGGTAAACTCAGGGCCCGTTACAATCATTCTGCAATCCGCCAAATCGGCGCAGTAAAGAATTTCTTCGGAACTGTAACGATAGTTCATAGGCACAACGATAGCGCCCGCCTTGATAATACCAAAATAAATCGGCAAAAACTCGATGCAGTTTAAAAGCAGTATTGCAACCTTGTCGCCACGCTTTATACCACGTGTGAAAAGGAAGTTTGCAAAGCGGTTAGCCATAATGTCAAACTGACCCCAGGTAATCTCCCTGCGGTACTCCTCGCCCTCGGCGGCCTCTATAAGATTATACTCGCGCCAAGTGATGCTTTTATCAGGCTCGTTTTGGGGAGTAATTTCGGTCAAAGCCTTATCGTTTGGATAAAGCCTTGCGTTTCTTTCTAAAAAATCGGTAATTGGCATATATCATCTCACCTTAAAAAAGTATATATATTAGATATAATAACATATTAAATAATAACTTTCAACAAAAAATACACCAATTTCGTATATTTTTTAAGCCCCGAAAATTTATATTATTTTTTAAGTTTAAACAGTTTACTTTTAACTTGTCTTGGGTTATACTTTAGATGATAATAATTTTGGGGGGCGGTTTTTTGAATCACGAATTAAAAATTCTTGCTTTCTGGAGCATTAACGACAAACTTGACCTTTCTCGAATTTGCGGACAACTTGACGGGTTAAAGGAAGACGGCTACGAGGGCGTTGTTTGGCATATGCGCTTTTATCCTTTTAAAAAGCATTACCTAAGCGACGACTATATGAATACCGTAAACGATGTTATTCTTTACGCCAAGAGCATCGGTATGGAGTTTTGGCTTTATGACGAAAACGGTTGGCCTAGTGGACACGCTAACGGTATGGTTAAAAAGGCTTACCCCGGTTGCAAAATCGAGTGGATAGAACCACGAGGCAAAAAAGGTTTTGCAAAAAAATTCAAATACAGCGTAAACGTTCTCGACAAAAAGGCGGTTGACCTATTCATAAACATAACACACGAGGCCTACAAAAAATCTTTAAGCCCTGAGGCTTGGGATTATGTAGAAGGCTTTTTCAGTGATGAGGTTGGTTTCTTAGCAGGCCACGGCATACATAAAGAAAAGGGTGCTGTGCCTTGGTGCAAAGAGATTGAAACCCGCTACGAATCCGAGTTCGGCGAGAACCCCGAAAAAGATTTCTATAAACTATTTACCGAGGATGAAGCAGACGAGGAGTTCCGTTTGCGTTACTGGCGCATTTTGACCGACGTTTTGGCAGATAATTTTTACAAGCGCATTAACGATTGGTGCGAAAAGAACGGCAAGAAATACACAGGCCACCTAAAAGCCGAGGAAAACTCTTACTTTAACGTTAGATATTCGGGCTCGCCCTTTAAAACCTTAAGGCAACTTTCGGTTCCCGCGGTTGACGCGCTCGAAAGATACAAGAGTTCTAACTACTTCCCAAGAATTGCATCATCGGTTGCAAAGCAGTTCCAAAGCGGACTTGCTTTAACCGAGGCTATCGGTGGTAGCGGTTTTGGTCTATCCCCAAAAGATTTTTACAATTATCTTGACTGGCTTGCAGAATGCGGACACCGCAAATTTGTACTGCACATTTGTCAATACTGCTATAAAAGCCACGCTATAAGGGACTGGCCACCTGCTATCCCCTTTTCACAGACCTGGCAGGATTCAATGCCCGAAATTATAAAGGCTTTAAAAGATAAATATTCTAGTCGGGAACTAGAAACCAAAACCTTGGTTATTGTTCCCCACTCGGCAGTTGTTAAAAGTTATCTGCCAAAAGGCGAGATTCAACATAATGAGCATAATGGCGTTAATATTCCAAACGACCTGAAGGCAGGCGAAATCAGTAACCGATTTGTTGCCGATATTGAGAAATTCTACGGCTACAACAACAACTTTGACGTTACCGAGGAAGAGATTATCGACAAAGAGGCTGTTATCGAAAACGGCACCATTAAAATTGGCAGTCAGACCTACTCTGAAATTTATTATAGCGACGACTGCTATTTTGAAAATGTCGAAAAATTCGAGGGCTTAAAGGCTATTGCAAAGACCTTTAGCGAGTATTTCGAGGAAGTTAAAGATGAGCCTTTTAAAAATCACGTTATCGCAGGCATGGGTCTTGACGACAAGGGCCGTGAAAAAATACAACTAGCCGAAAGATACGAGGGTTGGGACGAGAAAACCGCTAACGGCTTTAAAGTTACAGATTTTGGTGTTAACACGGTGCAACCCAAAATTTCAAGGTCTAATTTCGGTTGCAAAATCGAGTTACCGCTAGAAAATGCCGCAGAAATCGGCGAGTTGGAAATTGAGTTTTCTGACCCCGTTTGCGCTCTGCGCATAAACGGAAAGGCTAAAAAATTACAAGGCAGTTTTGACCGCTTTACAGTTAAGGTCGGCGCCGCAGAACTTAAAGACAAACTTAAAATTACCTACCGAGACCGCCGCCGTGACAAGCGCAAAACCGAGGCTTTCGTCTTTGTAAACGGCAAGTTTTTAGTAAAATCAGACGCGGAGTATACACCGCTTGATATTCACCAAATTGAAACCACCGGCAATTTCTATCTTGCACCTGCAACTGTGGGAATTGATGCTTCCGACTTAATTTCGGCAGGTTTTCCATTTATGCACGATACCGTTAAGGTAGAAAAGGAACTCGAATTCTCCAAAACCCTTACCCTAAAAGGTCTTTGCGCCGATGCCGCAAAGGTGTTTATTGACGGCAAGGATTACGGATTCCATTACGATAACGAGTTTACTATAGACTGCCCCGACGTAGAAAGTGGCAAGCACAAGGTAGAACTAGTTCTTTACCCAAGTTCATACAACAAGTACGGACCACACAAGCACTATGAGGGCGACCGCCATATCTGCAGTCCCGGTCAGTTTGAGAAGAAAAAACTTGGTTTCTCTGAATGGTCCGACGCCCCCGATATTGTTCACAACAACACCTACGCCTTTGTAAAATTTGGTATATAGCCGTTGACCTTGAGGTTTGTTTGTGGTAGAATGTTAGAAAATATTGTTATTTTGAGGGAATTAAAATGCTAGACATTAAATTTTTAAGGGAAAATCCCGAAATTGTAAAAGAAAATATCAAGAAAAAGTTTCAGGACGCTAAGTTGCCTTTAGTAGACGAGGTTATTAAACTTGACGCCGAAAATCGCGCTATTATCACCGAGGCTTCGGAACTTCGCGCAAATCGTAACAAGGTTTCGAAAGGCATTGGCGCTTTGATGGCTCAAGGCAAGCGTGACGAGGCCGAGGCCGAAAAGGCTAAGGTTACAAAGTTCTCTGAGCGCCTTGCAGAATGCGAAAAACTTGAAGCAGAGTATGCGGAGAAAATTCGCAATATAATGATGGTTATTCCAAACATTATCGATCCAACCGTTCCTATCGGTGAGGACGACAGCAAAAACGTTGAGGTTCAGCGTTACGGCGAGCCTGTAACTCCCGATTTCGAGGTGCCTTATCACACCGATATTATGGAGAGATTTAACGGTATCGACCTTACCGCAGCAGGCTCGGTTGCAGGTAACGGTTTCTACTACCTGATGGGCGATATTGCTAGACTTCACTCGGCTATAATTTCTTACGCTAGGGACTTTATGATTGACAGAGGTTTTACCTATGTTATCCCCCCTTATATGATTCGCAGAAACGTTGTTGAAGGCGTTATGAGTTTTGCCGAAATGGACGCTATGATGTATAAAATCGAGGGCGAGGACCTTTACCTTATCGGTACTAGCGAGCACTCGATGATTGGTAAGTTTATCGGCACTGTTACAAACGAAGCCGAACTTCCAATCAAACTTACAAGTTACTCCCCTTGCTTTAGAAAAGAAAAGGGCGCACACGGCATTGAAGAACGTGGCGTTTACAGAATACATCAGTTTGAAAAACAAGAAATGATTGTTGTTTGTAAGCCCGAAGAAAGTGCAGATTTCTTTAATGTTTTATGGCAGAATACCGTTGATTTCTTCCGCACTTTAGACGTGCCTGTTAGAACTCTTGAATGTTGCTCTGGCGACTTGGCAGACCTTAAGGTTAAATCAATCGACGTTGAGGCTTGGAGCCCACGTCAGCAGAAATATTTTGAGGTTGGCTCTTGTTCTAACCTTGGCGATGCTCAGGCTCGTCGCCTTGGCATTCGTGTTCAGGGTGAGGACGGCAAACGCTACTTAGCACACACGCTTAACAACACCTGCGTTGCACCTCCTAGAATGCTTATCGCATTTTTAGAGAACAACCTAAACGCAGACGGCAGCGTAAATATCCCCGAGGCTCTACGTATGTATATGGGCGGTAAGGACAAAATCGTTCCTACAAAATAATTTTGAATAATTCTTTCATACAAAGGCCCCCTCTGACGAGGGGGCTGGCTTTTTGCTTGTCAAAAAGTCTGAGGGAGAGGCTTTTTAATGCGCTTACCTTTTCTCTCCCTCCGTTTTTGTTACTAAAAAACACCTCTTACAGAGCCGTCCCCTCCCATCTACCCATATTTATGGGGAGTTACCCTCATCAGATGGAGGCTTTTAATTTACCAAGGCACTATTAGCGTTTTGCAGAAATCTTCTAACACCAACATTTGTTGGTATATTGTGCTTTTTTATGCTGTATAATGAAATTAAAATTTTAGCAAAGGAGTTAATTTATGGATATTATTGACCAATTGTGGTACGGAAATATTAACCCTATTCACCACATAACTAGCCACGAAATAATAAACCTAGAAAACCTAATTAAAACTCATTATGCAAAACTATCTGAAAGCGGTAAAAAAGAAATCATTACGGAACTAGAAAAGTACAAAGACTGCTATGATGAATATTGCGCCTTATTGACCGAGCAAGCATTTAAGAGTGGATTTTGCCTATGCGCAAAACTTTTGTCTATTTCTTATTTATATCCAACACCGACAAAGTAATAAAGACCCGAGGGTTATCCCCTTGGGTCTTTTTTATAAACTATTATTTATTTTATTAGTGCCGAGTAGATGTCGCCTTTTTTAAAGCCTGTCGCTTTGGCGGCGGTCTTGGCGGCGGCGGAAATTGGCATTCCGTCTTTCACCAAGTTTTTGGCGTATTCTATTGCAGATTCAATATCGCAGTCCGTTTCTTCGGACTTTGCACCCTCAACGATTAAAACATACTCTCCTTTAGGTGCGGTATCCTCAAACACTGCTAAAGCCTCGCTAAAGGTGGTGCGCCAAGCCGATTCGTGCAGTTTGGTTATCTCTTTAACGAGTGCGATTTCTCGGTCGCCCCACTTATCAAGCATATCACGTAAAGTTGATACTAATTTGTGTGGTGCTTCGTAAAACACCATTGTTCTAGCCTCGTGTGTAAGTTCTGTAAGGTGCGCCATTCGGTTTGTTTTGGCAGTAGTCAAAAAGCCCTCAAAACAAAATCTACCAACTGCGAGTCCCGACATAGCCAAGGCAGTAGCCATAGCGGTAGGACCAGGGACTGATTCAATTTTAATTCCGTTTTGGTGGCAAAGACGAACAAGGTCTTCGCCCGGGTCGGAGATTGCAGGCATACCCGCATCGGTAACAATTGCACAGTTTTCGCCATTAAGTATACGCCTGATTATTACCTCTCCCCTCTCACGTAAATTATGCTCGTAATAACTTATCATAGGGGTTGAAATCTCGAAATGATTTAAAAGTTTTATGGTAACACGAGTGTCCTCGGCGGCGATAAAATCAACCGAGCGCAAGGTTTCAATCGCCCTTGGCGACATATCGCCAAGATTACCAATAGGAGTGCCGACTACAAACAACTTCCCTGCCATTTTACACCTCCGAGAATTTATATATTCCGTAAATTTCCTTCATTTCGTCGGATAAATCACCCGAACCGTTTTCTACAAATAGCGGTGGCATAATTCGCATACCGCTTTTGCCGTCTCGCCTACCCTCTACAAGTACAAGCCAAGGCTCTTCCCCTGCTCGCTGATGCACGGTGCGAAGGCGCTTTGGCTCTATTTTATTAGCGCGCATTTCGTTCATAATATCGCACAGTCTTTCGGGGCGGTGGCAGATTAAAAATCTACCCGAACTTATCAGTAGCGATGCCGCGGCTTTACATACGTCGGACAACGTACACTCCGCCTCGTGCCTTGCAATATATCTTGCTTCGTTGGGATTGGTTATGCCTGCCCCACCCTTTTTGTATGGTGGGTTGCAGGTAACTACATTATAATAGCCAAATGGCAGTTTGCCTTTAAGGTCACGAAGGTCGGCATTCAAAATCTTCAACTGATTGAAGCCGTTTTCTATCGCCGCCTTTTCGGCAATTTCACAAGCCGACTCTTGAATATCTACACCGACTACCTCGCTACCCTTTTGGTCACGGCAGAAAAGCAACGGTATAATGCCTCCGCCACATCCTAGGTCACAAACCTTATCTCGACTTTTGGGGTCGGCAAAGTTGGCTAGTAGCACCGCGTCTGTTCCAAAACGATACTCGTCGGTAGTATATATAATTGTACCGTTGCCAAGTGGTTCGCGTTTCATTATGCGCGACTCCATTTTACGCCCTGTGGGGTATCCTCTAAAACAATACCCATTTCTTTTAGTTGGTCGCGGATAGCGTCGGCAGTTTTAAAGTCTTTATTCTTTCTGGCCTCGGTACGTTTTGCGATAAGTTCTTCAACCTCTGTGTCCAAATCGGTGTCCGATTTTTCGTACAGTATGCCGAGCACCTCGCAGAGTTCGTCGAATAGTTTAAGTGCGGCAGTTAAAGTATCTTTGCCTGCACCATTTGCAACAGTGATATTTATATCCTTTGCTAGCATAAACAATGCGGCTAGCGCGTCTGCGGTATTTAGGTCATCATCCATAGCACGTATGAATTCTGCCCTATGTGTGTCCAAATAATCGGACACATCTCCGCCGTTTTCCGCGTGTTCTATTGCGAATACCAAGCCTTCACGGCAGTTGTATAATCTTTCAAGAGCGCTCTTGCCCTGCTCTATAATATCGGTACTATAGTTGATTGGGCTACGATAGTGCGAACTAATCATCAAATAACGGATTGGCTCATAGCCGTATTTCTCTGCAACGTCACGTACTGTAAAGAAGTTGCCGAGAGACTTTGACATTTTTCTATTATCAACGTTTATATAGCCATTGTGCATCCAGTAGTTTGAGAAGGAGCAACCATGTGCGCATTCGCTCTGTGCAATCTCGTTTTCGTGGTGTGGGAATATTAAGTCTTGACCGCCGCAGTGAATATCAATGGTATCGCCAAGGTATCTGCCCGACATAGCCGAACACTCTATATGCCAACCAGGTCTGCCCTCACTCCAAGGAGATGGCCAAGACGGCTCACCGGGTTTTGCACTTTTCCAAAGACAGAAATCCATTGGGTCTTCCTTTTGCTCCGAAACGTCAATTCTAGCGCCTGCTTCGAGGTCCTCTAGAGGTTGGTGTGAAAGTTTGCCGTACTCTTTGAACTTCTTTGCTCTGAAATAAACGTCTCCGTTAGGAGATTTATAAGCGTAGCCTTTTTCCTCAAGACTTGAGATAAGGTCGATAATTGCATCAATGTTCTCGGTTGCTTTTGGATGAACTGTTGCCTCACGAACGTTAAGACCTTTTGCATCAACCCAGAACTCTTTAATGTATCTTTCGGCAACCTCGGCAACTGTTATGCCTTCTTCGTTTGCCTTTTTGATTAGTTTATCGTCAATATCGGTAAAGTTTTGAACGAAATTAACCTTAACGCCACGCCACTCTAAATATCTGCGAAGCACGTCGAAAACACACAAAGGTCTTGCATTGCCTATATGAATATAGTTGTAAACGGTTGGTCCGCAAGCGTAGATGCGAAGTTCGTTTTCGTGTATAGGTTTTAGTTCTTCTTTTGTTCTTGTTAACGTATTAAATATTTTCATCGGTTTCTCCTCCTAGTTTTGCTTTAATTCTATCAATTTCCGCCTGAAGTTTGCAAAGTTCTTGCGAAACAGGGTCGGGGATATGAACCTGGTCGAGTTGTTGCACCTTCATACCGCCTCTTTTTACGACCCTTGCAGGAACACCAACGACGGTACAATCGGGCGGAACCTCGTGCAGAACAACGGCTCCAGCGGCAATTCGTGAATTGTCGCCCACCTTAAATGGTCCTAGCACTTTTGCGCCGCTACTAATCATAACATTATTGCCAATGGTCGGGTGACGCTTGCCCGTATCCTTACCCGTACCGCCCAAAGTTACGCCTTGGTAAATCAGCACGTCGTCGCCAATCTCGGTTGTTTCGCCAATAACGATACCTGCGCCGTGGTCTATAACCAAGCGTCTACCGATTGTAGCGCCCGGATGGATTTCTATACCTGTTTTGCGCACAGTTCTTTGCGAAATAAACCTTGCTATAAATTTTAAGTTGTGCTTATAAAACCAATGCGCGCGACGATGGCGGCGTATTGCCTTATAACCGGGATACAAAAGCACTATTTCAAGCATTGAACGTGCCGCAGGGTCGCGGTCCATAAACGCTTTTATATCCTCCTTCATTCTAGCAAACATATCAATTCTCCTCAAATAAATAACATATTCTCTCTAAAAATATCAGCATAGTGTTTTTGTGGCACCACAAAACTTCTGCCAACGATTTTTGCAGTTTCGGGAAGTTTGCGATTTGCAGTAAGGATTTGTGCCTTACAAGAATAAATACTATGCGAAACTGAAAAAGCGGTGTGCAAAGCCGAAGTGTGTGCTACAAAAATGCTATGCAAAAAATAAAGCCCCCTTGCAATGCAAGGAGGCGATTTTGTCGCGGTTCCACTCCAAATTTAAGGCTTTTGCCTTAATCTTTTAAACATTGATAACGGTGTCAACCCGTGGCGCCATACTAAATACAAATCGTTGGGGCACCAAGCTAGCGGAGGCACTTCACTTGTTTTGACTTTTTGGTGCTTACAGCCTTTGACACCAATTCTCTGAAAAAGCATACCCAAGTTACTCTTTCCGCATAGAAGCCTTTAAACTTATATACTATATAATATTACATTTTTTACGTTTTGTCTACCTTTATTTTTTAGGGTCGATGAACTTTGCATTATCCAAAACGTAGATAACACCCGAAATTATGGTTAGTATTGCCGAAACCCACATTAGTAATGCGCCAAACAAACGCAAAATTTCATAAGCCAAGTCCGTAAGAAGAACTGTATCAATATGTAGCCACTGCACGAAAATAACGGTTATGATACCGACCATTTGGCTAACGGTTTTCGCCTTACCCCAAACATTAGCGGCAACAACCTTGCCACCATCAGACACTGCCGCAAGTCTTATACCAAACACCACGAACTCGCGAAAGAGGGTTATAAAGGTTATCCACATAGCGCCGGGAAGCACCGACGAATCCATAATCATAAAACCCAAAAGGGCAGAGGTGGTTAACATTTTATCGGCAAGGGGGTCTAAAAACTTGCCAAAATTTGTTACAAGTCCGTGTTTTCTTGCAAGCATTCCGTCAAAATAATCGGTAAGCGATGCCGCCACAAACAATACAAGTGCCACAAGCATTGCATGCGGAAATTTTAAAACCAATGCCAACAAAAAGAAGGGGACTACTATCATTCTTATTAGCGTTAACTTGTTTGGTGTATTCATTATTCTTCCTCCAACTCGCCTAAAAGGTCGTAATCCAAAGTATCGTTAACCAGTACCTTTACATAGTCGCCAATTTTCAAGGGTTTTGGCGATATAAAGAACACCTTGCCGTCAATCTCAGGGGCATCCGCCACACTTCTACCGAAATAGCAACGAATATAGTTATCATAACCCTCGATAAGCACCTCGACAGTTTTGCCGATTTTTGCCTCGTTCTTTGCCGCTGCGATAAGTAGTTGTTCTTCCATAATATTCTCGGCGCGGTCTTGCCTTAACTGTTTATCCACTTGGGGCTTAAATTCTGCCGCCGGTGTACCTTCTTCTTCAGAATACGCAAAGCAACCTAATCTGTCAAACTCTATTTCCTTTACAAACTCGCAAAGTTCACAGAACTGCTCGTCACTTTCTCCGGGGAAGCCAACCAAAAAGGTGGTGCGGAGTGTGATTTCGGGCACTGCTTTGCGAATTTTACCTATAAGTCCTTTTAAAGACTCATAATCGCCGCTACGGTTCATCCTAGATAAAATCTCGCCGTTGCAGTGTTGCAAAGGGATATCCAAATAGGGAACAACCTTATCTTCATTGGCTATTACCTCCAAAAGTTCGTCGGTAATTCTTTCGGGGTAGGTATAAAGGGTGCGAATCCAATGGATGCCCTCTACCTTACAAAGTTCCTTTAAAAGTTCGGGCAAGAGTGATTTGCCGCCATTCAAGTCCTCGCCGTAACGTGTGGTATCCTGCGCCACTAAAATAAGTTCGGTTACGCCTTTTTTCGCTAGCGTTTTAGCCTCGTTAACACACGATTCTATACTTCGCGAACGGAAAGCACCACGGATTAAAGGTATTGCACAATAGGTGCAACAATTATCGCAACCCTCGGCAATTTTTAGGTAAGCAGAGTAGGGGGGAGTGGTCAAAATTCGCTCGCCCGAAAGTTCCAACTCACACTTTTCGCCAAAGTGGTTTTCTCTTTTACCCTCTATAGCGTCGGTAACGATTTTTACGATATCCTTATTTTTGCCGATACCGACCACAACGTCAACCTCGGGTATCTCGCGTGTGATTTCATCGCGGTACCTTTCGGCTAAGCACCCCGTTACTATAAGCGCTTTTAAAGTGCCGTCGCTTTTAAATTTTGCTACCTCGATAATGTTCTCGATAGCCTCGGTTTTTGCATCCTCTATAAAGCCGCAGGTGTTGATGATGATTGCATCCGCCTCTGACTCTGCTTGGGTCAATTCGAACCCCGCCGCAGTGAGCGACGCTAACATTACTTCGGCATCAACCTGATTTTTTGGGCACCCTAGAGACACCATACCGATTTTGTAACTCATAAATAAATCTCCAAACTAATAGTCGCTAAAAATTTCATCGCCAGCGTACTTTTCCAATACCTTGCGAATGTCACTATAACTAAAACCTTTACGCACTAGCGCCGCGAACACCTTTTCGCTGCCATTGGGCTCTGAAAGTTTTCTTGCATATTTTGTTTCAAGCAGATGGCTAATCGACTCTTTCGGGTCGTCCTCTCGCATCTCAACGACCTCTTTTGCAAGGTTCAGGTCCACACCCTTCTGTGCCATTAAATACGGCGCCTGTCTAGGTGCTATACCCTTATACTTTATTAAGGACTCTGCCAAGGCTTTGGCATACATAGTATCGTTTACAAGCCCTAGTTCTACCATTCTGCAGACGGCGTAATCCGCCGCCTCGCTATTAAAGGTTTCGGCTAGTTTCTTTTGCAATAATCCCGACGGATAATCGCGACGGGAAAGCAACCATAAAGCCTTGCTTTTGGCTCTGCGCTTTTCCGACTCAAGAAAAAGTTCGTCTATTTCATGGTAATTAAACTCGTTTCCCGTTGCTAATTTTTTCTCGATACAAAAATCGCTATCAAGATAAATTAGTCCGTCCTTTTGCGGCTTTGCACCCTCTGGCAAATACTCCTCTGAAAAGCGCAACGCCGTCAGATGTTTTCTAGAGGGAGTTATTTCTAGTAAAATCATTACTCGTCGTCTACCGCAATATCAATGCTGATTTTGGATAAAGACGGGTCTTTGCTGTCCGTTTGTTCGGACTTTGCAGGTGCAACCTCTTTGCTTGCTTTTTCTGCTATTTTTGCATTTTCTGAAAGGGTTGACTCTTGTAATTTAGCCATAACCTTATCGCTGATTTCTTTTGCAAGTTCAGGATTTTCTTGCAATGTGATTTTTGCATTATCTCTGCCTTGGCCTAGGCGCATCTCACCATAATAGAACCAAGCGCCACTACGCTTAAGCACCTCTGTTTCAACACCGAGGTCGATAATCTCGCCCGTTCTTGAAATGCCCTCGCCATACATAATATCAAACTGTGCCTCTTTGAATGGAGGTGCAACCTTATTTTTAACAACCTTTGCTTTGGTGCGGTTGCCTATTGGCTCGCCACCAACCTTAATGGTTTCGGTTCTGCGAATTTCTATACGAACACTAGCATAGAACTTTAGCGCACGACCGCCTGTTGTAACCTCGGGGTTACCATACATAACGCCAACCTTTTCACGAAGTTGGTTAATGAAGATTGCTGCACAGTTTGCCTTAGATAGCGCGCCCGCTAACTTTCTTAATGCCTGTGACATAAGTCTTGCATGCAAACCTACGTGGCTATCACCCATTTCGCCCTCAATCTCGGCTCTTGGAACTAGCGCTGCAACCGAGTCGATAACAACAATTTCAATAGCACCCGAGCGAATAAGCGCTTCGGCAATTTCCAAAGCCTGCTCGCCCGTGTCAGGTTGTGATACTAAAAGTGAATCAATATCTACACCAAGTTTTGCGGCATAAATTGGGTCGAGCGCATGCTCTACATCTATAAATGCGGCAGTGCCACCGCGTTTTTGTGTTTCGGCTACGCAGTGAAGCGCAACGGTTGTTTTACCTGAAGATTCAGGGCCGTACATTTCTACAATTCTGCCCCTTGGAATACCACCAATTCCCAGTGCCGCATCCAAAGAAAGCGAGCCTGTAGGTATATGCTCTACGTTCATTTTTACGTTCTCGCCAAGTTTCATAACCGCGCCTTTACCAAACTGCTTTTCGATTTGTTGCAACGCGGTGCTTAATGCTTTTTCTTTATCTGTTGCCATATTTATCCGTCCTTCCGAAAGCATAAAATGCTTTAATTTTTATGTTTTAATTGTATTATACGCCTAATTTGTGTTCAACGATTTTAATAAGGCAAAGTCCCAATAATCACCCTTTGATTGCCGTTTAAATCGCATTTGCACTCAATATTAGTTAATTTCGAGGATTTAAAGAGTTCCATAACCTCGTCGCCTTGGTCGTATCCTATCTCTACCATTATTGCGCCACCCCGCTTTAAAGTGGGCAACCACTTATTAAGTATTGCTCTATAAAACTCTAGTCCGTCCTTACCGCCGTCAAGCGCCACAGAAGGTTCGGTTAAAACCTCTTTTTCTAAAGTTGGTACAACCTCGCTTTTTATATACGGCGGGTTACTTACTATTAAATCGTAACTGCCGAAAGCCTCTTTTAAAACGTCGCACTCATAAGCGGTTACTCCCGACTTATTAAGTTTAATATTCTGCTCTAAAACCTCTAATGTATTCTTGTATTTCTCTGCGGCGGTTACCTTGCAGTTTTTAGTGTTCTTATCAATGGCTATTGCCACACAGCCGCTACCTGAGCATAGGTCTATAATATCAAGGCTCTCGCTTTCACCGATATAATCTAACGCTAAATCTACCAAAAGTTCTGTATCGGCTCTTGGGATTAGCACGTTTTCGTTAACCTTAAAGGGCAGGGAATAGAACTCCCATTCGCCCAAAAGATACTGCAAAGGATAATGTTCTGCGCGTCTTTTAGCAAGGCTTAATAATTCTTCCTCTTGCTCTAAAGTTATTTTGCGAAAGCCGTCTAACCTCAATGTAGCCTGCGTTACCTCGCAAACATGGGCGACAAGTTGGTCCGCTTCAAAGCCGCTATCCTCTATACCTGCTGCATCTAATATTTCTATAACACTCGCTCTTGCACCGATAAGGTCCATTTACCAGTTGTCCTCCTCGCTATTTTCGGGGAGTACCGCTTTAAGCGACTCGATAGCAACCTCTATCATTGAATCCTCAGGCTCGTTAGTGGTAATCTTTTGCATCCACATACCCGGGGTAGAAATCGCCCTAGTGAACCAATTATCGTGCCTACCGCAAAAACGCAAGAGTTCATATCCGACGCCACAAATGATTGGCAAAATAAGTATTTTAATTAGCACCCACGCTATTCTGAAATCGGATTGTTGCAATTTTGGGAAGCACCAAGTAAGAATAATGCCGATAAGTATACCCACTACGAGCATTAAAAGCATAAACGAGGTGCCACAACGTGGATGCAAACAACTTTGTTTTTTGACATTCTCTATTGTTAGTTCCTCGCCCGATTCGTAGCAGAAAATGGTTTTATGCTCTGCTCCGTGATAGGAAAACACACGTTTTATATCCTTCATTCTGGATACCAATAACATATATATTATGAATATTGCCATTTTAATAACGCCCTCGAACACGGCCTTGAATGCCGATATTCCGCCCGAAAATGCTCGGTTTGCAAGGTCGAACACCAAACTTGGCAAATACATAAACAAAAAGATAGAAAGCGCTACGCCTAACACACTTGCAACGGTCATAACAACGCCCATTAGTACCGATTGCTTTTTATCGTTTTTAGGTTTTTCTTCTTCAATATCTGTAAAGCCCGATTTTTCTGCAGATTTCATCATAGCCGAATAGCCAATAATCATCGACTCTATAAAATTGACGGTGCCACGAATAACTGGCCAGCCCCAAAACTTGCACTTGTCCTTTAAATGCTTTTCTTTTAAATACTCTATATCAATACTGCCATCGGGAACCCTTACGGCTAACGCGGTTTTATTAGGGCCTTTCATCATAATACCCTCGATTACCGCCTGACCGCCTATTGTTGTTTTCTTAGGCATAGTTCTATCTCCTTTCCTTTAAATTTCTGCACTCTCCATAGTTTCTTGCGGTGCAACAGGTAGTACGATTGTTACCGTTGTACCCTTATTCTCAACACTTTCAATAAAGAGTAGCCCATTGTGTTGCTTCAAAATCTCATCGGCAAGCGCCAAACCTATGCCGCTACCTCTGATAGTTTTATTTGCTTTAAAGAATTTTTCCTTAACCCTGTCAATATCCTTTTCGGGAATGCCAACGCCCGTATCCTTTATAACTACACGGATAAAGCCTTCCTCAACCGTAACGGTTATATTAACAAGACCGTCGCTTATTGTGTATTTAACCGCGTTGTCTATAATATTTATAAACACCTGCTTCAAACGGTTGATATCGCCAATAACTGCAGGTAGGGAATAGGGGCGTACAACCTTTACGACTATGCCCTGCCTACGCGCGATTTCATCATACATCTCTGCCGCCTCGTCGATAATACCCGCAATATCAATCTGCGAGGTTTCAACCGAAAGTCTGCCCGACTGTATACGCGAGAAATCTAAAAGTTCTTCAACTAATCCTTGCAACCTATCGGCCTCGTGCAGAATAACGTTTATACCTTTTTCTACAAGTTCATCATCGCTACCAACCGACATTTTTGAGGTTTCGCCCCAACCCTTAATTGCGGTTAAAGGTGTACGAAGTTCGTGCGAAACCGAAGAAATGAAGTCGTTTTTAAGTTGCTCGGCATTACTGAGTTCGCCCGCCATATAGTTAATGGTGTCGCAAAGTTCACCAATTTCATCGTTCTTAGTAACCTCGAGCCTTGCTTTAAAGTCGCCCATAGCAATTCGTCTTGCGGCAGAACTAACCTCGCGCACAGGAACAACGATGGAACGATTAAAGTATCTACCCATATAACTTGCGACGATAATAATTGTAATACCAAGTACCGTCGCGGCAAGCATAGCCACAATAAACCTTAAATATATCGGGCGCATTGATATTGTCCAACGTATCGCTCCGTTAACACCGTTGCCCGTATCGTTTAAAAGGAATGTTTCGCACATCACTGTTTCGCCCGAAGGTGTTTTACCACGGTACGAGCCTACGCCGTCTACACTTTTTAGCGCCTCGGTATAATCAGGCATTGTGGTTTCGCTATAAAGATAGCCGCTAGTATCTGCTACCACGTTGCCCATAGAATCTATAATCTGCACCTTCATTTGCCCCTCGTGCTGAAAGCCCTCTAAGTACTCCATAGCGTTTTCGGCAAACTTATCGGGGGTGCTGTAACTAAGACCGGTAAAATACCTGGCATAACTATCGGCGGTAGAACGCGCCATATTACAGTAGTACGAATATACGAAAAATCCGAACGCGGTTTCTATTATTAAAACAACCGCAACTAAAGTTAGCATTATATTGGTTAGCCACCTAGTCATAATGCCCCTTACTTTAATAACTGTTTCCAAGTATCTCACCTGCCTTTCTCTTGCTTTTTAATTAATTTTCGGTTGACCATTTATAGCCCATACCCCAAACTGTTAATAAATACTTTGGTCTTGAAGGGCTATCCTCAACCTTCATACGAAGGCGACGAATGTTAACGTCTACAATCTTTTCATCGCCGTAGTAATTAGCGCCCCAAACGTGATTTAGTATATCGGTTCTGTCAAGTGGGGTGTCGGGATTTGTGAAGAAATATTCAACGATTTGGAACTCAACCTGAGTTAAATCGATATGTTTACCTGCCTTTGAGAGTGCGCGGCGTCTTAGGTCAAGTGAGAAATCGCCCAATGTGATTTCGCTTGAAAGACCTGCGCCCTTGCCGTTTTGCATTTCAACTCTGCAATAAAGTCTGTCTACGCGGGCAAGCAACTCTGTTGGGCTAAAAGGTTTGGTAATATAGTCGTCCGCGCCAAGCATAAGACCACTGATTTTATCCATTTCCTGAGTTCTTGCGGTTAACATAATGATACCCAAAGTTTGTGTGCGGCGGCGTAATTCTTTACAAAGGCTAAAGCCGTCCATCTCGGGCATTGTTATATCAAGCAGTGCAATATCAAAATCGCCACCGCTCTCATCAAATAGGCGCAAAGCCTCTGCTCCGTCGCCTGCTTCTACTACCTCGTAACCGCCACGTTTAAGGTTGATAACCTCAAACTCTCTTATAGCGGCTTCATCCTCTACTACTAATACCCTTTTCATTTTTTATCCTTCCTCCACAATTTTTTCTTCCCAATACTTCTTTACCGTCTTTTTATCAATAGTGCCTAGTTTACTTTGCTTTTCTGTAATTTTTGCAATATACACAGTTTTGTAGTTTTGGTTTATTACGTACCAATCCTTAAAACTGTCAGCATCATAATTCTCGGTGCTTACCGCCTTCAAAGAAAGCACAAGTTTGCCCCTTGCTTTATCGCGATACTCATAAATGTCAATGCCGTCGTTTTCACTTGTGGCGGCGGCAAACGAGCCTAGCCAACCGTCGCTTATTATAAACTTATATTGTCTAGCGCCTGATACAATGCTTCGCTCTTTCAAAAGCAGTTCGCCACTGCTATACTGTTTCCATTCAATAAGGTCTAGTGCGCTCTGCACGTCATCGCCACTAGGCAATACGGTGCCACAAGGTATCTCTACAACGCCGTCCCCGTTGGCATCGCCGCAAAGTATATTCTGGCTTCTTTTGGTTATCAGACTGCTTTGCCCCGATTGCGCATAAAGCGGTGCCCTAAGCCCTTTTGCGCCTAAAGTTATAAGTTCGGTAAATAGCCCGCCTTCTAAAAGTGTGCAGTCTACAAAAAGTGCAGGTTTGCCATCAACTGCGGATTTTCTGATACTCTTAAAGCCGATAGCGTTTTTATCTGTATCCACCACGCTCTGCTTTACAAAGCCTGCCGCGTCCTCAACATACATACTGCACTGCGAGATTTTTTCGATTGTGTCTATAGTAAACACCATCAGGTCGTCGCGCCCGTCGGTATTCATATCGTAAATGCAGAAATCGGTGTAGCGTTCTTCAAAAACACCTTTGAGTTTTAGATCGTTTATGCGGAAAACCGAAAGCCTGGTTTCAGGTGCGCCGTATATATTCCAAGCAACCACTAGTTCATCCGTGCCATCGCCATTAAAATCGCCGAAATCTACACGTTCTAAATTGGTTCCGCCCAAGTGGGTGCTAGCGGTTACCTTCCAATCATTTCCTTCATACTGCAAAAGGGAGAGGTGCAAGGTTTCTTCGTTACCATCGTGTTCTGCATAGAAAACAACCGCCTCATTTTCGCCGTTACCGTTAATATCCTTAACCACGTACGCCGAACGGTAGTTTCCGCTTTTAGCGGCTTTAAGGGTGTACCCGTCGGGAATGTCCGCCGACTTTAAAGCTTTTTGTATCTCTTGCAAGGTTTCGTCAGGTTTCGGCGCTTGCAACAGATTGTCCGACTCGCCCAGAAGATAGTTACATCCACTAAACGACAGACAAATCACCACGCTTAAAACCATTGAAATTAACCGCTTCACGCCAAACCCTCCTACAAATATAAATATACATATTAAGTATACCATACATATTACAAAAATGAAACACCTTTTTCGCAAATTGTTACAAAAATATCTGCACTTTTACATTTACACAAAAACGAGCCTGCAAAGTAGAACAGACTCGTTATTTTTAGTTATATCCAATTTTATTTTTGTTAATTTTAAGTCCTTTGGAAAGTTTTATTTCACCACTATCGGTAATCAAGACCGCCTCGGTGTTTTCTAGGGAATTTATAAGTTTCAGACCCTCGTTTTCCCCGAGCGATACAAGAGTTGTGGATAACGCGTCGGCGTCGGTTGCGCTTGGCGTTAGCACTGTTGCCGAGGCGATTCCGCTTTTTACGGGATAACCGCTTTTAGTATCTAAAATATGGTGGTAGGTTTTGCCGTTTTCCGTAAAGTATCTCTCATAAGTACCGCTGGTTACCACCGCACCACTTGTAACGCTTAGGGTTGCGATAATTTCATCGGTATTTCTAGGGTCGGTTATGCCGATTTTATAGGGCTTTTTACGCGACTTTGGAATCATTATATTGCCACCTAAATTTATTATGCCATCGACACCCATTTCTATATACAACTCTGCGAGTTTGTCGGCAATATAGCCTTTGGCAATGCCGCCCAAATCGATTTTTGCGCCGCCTAAATCTACCGAGTTTCCCTCAACCTTAACCGCTTTGTAATTAACCTTTTGCAAGGCGGTTTTTATTTGGCTTTCAGTTGGAACTTTTGGGCTTTCCCCAAAACCCCAAACTTCTTTTAGCGGGCTTATGGTTATATCAAAACTACCACCACTAATTTCGGAATATTTAAGCGCCGTTTCTATAACCCTTGCAAGTTCGCTGTCCACCTCTGATTTACCGCTAGCGTTTAGTTTATAAAGTTCGCTTTCGGCATTAGTAGCAGAGAAAAGTTTATCGTACATTTCGAGTAGCGAAAATGCCTCTTTAGGTATTTCGCCCTCTGCTTCTAAACTTACAACTGTATCGAAATATATGGCGGTTTTCGTGGTGGTTTCCTGGCACCCCGAAAAAGCCACAAACATAACAGAAAGTGCTAAAGAAAGTACCTTTTTTAGCATAGTTTTCTCCTATTTTTTAGGACTGAATTTCTTTTCCTCGCCGCGCGCAAGTCTTACTAAATTACTGCGGTGCATAAAGATAACCAAAACTGCAGTAAACAAAGCCAAGGTAACCTGCGCCCACTCACCATAACAGAAAATTATGGTAGTAGTTAGAACTGAAAGCGCCGCAAGGCAGGAAGAAATTGAAACAATGCGGGTAACAGCAACAAAAATTATAAACACAAGCAGTGATATAACCAAAACACGCCAGTCAATAAAGGCTGCAATCGTTGCCGCTACCGAAACGCCTTTGCCACCCTTAAAACCAAAATAAAGAGGGAAGCAGTGGCCAACAATTCCGCCGACACCCGCAACAGTTACACCCCACGCGCCGCTCAAATAGTAGCCTACTGCCATAGGGATAACCATTTTTAAAACGTCAAACAACAGTGTGAAAAGGCCTGCTTTCATACCGAAAACACGGGCAACGTTGGTTGCACCTGCGTTTCCGCTACCCTCGGTTCTTACGTCCACGTTATACTTCTGCTTTGAAAGTATAACTGAAAAACTAATAGAGCCTAAAAGATAACCCAAAAGTGCCTCTAAAGCATAAAACAAATAGTTCATTCTTTCTGTGTCTCCTTATATTTTGGTGCTTGCAAACCTTTATTAGACAGACTCGTGGAAGGTACGCTTGATAACCTCTAACTGTTGCTCGCGATTTAGACGGCTAAAGTTTACCGCATAACCCGAAACACGAATTGTAAGTGTTGGGTGTTTCTCGGGGTTCTCCATAGCCTCAACAAGCACCTCGCGGTTAAGCACGTTTACGTTTAGGTGATGAGCCGCGCGTGCAAAATAACCGTCAAGTATAGCGTAAAGGTTGTTAATTCTATCCTCTGCATCCTTGCCGAGTGCCTCGGGTACGATGGAGAATGTGTTAGATACACCGTCTTGGCAAACCTTTCTGTAAGGGATTTTAGAAACAGAGTTAAGGGATGCCAATGCGCCGTTCTCATCTCTGCCGTGCATTGGGTTAGCACCTGGAGCGAGTGGCTCGCCGTATTTTCTGCCGTCGGGGGTAGAGCCGGTTTTCTTGCCGTACATAACGTTACTTGTTATGGTTAGTGCCGACAAGGTATGTCTACCGCCACGATATAGTTGATGCCTTTTGAGTTCAGCCGAGAAGTAACTTACTATCTCAACCGCAATATCGTCAACCAAGTCTTCGTCGTTACCGAATTTAGGGAACTCGCCCTCGGTTTCAAAATCAACCGCGATGCCGTTTTCGTCGCGAATAGGTTTAACACGCGCAAACTTGATTGCAGAAAGTGAGTCTGCTACAACCGAAAGACCTGCAACACCGAACGCAGTTAGTCGCTCTACAACTGTATCGTGAAGCGCCATTTGGCTTGCTTCGTAAGCATATTTATCGTGCATAAAGTGGATTATGTTAATGGTATCAACATAAAGTTCTGCAACGTAACTTAAAACCTTTTTGTAGTTGCGAAGCACCTCGGCATAATCAAGATACTCGCTTTCAATCGCTTTAATTTCAGGAACAACTGTAACGCCCGTTAGTTCATCAACACCCTCGTTGATTGCAAATAGTAGGCTCTTTGCAAGGTTAGCACGTGCTCCAAAGAACTGCATTTGCTTACCAATTTGCATAGCCGATACACAGCAAGCGATACCATAATCGTCGCCGTAAACGGGGCGCATAACGTCGTCGTTTTCGTACTGAATAGAGTCGGTTTCGATACTCATTTTAGCGCAGAACTTTTTAAAGTTCTCGGGCAAGTCGCGGCTCCAAAGCACAGTTAGGTTTGGTTCTGGAGCAGTGCCAAGATTTTTAAGGCAGTGCAAAAAGCGGAAAGAGGTTTTTGTAACCATAGTTCTGCCGTCAACACCCATACCGCCGATAGCCTCTGTAACCCAAGTTGGGTCGCCACCGAAAAGTTCGTTGTATTCAGGGGTTCTCAAGTGACGAATCAAGCGAAGTTTAATTACGAATTGGTCGATAAGTTCTTGTGCTTCTTCTTCGGTGATAATACCGCGCTCAAGGTCGCGCTGAATATAAATGTCGATAAAGGTCGAAGTTCTGCCCAAAGAGGTTGCCGCGCCATTATTTTCTTTTGTACCTGCAAGGTATGCCATATAAAGCGCCTGCACCGCCTCGCGCGCAGTTGAAGATGGACCCGAAATATCAACACCATAGCGTGCCGCCATAGACTTCATTTTAGAAAGCGCGCGGATTTGCTCGCTTAATTCTTCGCGTATACGAATACGCTCGTCGGTCATCTCGCCGTCAAAATTATCTAGTTCGCGCTGTTTGTCTTCTATTAAGTAATCAACGCCGTAAAGCGCAACTCTACGATAGTCACCAATAATTCTACCACGTCCGTAAGCATCGGGAAGACCTGTTAAAAGACCAACCTTGCGCGCTACGCGAACTCGCTTTGGATATGCATCGAAAACACCGTCGTTGTGTGTTTTGCGGTACTCGGTAAAATGCTTTTCGATTTCGGGATTAAGTTCGTATCCGTACTGCTGTAAAGCGGATTTTGCCATACGCATACCGCCATAGAGGTTTACTATTCTTTTGAGTGGCGCATCGGTTTGAAGACCAACGATAACCTCGTTTTCTTTATCTATATAGCCGGGCTCAAAGTTATCAATACCCGAAACAATATTTGTTTCAACGTCGATTATGCCCTTTTTAACTTCCTCAACTATTAGTTCGTGGCATTTATCCCAAACCTTGTCGGTACGCTCAGTTGTGCCTTTTAAGAAAGAATCGTCGCCTTCGTAAGGGGTGTAGTTTCTTTGTATAAAGTTGCGAACGTTAACCAAGTGTCTCCATTCGCCACTGTTAAAGCCTGCCCAAGCGGGCGAAGTCGTTAAATCTATCATACTTTTTAATCTCCTTTTAACTCAAATTCAAGTATTTGTGAATACTTTTCTTTTATGTCTGCCGCTAGAGGTGGTGTGCACTCTAGCGGATAATCTATGTTAAGCCCTTTATATTTTTGGACACCTAGGGTGTGATAGCCTAAAAGTTCGGATTTTTTCAGGGTCTTAAAACCTTTTAAATATTTGGCTAGTGCCTTTATATGCTCCTCGCCGTCGGTTAAGTTTGGCACTACCACGTGCCTTGCAATAATCGGCACATTCATATTTTCTGCTACCGATAAAAACTTTAGCGTTTCCTCGGGCTCTTTTCCCGTAACCTTGCGGTAACCGTCAGAGGTAAAGTGCTTTACGTCGTACAAAATCAAATCGGTGTATTTTAAAATTTCCTCATAACGCCCGAGACCTACGCCCGAAGTATCAATACAGGTGTTAATGCCCGAGTCTTTACATAAGCGCAACGTTTCTATTAAAAATTCGGGTTGCATCAGCGGCTCGCCGCCCGAAAAGGTAACACCGCCACCGCTTGCATCAAAGTAGGTTTTAAAGCGCAAGATTTTTTTAAAAAGTTCTTGTGGGGTGTAGAGTTTTCCGCCCTCAAATTCCCACATATCAGGGTTGTGGCAATACTGACAACGAAGCGGACAACCCTGCATAAACACGACAACGCGTATCCCAGGCCCGTCTACAAGACCCATACTTTCTATTGAATGTATACGCCCCAGCATTTCGCCACCTCCTAACTGCAAAGATAGTTGTTGCAATTATACATTTAAAGTATAACACACCAAGGAGATTTTTGCAACGGAGTTTGGATTTTTCCATACACAGAAATTATCAAAGAAATTTTAGAAAATATTATACAGTTTTAACATAGTTTTTGTATTTTTATTGTATCCTGATATTTTTATCAAAAAGGTTAACCCAATTTTAATTTTAAGCATATACAGTAGTGTGGGGAAGAAAAACCCACGAGGGAGGTGAAAAGCATGGGACTTTTCGGCTGTGAAAACCGATACGACTGCATCACACTTAGCGTTGTAGCATCGCTTATAATCGGCGTTGTTGCCGCATTTTTGACCATTACCGCGGTAATCGCCTTAACACCTGCATTTCTTTGGGTGCTACTAGGGGTTGCTATCGTTTATATCGCGGTTGCGCTTTTAAGCGTTTCTTTAAGAGGTGGTAGGTCATACTGTTGCACATCTTTGCGCACGGCACTTATCGGAGCACTTGGAACTATACTGCTTTCTGTAATTCTTTTAGGCATAACCTTTGCCGCTACTAGCGTTACCGGTGCGATTTTTGTAGGTCTTTTACTATTTTTCTTTTCGCTTTTGATTACCGCCACCGTCTGTTATATTAAGTGTGTTGCAAGCTGTGCTGATTAAAAGCCGAGACACTCGAGGGAACCCCCGAGTGTCTTTACATAAGCACGCAAATTGTTTCTAGAGTATCAGCATATTTTAAAATCGCTTCCGACACCGCCTCAAACCCGTCGCAAAGGGCAGGATTTCCGCCCGATTTTACCGAGTCACGCCACAACGAAAGCAGAGAATAAACCTCATCCCTAAGCCTTTTCGGCGCGCATCGTTTTTGCTCTAACGCTTCGGTTTCTTTTCGCAAAATACTGATGGTGCTTTGAAGTTTTTGGCGCATTATTTCGCCCTCTGCCGAAGTGATGCTTTTAAGTAGCATACATTCCCGAACCTCGTAGGCTATGTACCCCATATTCTGCACCAATGTTAACAGGTCTCTGCGCTCGATAGGGGGCAGAAAATCTGTAAAAAGTCTATCCATTATCTCGTCCCGCCACCTATCGTGCAGAGGCTTTTGCGCAAGTATTTCATCCCGTACACCAAAAACGTCCTTTTCTATCCGCACGGCTTCCTCTAAAAGCGCGGTATAATAATTGAACCTCAAAAAAACCACCCCAACAAAATATATTGGAGTGGTAATTTTATTATTACTAAACGTTATTTTATTTCTTGATCTAGTTCATCAAATTCGGGTGCAGAAAAGAACTCACCCAACGTAATATCCAAACCGTCGCAAAACTTTTTAATGGTAATAATCGAAATATCTCTACGATTTTCGTCAAGCATACTGTAAGCCGTTGACGGCGTAACCCCTGACAGATTAGCAAGTTCGTTTGTTTTAATTTTTCTCTCTTTGCATAAATTTATAAATCTTTTTGCTACTGCATCTTTAACGCTCATATCATACACCTCTAGCGTTATTGTATGCAACTGTTCGCGGTTGCGTATACGCACTTGCGTAATTTACAAAAATATGATAATATTTTTTAGGGTGTAATTATATGTTTAAAACTTTTACTGTTGCTCTTTTTGGCCATAGATGCTTAGATAATTCAATAGCAGTTTTTGATAAATTAAAACCCGTTATTAAAAGTCTACTCAAAGAAAAAGAATACGTTGAGTTTTTAATTGGCAACAACGGCGATTTTGATATTCTTGCCGCTTCTTGTATTAAGCGAGCAATTAAAGAACTATCTTACGGCAATAGTGCGTTAGTTTTGGTACTAGCCCGCCCGAAGAAAAATATTGAAGATTTGGAAAAATACTATCACGAAGTTGAATTTTGCGATGAAGCCCTTTCTGCACATTATAAAAATGCAATCACTGTGAGAAATTGTAAAATGATAGACCGTGCCGATTTGGTTATTGCTTACCAAAACAATGCTACAGGCGGTGCTTTTCGTGCCGTGAAATACGCAAAATCACAAAACAAAGAAATTATAAATCTTGCGGTTGACACTACTGCTCAACATAATATATAATATTTTCATCTTATTTTAAGGATGTAGGCAAATGATTTTCAGAAAAGCGGTAATAGGGGATATTGACGCGATTGCAGATATTTATAGCGACACCCACACTCTAGAGGAATCGGGCAAGACCAAGATTGGTTGGTGCGCGAGGTTTACCCAACACGTGAAACCGCCCTTGCGGCACTAGATAGGGGCGACCTGTTTGTTGGAGTTGAGGGCGGAAAGGTGTTTGGCACTGCGGTTATAAATCAAATACAGGTTGCAGAATATTACGGTGCCGACTGGGAACACGAGGCCGATGACAGCGAAATTATGGTACTGCATACCCTTGTAATTTCACCGCAAGAAATGGGGCGAGGACTCGGCAAAGCCTTTGTTGCTTTTTACGAAGAATATGCCCTTTTACACGGTTGCCACTACTTGCGAATGGACACCAACGAGAAAAATCTTAAAGCCCGTGAAATGTATAAAAAACTAGGCTTTAAAGAGCGCGGAATTATCCCCTGCACCTTTAACGGAATCCACGGCGTCCAACTTATTTTACTAGAAAAGAAAATATAAACATTAAAAAGCACCGCCGAAGCGGTGCTTTTTCTATTGTAGTGCTAGGTCTTTGCCGATGATTTCTTTTGCTTTTTCTAGTTCATACGGGGTGAGATATAGGCAATATTCCTCGCCGTCTTTTAAAATATTTAGGCTATATATGTATTTGCACACAACATTATCATTGATAAATTTTAGGTTGTACTTTTTCAAAAACTCTTTGTCGGGGTTCTCTTCCTCAAGCCACCAAATCGAAGTTTTTCTTTTAACCTCGCTATATCCCGTTATAGATTCTAGCGGAATTGCATACTTTTCCTTTATGTTTATCAAATTAAGGCAATCGTTTTCTACATAAGCGTCGAAAAATGTACTTTCGGTGCTCATATTTTCTTCCTCGTTAATAAGGCGCGCTTCATCGCCCTTTGCTTTAAACTGTATATTCAAAATTTCAAGACTTTCGGTGTGGGACGGCTTTTTGAGGCACTTATTTGCCTGCTCGATAAGTGAAACACCGTTGCTTTGGTTTAAACCCTCTACCGAATCGTCGTTTTTATCAAATAATTTATTGGAATAATGGCGGAAAACAAATCCCAAAATTACCAAAACAACAGGAACTGCCACAACCCACAGATAGTCGGACAAGATTGTATTAAGAGAAAATTTGCCCTGCTCTACAAGTTCGCTTATACTTATGCAAAGGAAAGCAATTGTTAAAGCAAACGATATGTAACTTGCGCAAAGTAACGCAAATGGCGGAGCGAACTCTTTATTAAGCCTTTTTATATCCTTTTCGGTTTCGGCATCAATAGCGTCGGAAAGTTCTTGCGGAATTCTATCTACAATAAACTCTTCGCCTGTGAGAATTTCCTCTTTAACTGCTTTATCATAACAAAATAACGGTTTCATAAGCCTTCCCCCTTATTTTGATTTTACAACTATTAACATAATTTGTCAAGGCATGCGACAATGCAAAAAAACACCCCGCACACTAAAAGTATGCGGGGTAAGAATTATTTAACCGTTAGATTATTTAATTCCGTAAAGTTCGCCAAGGCGTACAAGGTGGTTGTAACGCTCTAAAGCGGTCTCCTCTGCTTTAGCGAAGAGTTCTTCTGCACGGTCAGGGGATGAACGTGTAAGTGAAGAATAACGAGCCTCGTTAAGTAGGAAGTCTTTATAGCTTGCAGTAGGTGCTTTAGAATCCATAGTGAATGGGTTTTTGCCCTCTGCTTTAAGTGCAGGGTTGAAACGGAACATATTCCAGTAGCCGCAATCAACTGCTCTTCTCATCTCGTTCTGGCAGTTAACCATACCGCCCTTAATGCTGTGCATTTCGCAAGGAGCGTAACCGATGATGATTGATGGACCTGGATATGCCTCAGCCTCTTCAATTGCTTTTAGAGTCTGGTTCATATTAGCGCCCATAGCGATTTGTGCTACGTAAACGTAACCGTAGGACATAGCAATTTCTGCTAGAGATTTCTTAGCAATTGCTTTACCTGCAGCAGCGAACTGAGCAACCTGACCAATGTTAGAAGCCTTTGAAGCCTGACCACCGGTGTTAGAGTAAACCTCGGTATCGAATACCATGATATTTACGTCGTCGCCAGCAGCAAGAACGTGGTCAAGACCGCCGAAGCCGATATCGTATGCCCAGCCGTCACCACCAAAGATCCAAACGGATTTCTTTGATAAGAATTCTTTGTTTGAAAGAACGTCTTTGCAAAGTGCGCAACCGCAATTCCATTTTTCTAATGCTTCAACAAAAGCGTCGGTAGCAGCGCCGTTTTTCTTACCATCTTCTACAGTTGCAAGATACTCTGCAGCAGTAGCTTTAACATCTTCTGGAGCATTGTCTAAAGCAGCGATTTCTTTAATCTCGTCGATAAGTCTGTTACGAACAGCCTTTTGACCTAGGTACATACCGTAACCATGCTCTGCGTTATCCTCGAATAGTGAGTTAGCCCATGCAGGACCCTGACCCTTACCGTTAACGGTGTAAGGTGAAGTTGCAGCAGGACCACCCCAGATTGAAGAACAACCTGTTGCGTTAGAAATGTACATTCTATCGCCGAATAATTGTGTAATTAAGCGTGCATAAGCAGTTTCAGCACAACCTGCGCAAGAGCCCGAGAACTCGAGTAGAGGTTTCTTGTACTGGCTTGAAATTACGTTAGAAACAGCAACTGTTTCAGGTTTTACGTCGATGTTAGCAACGCAGTAATCGAATACTTCTTGCTCTGCCATTTGTGATTCAGCAGGAACCATCTTAAGTGAATCGGTAGGACACTCGCCAACGCAAACGCCACAACCCATACAATCTAGCGGAGAAATAGCAAGAGTGTAGGTGTAGTCGGTCTTAACGATTGGCTTAGGTGCCTTTTTCATTTGTGCAGGAGCAGCAGCAACCTCGTCAGCAGTTAATGCGAAAGGACGGATTGTAGCGTGAGGACAAACGAATGCGCACTTGTTACATTTAGCACAAGTTTCAGCATTCCACTCAGGAATCATAACTGCAACGCCGCGTTTTTCGTGTGCAGAAGCGCCTTGCTCGAAGGTACCGTCTGCATGGTCCATAAATACAGAAACAGGTAGGCTATCACCATCCATTTTGCCAACAGGCTCCATGATGTTCTTAACCATTTTGCCGAGTTTTGTACCATCGTTTACTTCTTCTACTACTTCGTCTTTAGCGTCTTTCCAAGAAGCTGGAACGTCAATCTTAACGTAAGCGGTAGCACCGGCATCGATAGCCTTCTCGTTCATCTCAACGATTTCTTTACCCTTCTTCATAAACTTCTGGGCTTTTTCCTTCATGTAGCCGATAGCGTCTTCAGCAGGAAGAACCTTTGAAAGTGAGAAGAATGCAGACTGTAGAACAGTGTTGGTACGCTTGCCAAGGCCGATTTCGGCTGCCAAGTCGATAGCGTTAACTGTGTAAAGTTGAACGTCGTTGTTAGCGATGTAACGTTTTGCCTCTGCATTTAGGTGCTTATCAAGTTCTTCAGCAGTCCACTGACAGTTGATAAGGAATACGCCACCAGGCTTAACGTCATTAACCATCTTGTAACCCTTGATTACGTAAGATGGGTTGTGGCAAGCAACGAAGTCTGCTTTATTGATATAGTATGGGCTCTTGATAGGCTTGTCGCCGAATCTCAAGTGAGAAATGGTGATACCGCCGGTTTTCTTAGAGTCATACTGGAAGTATGCTTGTACATATTTATCGGTATGGTCGCCGATGATTTTGATAGAGTCTTTGTTAGCACCAACGGTACCGTCACCGCCAAGACCCCAGAACTTACACTCGATAGTGCCTTCTGCCGCGGTGTTAGGAGCAGCCTCTTCTTCTAGAGAAAGGTTGGTAACGTCATCAACAATACCCATTGTGAACTGATGCTTAGGCTCGTCCTTCTTAAGTTCGTTGTAAACAGCGAAGATGCTTGAAGGAGGAGTATCTTTTGAACCAAGGCCGTATCTACCGCCGATAACCTTAGCGTTAACGCCATTTGTTGCAAGTGCGGTATCAACGTCCATATAAAGAGGTTCGCCGAGTGAACCAGGCTCTTTAGTTCTGTCAAGAACTGCGATTTTCTTAGCAGTTGCAGGGATAGCCTCGCAAAGTTTTTTGGCGCTGAAAGGACGATACAAACGAACCTTTACAAGACCAACTTTTTCGCCTGCAGCGGTTAAGTAGTCGATAACTTCTTCTGCAACGTCGCAAACAGAACCCATAGCAACGATAACGCGCTCTGCGTCAGGTGCGCCGTAGTAGTTAAAGAGTTTATAGTCGGTGCCAAGTTTAGCATTAACTTTATCCATATACTCTTCAACGATTTCGGGCATTTTGTCGTAATACTCATTACATGCCTCACGATGTTGGAAGAAGATGTCGCCGTTTTCGTGTGAACCACGCATAACAGGGCGCTCAGGGTTTAATGCACGTTTGCGGAATGCTTCAACAGCATCCATATCGCACATTTCTTTAAGGTCATCATAATCCCAGATTTCGATTTTCTGTAATTCGTGAGAAGTACGGAAACCATCGAAGAAGTTGATGAAAGGTACACGGCCTTTGATAGATGCTAAGTGAGCAACTGCGCCAAGGTCCATAACCTCTTGAGTATTAGTTTCTGCGAGCATTGCGAAACCTGTCTGACGACAGGCGTAAACGTCGGAATGGTCGCCGAAAATGTTAAGTGCGTGTGAAGCTACGCAACGAGCTGATACGTGGAATACTGAAGGTAGTAACTCACCAGCGATTTTATACATATTAGGAATCATAAGGAGAAGACCTTGTGATGCGGTATATGTTGTGGTGAGAGCACCGGCTGCGAGTGAGCCGTGAACTGTACCGGCTGCGCCGGCTTCTGATTGCATTTCGGAAACCTTTACGGTTGTGCCGAAAATGTTTTTGCGGCCCTGTGCGGACCATTGGTCAACATAGTCTGCCATTGGGCTGGACGGGGTGATAGGATAAATACCTGCAACCTCTGTAAACGCATAAGAAACGTGCGCTGCGGCGTTGTTACCGTCCATGGTTTTCTTTTGTCTTGCCATGTTTTAATTGCCTCCTGTAAAAAATGTTTATTGCGGGTGCGATGCCACTAAACGCGACAACGCATTTTCTCACATACTATATAATAACACTTTACTTTCAATATGTAAAGGTTAATTTTTTAACAATTTTACTGTTTTTTGCTAAAATTTTTATTTATATTAACCATCCGCCCGCAAATTTTATTGACAAAATGTTATTTTGCATATATTATAGGTATGTTAGATAACTATATCTAATAGTATTTTTTATCTGAATGGAGAGATTTTAGTAAAATGGATCCCGATCCTGCCACATCTATTATTTTAAAACTTGTACTTCTACTTGTACTAATCATCATTAACGCCTTTTTCGCGATGAGCGAAATTGCTCTAATTTCACTGAACGACAATAAACTTCGCGTAATGGCCGACGATGGACACAAGAAGGCTAAAAAGGTTCTGCAACTATTGGAAAGCCCATCGGCATTCCTTTCTACCATACAAATTGGTGTAACCTTAGCAGGCTTTTTAACCTCGGCTTCTGCTGCACAGTCTTTCTCAGAGCCGCTATCGGTTTGGTTTAGCGCACTTGTGGGCTTTAGCGAAACACCATCTTGGTTAACAGGCGTTGCAACCGTTGTGGTTACAATTATTATTTCTTACTTCTCACTAGTTTTAGGAGAACTTGCACCAAAGCGTATCGCTATGCAATGCTCTGAAAAGATTTCTTTTAGGGTTGTTTCTATACTTCTCTTTATAAAGGCTACTATGAAGCCGTTTATTCTTTTCCTTTCTTTTTCAACCAACTTTATCGTGCGCCTTTTCGGTTTCGACCCAAATGCAGACGAAAACGTTGTTACCGAAGAAGAAATCCGTATGCTTGTTGATGCGGGCGAGGAAAAGGGCGTTATAGAAGAAAGCCAAAAGGAAATGATTAACAATATCTTCGAGTTTGATGATATTGTTGCGGCAGACGTTATGACCCACCGCACCGAACTTGAGTGTGTTGAAATTAACGATTCACTCGAAACAATCGTAAAGGTTGCGCTTAACGAGGGTTATTCGCGTATACCCGTTTATGAGGACGAACTTGACAATATTCGCGGTATTATATATGTAAAAGACCTACTTAAATATATAGGTAAGTCTGTTCCATCTAGTTTTAAGATTTCAAAGGTAATGCGCGAGGCTTACTTTATCCCTGAATCCAAACGCTGTGGCGACCTATTCAATGAAATGACCGAGAAGCATTTGCAGATGGTTATCGTTTCGGATGAATACGGCTCAACCGCAGGTATAGTTACTATTGAGGACCTACTCGAATCAATCGTTGGCAATATGCAGGACGAGTATGATAACGAGGAAGAAGAAATCGAGCAGGTAAACGACAACCTCTTTAACTTTGACGGTATGACCGATATTGAGGAGGTTAACGAAACACTAGATATTACTTTGCCCGAGGGCGAGTATGATACACTTGGCGGTTTCATTATGTCGGAACTTGGCCGTATTCCCGGAGAGGATGAGCGCCCCGAAATTGAGGCAGAAGGCTTTAAATTCACCGTTGAAGAAATGGAAGAACGCCGTATTGAGCGTATCCGCGCCGAGCGCATCCCCGAAGAACAATCTGATAACGAAGAATAATAAAGTAAAATTAGCCAAAGAAATTAAACGCTAACAGCCTTAAAGGGATGTGTTGTGAATATACGCAATTATCATTACTTTAACCAAACTGCGTTAAAGAGCCTTTAAGGTCTGCGAATTTTGTAAACAAAGTATTTTTTGGTGTGCGAGGCATAAAACGCAGTAAATCCTTTGTTGGATTTACGAGTATTTTAACGATGCCACAACGAAAAATCCTTGTTTCAAAAATCTGATTTGAGTTTAAGTGATTTGGCTTGAAATATTAGAAAAGAGGAAATATAAAATGAACTTTTTAGTTGAAATTTCAGCAAGACACCTACACGTAAGCGAGGAGCATTTGGAGATTCTTTTCGGCAAAGGCTACAAACTTACCCCTAAAAAAGACCTTTCTCAACCAGGTCAATTCGCTTGCGAAGAGCGTGTTGACGTTGTTGGTCCTAAGAAAACTTTGAGCGGTGTTTCAATCCTTGGTCCTTGCAGAAAAGCAACACAGGTTGAAATCTCCCTTACCGATGCTCGTTCAATCGGTGTAGCGGCTCCTATTCGTGAGTCGGGCGACGTTGCAGGCTCTGGCGCTTGCAAACTTGTTGGTCCTTGCGGTGAGGTTGAACTTACCGAGGGCGTTATCGCTGCAAAACGTCATATACATATGACCACCAAAGATGCTGCAGATTTCGGTGTAACCGATGGCGAAATCGTTAACGTTAAAATCGCTACCGACGGCAGAACCACCATCTACGGTGACGTTGTTGTTCGCGCATCTGACAGTTATGCTCTTGCAATGCACATTGATACCGATGAAGCAAATGCTGCCGCAGTTCCAGGCAAAGCCTTCGGCGAAATCGTAAAATAATTTATCGAATTAGAGGGCTTCGTTTTTTGAAGCCCTCTTTTGCTTTTTTGAAGGTAAACTAATTGGCTATTAAGAACTAAAACTTGTGGGCGACGAAGGTTTAAAAATTGCCAGAGATAAAATGGATTATCTCTTAAAATAACGCATATACTACATATACCAAAACTAAGGAGAATGGTATGGCTAAAATTTACAACTCTGCCGCAGAACTTGTTGGCAACACTCCTCTTTTAAGGCTTAATAACATTGAACGTGAACTGGGGCTTAAAGCAAAAATTGTTGCAAAGGTTGAGTCGTTTAACCCCGCAGGTTCGGTTAAAGACCGCGTTGCACTTAATATGCTTGATGAGGCATTACTAGAGGGCAAACTGAATAGCGACACCGTGATTATTGAGGCAACCTCGGGCAATACGGGAATAGGCCTCGCTTCTGTTTGTGCGGCGAGAGGCTATCGCCTTATTATCGTTATGCCGGATACTATGTCGGTGGAACGTAGAATGCTTTTAGAACTTCTTGGCGCAGAACTTGTGCTTACCGACGGCAGTCTTGGTATGAGTGGCGCAATCCAAAAGGCAGAAAGCCTACACAAAGAATATAAAAATAGCATTATTGCAGGTCAGTTTGTAAATCCTGCAAACCCCGATGCTCACTATAAAACCACGGGACCCGAAATATATCGCGACACCGACGGCGAAATTGACTACTTTGTAGCAGGCATCGGCACGGGCGGTACTATTAGCGGTGTTGGTAAATACCTTAAAGAGAAAAAGGCTAATATTAAGGTAGTCGGTGTTGAGCCTAAAGACTCTGCCGTGCTAACGGGTGGACAGCCTGGGCCACACAAACTGCAAGGTATAGGCGCAGGTTTTGTACCCGAGGTTCTTGATACTAAAATTTATGATGAAATCTTGCCTGTTTCTAACGAGGATGCCTACGCTATGGCAAAACTTTTGGGCAAGCGAGAGGGTATACTTTGCGGTATATCCGCAGGTGCAGCGCTTTATGCCGCCACAGAACTTGGAAAGCGCGAGGATATAGCAGATAAGACCATCGTAGTCCTCCTCCCCGACACCGGCGATAGATATTTATCCGTCCTCGGCGAATAATATATAAAAAATAAAAGCACTCTAGGTTAGCCCCAGAGTGCTTTTTTGTGTTTATTTATTTGTTAATTACAATATTACTGTAATAATATGTGTCGCCAACCTTTACGTATGCACGTGCATAACGGGTTGGGTTATCAGTGTAGTTAAGTGTTGCCATAAACTCAATCCAAGCGTCGTTGAAGCCTATGTTGTTACTATTGATTTCTACAATGCTGTAGTTGTCGGTATTGTCTTTCGCGTCTTCTAAAGTAAAGTCTTTAGTAGCGCCTGCTTTACTGCTTGCAAAGATTACTCCACGCTCGGTAAAGTTTTCTACGTTGATGTGGGCAAATACCGAGAAGCCTTTATCTGTTTCATTAACCTTGCCAACAATTACAACCTCGGGTGCTACTACAGTTTTTTCGCTTGCGTAAATATCTATTTTTTCGCCACAAGCGTAAAGATACCCGCTTGAGCCCACAATCAAAACGTTGCCGTCTGCATCAAGCCAACTATTAGCATTTGGACTTGATAAAACGAAAGCCGTATCGTAATCATGCGTACCTTTATGTAGAATGGTTTTATCTACATCGTAAATCGCAACCTCGGTTTTAAGGTCATCTCTTGCCTCATAGAGCGCGGTAAAGGTCATATCGCTAACGATTATGTTATCAATAGCCTCGGTCCAAACAACGTTGCCGTCGCCATCTCTTAAAACATTATAGCCATAAAAATCTTTAACAACGATTTGATTTACAAGGTCGGTATCAAGCTGCTGACCGTGTCTTACTATAAGTTTTCCGAGTTCGTTGTGTACACCGTCTTCAAAAATAATGGTGTATTTTTCAACAAGTGGAACTACATCGTATTTAGCGGTAAAGGTTACGTCGCCGCGCTTTAGATCGTACACGTACTCTGCATCGGAAGAAACTAGCGCATCACCATTATACCAGCCCTTGAAGATGTACTCTAATACGTTTTCGCGGTCTTGATATTCGGCTAATGCTACAACCTTAACGCTACCTGCGATATAGTTGCCGTTTGCATCGCCTCCGCCAACATAAACGGGTTCGTCCTTACTTACTAAATTAGATGGCACACCGAATTCTGTTTCTATATTAACCTCTGCTTTGACGGGCTCGGTATAAGTACCTTGAACGCCAAAGTAGTTCATACGGTCGGTATACATATTGCTAATAGGTTGACCTATAATTGCACTGTTAGCAGTACAAATAAAGCGGATAGCAACATACTTTGCGGTTACTTGAGATGTTAGAGTTACAACCTGCATACCTGCCTTTAAAGATGTGTCTTTATCCATATCAACATCGATAACCGCATTAGCAAGGTTGAAGTCCATCAAACCTTCGGCGGTATCCGAAAGAATGAGTTTATAATGGCTGGAGGATTGCCAATGATACGACCCACGGAAGTTACCAAATCTAATTTCAGAAACAGTAGCTTCTCCATCTAATTTATAGTTAAGTTGAGCCCATTGTTTTGTTTCGTCGTTAATAATAGCAGAAACCTTATTTTCGCTATTATAGGATTTAAACATATACCAACTAAGGTTCAGGTCTGCAAAAAGTCCACAATCATCATTAGTAGGATTACTGCTTGTTAAACCTACGGCAGTGCTTTTTAGTTCAAATTGAGCAGGCTCTGTAGTTTTTGCCAGATTGTGATGGCCTTCAAGCCCGTTGTAGTAATAACCCGCGGTTGGTGTTTTATTGGCAAGCAAACTTGTTGCAGCATTTGCTACCGACTTACTGTTATCGCCAGCTGCGGTATAATCGGTAAAAGGTTTATAAGTTTGTAGGTATTTTGCAACGAAATTAAGGTCGGTTTCGCTACCTGTAATATAATAGTCAGCAGTAGCATCATCGGAAACCTTACTGTCGCCCAAATACCAACCCTTGAACTCGTAATACTTGTTGCCAACCATGCCGCTGCCGGCAGTGGCAAGATTTACGCCCCCAATAGCATAGTCGCCCGATTCGTCGCCATTACCAACATAACCCGCAGTAGCAGTAGAGGTAATGCCCTCTATTATGTTGCCCTCGGTATCGGTTGAAGAAGCAGTAGCAGCACTACCTTGAGATATGATGGCGGGGGTGGTGTACTCGCCATAAATACTTAAATGCTTAATGCGGTTTGTATACATCTGGTTGTATGTTCTTACAGAGCCAACCGATGATTCGTTAAACATACAGATAAATCGAATACCAAAATATTTAGCAGTAACGGGTGTGTTAAGTGTTACTGTGTGGCGGCTGGTTTTAAGGGTTTCATTTTTCTTTGCATCTAAATCAATAACCGCCTTGGCTTTTGTGTGGTCTAAAAGTCCATCCTCGGTATCCGAAAGAATTATCTTATAATGGCCAGGCATCTGCACGCTGTAACTAGTAGCCATAGCACCGAAAACAACGGTGTTAATTGCAGCCTCGCCATCTAGGTTGTAGTTAATCTGAACCCATTGGTTTTCTTCATTATCCAGAATCTCGGTAATTGTGCCTGTACCCGACCTTTGAGTCCAGTTAGCAAACATATCGTATGTATATGCAAGCATAGTGATAGGGAACAATCTGCCGTCTGTAGTAAAGTCGGTAGCAGAGGTAAGAACTGCAACTTCATCATGTTTTGCTTCAAAAGCCAACGGCCCGTTTGTTGGTGCAATTGTACCGTCAACCGTTATAGTATTATAAACATACGCCGAATCGGGAGTTCTGCCAACAATAAGGCTTTTGGCGGCGTCTTTGCCTGTGCCGTTTAAATTGTTAGAGTTGACACCCGCAACCGTATAATCGGTGTAGGTTGTAGCAGAGGCACCAAATCCAAGAGATGCAAACAGCCCCAAAACAATGCTTAATACTAAAGCAAAACTAATAATTTTTTTCAATTTCTTTTCCTCCTCAACCTGAGATATGAAGACAATTATCCTTATACTATTATTTTAAACATTTTTAAAGATTCTTGCAACCTACTTATAGTAGAGTAACTCGGCATTTTTTAGACTTTTGGAGGATTTTTTAAGATATCTAAAAAAACTATTCGCTATATGGCTTGGACAATAAGTATTTTTGCTTATCTACTAATCGTAGAGTAGCGAAAAATATGCTGTAGTTAAGCGGTTTTCGGCTAGCAGAAAGCACAAAACGCCCTCTTTGTTTTTATGAAAAATAACTAATTCTCACACCTTTACACAATTTATTTATACAAACAAAAAACACCGCCTAAGCGGTGCTTTTTGCTCGTAAAGAAAAATATAGTGATTGTTGGTGTTACTATATTAACATAAGAATATTTTATTCTTCCATATCGTCTTCAACAGACTCTAACTGAACGTAGCCCATGTTTTTGGTATCAGTTACGGAAGCCTCTAGACCTTCGCAGAAATCGTTTACGAGTTCGCGAAGTAGATTTAATTCGGGTGCTACATATTTTTTCATTATCTTACACCCTCCTTACTTATTGCAGATTACATCTGAATAGATGTACTGACCATTTACAACAACGTATGCACGTGCATAACGTGTTGGATTTGGAAGACTATCGCTATAGTGTAG
>JAZNBX010000020.1:0-10711 GCA_045587265.1 Acutalibacteraceae bacterium | reverse complement strand
AAAACTGCTCTATAAGTGATGTTTCAACCTCTTTTACTTTAAAGATTTTTTGAAAAATATTTTTAATTAGAGCCTTAATAGAAAGACCTTTTACGCGTTGTGCACCCCAATCAGCAGATATTTCGCTAGGATGCCTGCCCCAAAGTTTTTCGGTATAATCCTCAAAAAACATTCCATACAAAACCTTACCAAAGCGGTTAATATAAAAATCCTCCAATGATATTTCGGGTCGCTTTTTAATTGTTGCGGCAATATATGAAAAGCCTGCTCTAACAGTAGTAAAAAAGCCCATATTTATCAAAGTAGACGGTTTTAAAGACACAGGATAATCAAAAAACTTGTCCTTATAGTAAATGCGCGACACTCTATCGCGAACTAACATTACTCTATCTACAGTTTCGGGGTCAGCACCATTTGGGTCTAATTCTTTTTTTCTACCTAGAATTTGGTCATCAAACGACGGGCTTGATTGCAAAGGCATTCTATCCTGCCACCAATTCATTACCTCATCACTTTTTGAAAAAAATCTATGGCCACCAATATCCATACGGTTGCCGCCTGTTCTGATTGTCTTTGAAATGCCACCGACAGTATCAGATTCTTCAATAACTACAACATTATACTTATTACCTAGTTTAAGCAATTCGTATGCGGCAGTTAGCCCTGCAGGACCTGCGCCAATTATTACAACATTTTTCATCACATTACTCCAAATGCAAAATCACAAAAGATATAATAAATTTTACCATAACATATAACTTTTTTCAATTATAATAATTATTTTTGGTTGAGTTTTGCCTTTTTATTTGGTATAATCATTATAATAAATAAATTTAGGTGATTTTTTGAAAAAATATACTAAACGCAAACTTTCCCCTTTTGGCAAGTTATGTGTGTTTTTACTTATAATATTACTATTGATTGCTATTATATCTCGTTGTGCAGTATATAAAAGAAGCAAAAATGCATACAGTAACGCGGATGAAACAAATCCAAACTTTACGCAAGACGTTGTAAACGGAATGTGGAACGATAATGATGCAATTAAATACGCAACACGAACCAAAGACACGGATACGCTTAAAGTTCAAAGCCAATATGGTATTCTAATTGATGTTAAAAATAATACCATTGTTGCAGAAAAAGGTAGCAATCAAAAGATATACCCTGCATCGCTTACAAAAATTATGACCCTAATCGTTGCAGTTGAAGAAATTGATAATCTAAACGAAACTTACACATTTAAAACCGAAACTCTTGACAAGCTTTATAGCGAGGAAGCCTCGGTTGCTGGATTTTTACCAGGTGAAACCGTAAGTGCGAACGATATTCTGTATGGTGCTATTTTACCCTCGGGCGCAGATGCAACAATTGCATTAGCAGAACTCATTGCAGGTAGCGAAAAAGAGTTTGTTAAACTAATGAATTTAAAGGCCAATGAAATGGGACTTAAACAGACCCACTTTATGAACACAAGCGGCCTACACGATGAATTCCACTATACTACCCCACACGAAATGGCACTCATAACAAACTATGCAATCAACAACAAAAAATGCTATGAAATACTCTCTGCAATTGACTATACAACCGCTAAAACGGAACAACACCCCGATGGTATAAAATTATACAGCACAATGTTTTCTACTATGTATGGAAACGAAGCCGAAACTGTAACTATTAAAGCCGGTAAAACAGGTTTTACTAACGAAGGCGGCAATTGTCTTGCGAGTTATGCAGAAACCGAAAAAGGCGGTAAATATGTATTAGTTACAACCAATGCTAGCGGTAAATACGCGCCAACTTATGATGCGTTTGACGCTTATGCATACCACGTTGGCAACGGAATAGTTACTATAACACCCGAAATAACAAATTAACAAAAAAGCAACAAGGCGAAACCCTTGTTGCTTTTATTATTTTATTAACCTGTCAATTTCATTTTCAGACAAAAGTGTAACATCATTCTCAGAAAGCAAATTCGCGGTTATTCCCTTTCCATCAATAACATTATTACTAAACGTGCCGTCATATATAAAATTAACGCCACAAGAAGGACTTCGCTCTTTTAATATAGCATATTTACAGTTATGCTCTTTAGCAATTTTAAGGGAGATTTCTGCACCATCATAAAAAGCCTTAGTAACGTCTTCCCCGTTTCTTAACAAAACCCTACTGCCACAAATCTCTGCAGGTTCGCGTGGGTTTTTAAGACCGCCAAATGTTTCGGGGCAAATTGGAACAAATTTATATTTATAGCGTAGTTTTTGCAGTCCATTACATAAATTATTACCGCCATTGTATTTACAGTTTTCACCTAATAAGCAAGCACTTACAAGTATATTTTCCATAGCAACTCCTTAAGATAACAATAGTGCATAAAGTTTTACATACGCTTTTTCTTGTTTTTCAGGAATTTTAGGCATAATTTTCATAGTAACTTTTTCGCCATCCTTAAAATAACAAGCCCTTTGAGTTGCCCAATGATATTGCCACTCAATTTGCATATTATCTACACTATTTACTATCGAGCAATTAAAGGTTCCGTCTTTATCCTCAACCTTTTTATCGTTGATAAGAACATCAAAGCGGCCATTCACAAAACCATTTGACCGCGCAATTAAAATAAATGCAGTTTTACATTTGTCAATTTCTATTACTAATGGTTTAAACTCGCCTGTATCATTCGAATATGCAACATAACCAAGATACTTTTTAAACACAAACGTACGTTCTTCACTATCTGCAGTAAATGAGCCTAAATCTGTAATTTTAACGCCGTCAATTTTACCGTCGAGTATATCGCTTATTCTTGCAATATATGCGCCGTTATATGCTTCTGCGTCTTCGTGATATGTATCTTCTCTTAAAGAAAATTCACCATCATTAATATTATCAATATTAGAATATATTTCTCCTAAATAATGTGTAATTATCAAGGTAGCAAGGGTATGTCCTACTCTATTTGGATGTACTTTGTCATTTGTAAGATACTCCCATTTTTCATTAGTGCCGTAAGCATCGTAGTATGATAAATGCGGAATATTGTAATGCAGTGATAACGGCTCATGCATTTTTTGTGTACCACAATGATATACTTGGTCAAAACTAAACAAAATAACGCCAATATCGGCTTTAATAAACTTTCTTATGAGACTTTCGTAAGTGCCTTGTTTGTGTAATGCGGTGTTATCATTACAACACCAATCCATAATAACCAAATCGGGATTATATGGCAAAACATCCTCTACTACGCGATGGGTACCATAAGGCGTATCTGTAGCGCCCATACCTGCATTTACCATAGTAACCTTGCTACCGTATTTTGAGAAAAGGTTTTCCCACCATATTTTAGTCTGCTCAACATAATCGAGAGGCTGAAGTGAGTGTTTAATATTTGCCTCATCGATAGGCTCGGCGTTTTTATTGCCACCTGCCGTTATTGAGCCTCCAAAGCAACACAAAACAACATCCTCTCCACGCATTGCTTTTCGCATAATCTCGATGATTTTAGAGCGATTGCCAACATTAAAAACACCATTTTCAAAATCAGCATCTGCAACCACAACGCCCGTTGATTTAATCGTGTTTTCTTCTAATATTTTTAAATCGTTATTTAACACAAATTACGCCGCCTTAAAAGGATTTCCGCCGAAGTTTCGGCGGAAATTATGATTTTATTTTGAAAGAAGCAAAGCGAATAATTTCACATGTCTTCTACCAGTACCTTGATTGTCGCTATACGCACCCAAATTTGGAGTAATTTTAATTGTTACCTTCTTTGGTGTAGGATTATAGAATAATCTTGAGGTAGCCCAATGGAATCCCGATTCAATTTGCATATTATCACTTGTTCCGTCTTTAGAGCAAGTAAAACTACCATACGGACATGTTAACTGAACTTCATCAACATAGACGTCAAATTTACAACCCAAAGGATTATCAAATCTATTAAAGAGGATAAATGCAGTTTTTGCATCATCCACTTCAATAACTAATGGTTCGTATACGCCGCTTTCGTTCTGTACTGCATCGTAACCATAATACTCTTTTTTACAAGAGACAATGTTTTTATAATCCTTATTTGCATCATTATCAAATATTCTAGTTGAGGTATCTTTAATAAATGAGCCTCGTGATTTTATTCTAACACCATCTACTTTACCTGCTTCAATATCAGAAAGTCTTGCGATAAATGTATCATTATATATAGCACCTTCTGCATTATATGTGTCCTCAGGGATTTCAGGCACAACAGTGCTAATGCTATCTATATTACTGAGTATTTTTCCTAAATATCTAGTAATAATGGTTCCTGCTAGTGCATGACCAACGCGGTTTGGATGAACTCTATCGTCAGATTTACTTAAATATTGCCACTTAGGCAAAGCACCCAAGGCATCATTATATGAAAGAAGTGGTAAATCATAGAAGTCTGCTATAGGCTCTTGCATTTTTTGCGTACCATCATGAAAAACCTGGTCAAATGCGAAAATTAAAACCGCAATATCTTCTTCTAAAAACTTTCTAACGCCATTTTCAAACGTTCCTTGCTTATATTCAGCAGTATTATCGTTACATGCCCACTCGTACACAACCATATCAGGCTTTTTACCGGGGATAGCATTAACAACGTCTTCATACATACGATGTATAGCATAAGGTGTATCCGTAGCACCTATACCAGCATTGATAAGTGTAAATTTTGCGCCATATTTTGAGAAAGTTTTTTCAAACCAATGTAACATTACATCAGCATAACTATCAGCAGCAAGTGTAGTTTTAATTCCACTATTGTCTTCAGGCATAGCATCTTCATTACCCTCTGCCGTGATTGAACCGCCAAAAGCAGCAAGAATAACTTCTTCACCACGCATAACTTTGCGAATAACATTAGCAAGAGCTGCTTGGTTTCCAGCATTATAAACACCATTATCAAACTCTATGAAATCAAGTTCTACACCTGATTTAACGATTATGTCTGCTTCTATATCCCTAGAGTCAGAACTATTACCTAAAATGATCTTTCTCATACCAACGATATCGGTAACATTTATATTTTTGTTAGCATCGAAATCATATAGACCGCTAAAATTATCTGCGCCGTTGTTATTAACCAATCTGCCAACAATAGATGAAATATCCGTAACAGAAATTTTTCCGTCTTCGTTAGCATCACCAGAATATTTAACGTTAAACTTATTTGACTCAATATAACCAAACTTCGAATAAATCTTATCGTCTACACTAAGTGTTTTGTTAATATCTAAATCCAGCTCAAATGAATCCAAACAACTTAAAGTTTTAGTGGTGGAGTAACCATTTATCTGATAGAAATCATCGGCTAAAGTGTATACAGTTCTGCCATATGGAATGTAAATGTTATCATCGTCATCAATAATAGCAGTGTTCTTTAACATTTTATTCAAAGAAGACTTGTTAACAGAAGTTTCAACAGAAATATCGCTAGTAACTTTATTTATTACATAAATTCCGTCTTCATTTGGCTCAATTTCATTGTCACCAACAGTTACCGTTACCGCAACAATTGATGGTGCATCAACCTTCAACTCTAGTTTGTCGCCCTTAGCAACCATATATTTAATATCATGTGGGTCGCCTGCATGAGCAGTTTCAACAAGGGTATCGTTAATTGATGTTATTTTAACAACTCCCGATGCATCAGTAAGAGTAACTTCGGCTGCTTCCATTACAAGATAATTATCTATGTATGAGGAAACCCCTGTTCCCATAGTATTAGCTTTCATATCGGTTTTATTAACGTCAGCTACAAAACACATCTTAACAGTGCGCCATAAACCATCATTATACGCCGGGGGTTCGTTTCTATGGTCATCGCCAATCCAGAAAAAATCGTGTTTTGGAGAAAAACTATACGCCTTTGCGGGAGAAATTGTTGAAGGAACAGTATAGTAATCGTAAGAAATGATATATTTCTCTCCTACAGTCAACGGCTCAGAAAACAAGGTTAATGTACTGCCATTCCATGAATACTGAGTATTAACAGTACCAGGAGTTGCCCAACCAGTCATAGCAGGAATTTTAAACACACTATCACGTTTTTCTATACCGCTATCAATGATACCAAAACCGTCAGCGTACGAATCACTCAATCCTTCAAAATCTGTAAAAGCTACAGCGTATTGTTTATTAAAAGAAGGAACAATATCTGACAGATTATCATCAACCTGTCCATTCGAGCCGCCATATGGTCCCAATTCATCACCTGCGGCAATAACCTGCAACGAAAATGTTGTGACAATCATACATAAAGCTAAGCATAAAGATAACACTCTCTTCATTACGTAACCTCCGTTCTATTTACACTTAAATTATAGCATTTAGCCATAGAATATTCAATAATATATGTAACCACAATTTCATTTTTGTTGTTTTATCCTAAAACGCGTTGGCGTTTTTGTGAAAATGAACAAAAATCCTTTTTCAAAACTCTACTGATAATAGAATTAAGCAAAAAACAGTCAAATATCTACTAAAAAATCCGCCGAAGTATCGGCGGATTTTCTGTTTATTTATTTTGAAATAAATATTGCAAATAATCTTACAAGTTTTTGAGCTTGCTCAGGGTTATAAACACCTAAATCGGGTGTTATTTTTAGTGTTACCTTTTGAGGTTCAGGGTTGTAGAACACTCTGGAAGTAACCCAAAAATATGCATCTTCTATCTGCATATTATCTTTAGCGTCACCTATGGAACAAGTAAAACTACCATAAGGGCAGGTTAATTGAACATCGTCTAAATAAACATTAAATTTACAATCAGAACGATTTTTAAATCTATCCATCAAGATAAATGCAGTTTTTACATCATCAAATTCAATCTCTAATGGTTCATAAACGCCTTCCTCATTCTGACGAGCAGTGTAACCATAGTACTCTTGATTACATGAAACAATGTTATCATGCTTATAGGATGCGTTGTTACCCTTGGATCTAGTTGTTGTCTCTCTTTCGAACGAACCTGGAGATTTTATTCTAACACCAGGAATTTTACCATCAGCTATATCTGCAAGTCTTGCGATACTTGTTTCACCATATATGTTACCATCGGCGTGATAAGTTTCCTCAGGGATTTCAGGAACAACGGTACCTATCTTATCAATGTTATTATAAATTCCACTTAGGTATCTTGTAATAATAGTACCTGCAAGAGCGTGACCTACACTGTTAGGGTGAGTACCATCATTGGTCAGATATTGCCATTCAGTTAAAGTGCCAAATGAATCACCATAAGAAAGAAGTGGCAAATCGTAAAAATCAGCAATAGGCTCTTGTTTATACTGTGTACCGCCTCTTGCTCTATTGTCAAAACTAAAGATTAGGACTGCAACATCTTCTTCTAAAAACTTTCTGACACCATTTTCAAAAGTGCCTTGCTTATAGTCGGCTTTATCGTCATTACATGCCCACTCGTAAATTACCATATCTGGTTTTTTGTCGGGGATGGCATTCATAACATCTTCATACATACGATGAATTGCATAAGGGGTATCAGTAGCGCCGATACCTGCATTTATAAGTTTGAAGGTTGCCCCGTATTTTGAGAAGGTGCTTTCAAACCAGTTCAACATTACATCGCTATAACTATCGGTGCCTAATGTTGTTGTAATTCCGCTTGCAGCAACGGGAGTTTCACTTGCATTACCCTCAGCGGTAATTGAACCGCCAAACGCGGCAAGGATTACTTCTTCACCACGCATAGCTTTGCGAATAACATTTGCTACTGCGGCTTGGTTACCCGAATTATAAACGCCTTTATCAAACTCAATAAAATCAAGGTCGACACCGGATTTAACTATTATATCAGCCTCAGCATCACGGGTGTCAAATGGTTCGTCTAAAATACTTTTTCTTATATTAACAATATCGGTAACATTAACATTGTTATTAGCATCAAAGTCATATACAGCGTTAAATTTATCAGCGCCGGTACCATCAACTAATCTACTAACAATGGACGTAATGTCAGTAACGGAAAGCATTCCATTTTCATCAGCATCGCCTTGAAATTTCACATTGAACTTTTCAGACGTTATATCACCAAACTGATAATAAATCTGATTGGAAGTGGTTAGCTTACTATCGATGCTAACTTTTTGATTAGACGAATCTATCGCCTTTAGCGATTTTGTGCTTGTGAACTTATCAACTGAACAGAAATCGTCTGCTAACGAATAAACGCTTCTTCCGAAAGGTACATATACATCGTTCTCATTCGTTATAGCAACGTCATTCATTGCATCTGTTAAACTAGCATTGCTAACGGAAGCTTCAACAGTTATATCATCGGTAGCTTTGTCTATAGAATAAATACCATCTTCGTTGGCGTTAATTTCCTTATCACCATCAAATACTGCGCACGAAATATATGCAGGTGCATTGATTTTAAATTTAACATTATCGCCTTTGGCAACCATATACGTTACATCATTGGACAGATAAGCAGATGTAATAGCGAAATTATTAGATACAGGCTCAAACTCAAGGAGACTAGTAGTATCTTTTATAACGATTTCCGCAGCTTCCATAACAAGATAATTATCTATATATGTCTCTACGCCAGAACCCCAAGTATTGAGTTTGATGTCTGTTTTATTAGTAGTAGCGGTAAAAGCCATACGTTGAGTGTGCCACTTACTATCGGAGAAATATTCAGTGTGCATTCTATGGTCATTGGCTTGACCGTTAAACCACGAAAAAGCATCATGTTTTGGCGTAAAGCTAAACACATAATCTTTTTCGGTATTAGATGGTACTGAATAATAATCAAAATAAATAAGATACTTTTCTCCAACCTCAAGTTGCTCAGAAAACAGCGTGTGTTCTTTGCCTTCCCAATTGTACTTAGTAGAAATCCCATGGGGTACAGCAGAACCCGATAATGCAGGAACATAAAACACAGAATTGTATTCCGAAATATCGCTATCAAAAATTTTGAAACCATTGTCGTATGTAGCGCTCAGGCCTTCGAAGTCGGTAAATGAAACTGCATACTTTTTATCAAAAACAGGGCCAGCATCCGACAGATTATCATCAACCTCACCATTAGTACTACCATAAGGTCCCACTACATCCCCTTCAGCAAAAACCTGCAATGCTAAGGTTGAAAAGAGCATACACAAAGCTAAACACAAAGATAATATTCTCTTCATTATAAAAACCTCCATAGTTTTATGAATTAATTATAGCATTTAACTATATGTTTTTCAACAAAAACTATTGTACACTTTTATTTTTGTAAAATTTCCCTAAAATGAATATATTAATTTGTGCAAAAAGGCAAAAACCAAGTTATTTTAGGTAATAATTATGCAAAAAAGCGTTCGATAAAATTATAAATCGAACGCTTTTTTAATTATTTTGTAATTAATTTAATAGCATTATGCAAATTTTTGATTTTAACATTTTTAGAACCTTTTTCATACTCTCCGTCTAAACTCCATTCAACCTTTTTAGGTAATAGAAATTCAACAGAATCACAACTTTTAAAGTATAGCATTTTACTATTATAGTCTTGGGTGGTTAAAGCAACGATGCAGTCGTTTAATTCTGCAATATTTTTAGGAGATTTAATAAGCAAAACTTCGAACATACCATCGTTCATATCAACAACTTTCTCGTCCAAAGTTAAAACACCGCCCAAGGAGGTTGAATTGCAAACTGCACCAAATATAAAGTCGCCTTCTATTTCTTCTTCATCTGCAATCAATTTCAAAGTAATCGGTTTAATTTTTCCAATCTCAATTATACCGCTAAGGATATATGCCAAATGCCCTAGCGCATTTTTAACATTTTGCGGTGTTGCATAGGAGGCTTTGGTGAAGGCACCAAATGACGCTACGTAGGTAAATGTTCTTCCATTAAAATCACATGCATCATAGGTTTTAGCACTGCCCTTAACGATATTTTTAGCTGCCGTAAGCATATTTTTAGATAGCTTCAGACTGTTCGCGAAATCGTTAGTACTGCCCGATGGAATGTATCCGATTGACACATTATGTTGTGCCGAAACTACACCCGATACAACCTCGTTAAACGTGCCATCTCCGCCGATACACACAACAGTATCAAAAGAGTTCCCTCTTTCCTCAACTACTGTTTTAGCATCTCCGCTTTTGGAGGTAATAAACACATCGCAAATCCAATCTGCTTCGCAAAAAATCTGCAGTATATCTGAAAGGTGCTTTTTCCCCGCTTTAAGTCCCGAATTAGGATTCAATATAATTAGTGCTTTCGTCTGCATTTCATACACCCTATTATATCATACACGTAATTTTTAAGATAAATGTTAACTCACCGTTAACTTTTACTATTTTATGTCTTCTACAACCTTTTCAGGTGGATTATCTAGAACCTCAGGATTCTTCAAGACACTCTTTAAGTATTTAAATGCCGATGCATAGTAATGGCCGTCACAAATACGCTCGTCAGTAACAACGTTAAAATCAATGTATCTGTGTTTTGCAACTGAACCATCTTTCTCTATTGAGTATTCGTCATATTTAGCACCGTAAGAAAGGAAAACAGGTAGGTTACCAAAATCATATAGATGATGGAAAATTGGTGGAATACCAAGAGAGCCCATTGAGGTTATAAAGAATGAACCGTGGAACGGACTTAACTTGGTTAAAAAGCGTGGAAGCAAGCCAAAATAGTCCATTGTTTTTAG